>JBEKXO010000199.1:0-8569 GCA_049511995.1 Terriglobales bacterium
CAGTACATCGAGGCCCGTTCGGCTGCGTATTATCAGGTCAGTACCGAGCTTGCCGCCTACAAGAACGTCGATATGGAGCGCGCCAAAAGCGACTTGGAAGAGCACCAGTTGGTATGCATCTCCGCGGTGGAAATGAGACAGTCTGGACCGGTGGAAGTGAGACAGTCTGGACCGAGGGCACCTCGGTTCGACTCTCGGTTCGACTCTCGGTTCGACTCTAGGCTCGCGCGGTATGCCGGAAGAATTTAATTGCCGAATCCGGGTCGCCGGTTTACTTAAGAACAGCATCGATAGCTGATGCCGGCGCAACGCGCCACTCGCCCGGCTCCATCCGCGAGGGTTCTGCTATGATCGCGGCAGCGCCGGGGAACCCGGCGGATTACACCGTTTACGAGGAGTTCTTATCATGGAAACACCCGGGCTTCCTCTAGGCTCCCGCCGCGACGAAGACATCGCGCTCGATCTCATGAAGTTCATCGCTATGACCACCGGCTACGGCAAGACCACTGGCGCCGGAGTCGGCTTCCAGGGCGGAGGTTCGGCCGACAAGCCCGAAGAATACGCCGCCCACCTACTGGAACTTTACGGGCGTTGTCTGCAGTCGGTGGGCGGGAAGTGAGTCGATTGAGGTATTGCGCCATTGGGGTATTGAGTCATTAAGCCCCTCAGTCCAAATGATTCAATGGCTCAATGATTTAATGATTCAATGGTTTAGCCAAGCTCTTCGTTGACAAGCGCCGCGCGGCTGGGCTATTCTAGAAGCCTTTGGAAGTCCTGCGGCTGCCCGCCTGGAACACCTAGCGCGCGTTCTGCGTGGATATCACGGATACGGCAATCAGGTTGAGGGGCACTCGGCTTTAAGGCAGTCAGCGGTCTTCGTCGTTTATAGCGTTCTTTTAATTCTGGGAGATTTCCGATGTCAACCTATTTCCCCAAAGAGGGAGATATTGCGCGTAAATGGTTTGTGGTGGATGCAAGCGGACTGGCGCTTGGCCGCCTCGCCTCGCGCGTAGCTCGTATTTTGATGGGTAAAGAGAATCCGAAATACACGCCGTTTATCGATACCGGCGATCACGTCGTGATCATCAATGCCGAGAAGATCAAGATTACCGGCATGAAGGCTGACCAGAAGATGTATCACCGTTATACGGGCTATCCTGGCGGGCTGCGCTCGGAAGAGATGAAGAAGCGCCTGGTGCGGAAGCCGGAACTGATCATTGAAGACGCCGTGTCGCGCATGCTGCCGAAGAACAAGCTTGGCAAGCAGATGTTTACCAAGCTGAAGGTTTATCGCGGCGACAAGCATCCGCACGACGCGCAGAAGCCGGAAGCTAAGGTGTTTGCATAGAACGAGCTATTAGCCGTTGGCTCTTAGCTAATACGAATTTCGGTTTATACAGGTTTTCGAATTTGAGAATTCGAGGAAAGGTAACAAGTTGGCGCTTGGCTGACAAAGCTAAGAGCTAACAGCTAAGAGCTAATGGCTGAATTGGTTCAATACTACGGAACGGGACGCCGCAAGACGGCGATCGCGCGCGTTTTTCTTCGTCCAGGCAGCGGCGAGCTCAAGGTTAACGGCAAGTCATTCGATGAATACTTTGTGACGCCGTCGCAGCGCATCGCGGCGAAGCGGGCACTGGTCTCGACCGATACAGGAACTACATTCAACGTTTTGGCGAATGTGTGCGGCGGTGGAGTGGCCGGACAAGCCGATGCGGTGCGTCTCGGCATCACGCGCGCGCTCATGCTGTTCAATGCGGAACTGCGCAAGAAGCTCAAGGCCGAAGGCATGGTAACCCGTGATCCGCGCGCCAAAGAGCGCAAGAAGTATGGGCAGAAGGGCGCTCGCAAGAGATTCCAGTTTAGTAAAAGATAAGTTGCAGGTTTCAAGGTGTGCATCGGGCGGCCTTTGAATTTTGAAGCCTTGAAACTCTGAAACCTTGAAATTTGGTTTATTAGGAGTTCAATTCATCCCCCCACCTCCCCTGAGATGGGGTGGAAGGGAATGGTAATCCGGATCTTTTCAGCATCCGGATGCAGACCAACTGAGGAGGTTGATTGGCGAACATCACGATGAAGGAGTTGCTCGAAGCGGGCGTTCACTTCGGGCACCAGACGAAACGGTGGAACCCAAAGATGAAGGAGTACATCTTTGGCGAGCGCAATGGAATTTACATTATCGATCTGCAGAAGACGCTGAAGATGTTCAAAGAGGCGTCGAAGTTTGTGCAGGATCTGGCCGCTGACGGTCGCATTATTCTCTTCGTGGGCACCAAGCGCCAGGCGCAGGATGCGATTGCCGAAGAGGCGCAGCGTTGCTCGATGTTCTATGTAAACCAGCGCTGGCTGGGTGGACTGCTGACCAACTGGGTCACGGTGCAGAAATCGGTGAAACGGCTCAAGGAACTCGACGAAATGGCCACGGATGGCCGTTACGATCTGCTGCCGAAAAAAGAAGTGATCAAGCTCGAACGCGAGCGCAAGCATCTGCAGGCGAATCTCGCCGGCATCAAGAATATGACGCGGCTGCCCGATGCGATCTTTGTGATCGATTCGAATAAGGAGCAGATTGCGGTGCGCGAATCGCGCAAACTGGGCATCCCAGTCGTTGCAGTTGTCGACACGAACTGCGATCCGAGCGAAGTGGATTACGTGATCCCGGGCAACGACGACGCGCTGCGGGCGATCCGGCTGTTTACGTCGAAGATCTCCGAGTCGATAGCTGAAGGCGTGCACGCCCGGGACGACAAGCAGACGGCGGACATTCAAGCAGCGGCAGCGGCCGAACCGGCGGCTGAGACGGCGGCTCCGGAATCTGAGGAGTTGTTCGCCGCGGTTGCGGCGGATGGCGAAGCGCTTCCGGCTGCAGTCGAGGGCACAGGCGAAGAGATTCGCATGGAAGACGTGCTCGGCAAGGGCACGCGCAAGCGTCCGACAGCGGCCACCGAAGATATCGACGAACTGCAGGCGGAGACGCGGCGGTTCTAAGCTCGGCTGTTGGCTTTCGCAAGCCACATACGGCCCGCGCAGTTTGACTGTGCGCGGGTCATGTTTTGTACAAGCAGTTTGTAGGTTTCAAGGTTTCAATGTTTGATTGGTCCGCCGGAGCCCTCCGAACTGATCTCCTTGAAAGACTCTGTAACTCCGAAACCTTGGAACTCTGAAACTTTGAAACCTGAGGTTCTATGAGCACTACTATGGCGAATATTTCTGCTGCGCAAGTGAAAGAGCTCCGCGAAAAAACCGGAGCGCCGATGATGGATTGCAAGACGGCTTTGACGGAAGCGAAGGGCATCCTGGAGGATGCGATTGTGCTGTTGCGTAAAAAGGGCGTGTCGGTCGCGGCCAAGAAGGCTACGCGCGTGACGAGCGAAGGGTCGGTGGGGCACTACATCCACGCGGGCGGCAAGATTGGTGTGTTGGTTGAGGTCAACTGCGAGAGCGACTTTGTGGCGCGCACCGAGGACTTCAAAGAGCTGGTGCACGATATCGCGATGCACATTGCGGCTAGCGATCCGAAGTATGTCCGCAAAGAGGATGTAACGCCTGCGGACTACGCTCGCGAAAAGGACATCTATCTCGCGAAGGCTATCGCCAGCGGCAAGCCTGCGAACATTGCTGAAAAGATGGTGGCCGGCATGATGGAGAAGTTCTACGAGGAAGTTTGCCTCCTGGAGCAGCCGTTTATTAAGGACCAGACCATCAACATCTCGCAGCTGATTGCGGCAAAGATTGGCAAGCTGGGCGAGAATATCGCAGTCCGGCGGTTTGCGCGGTTTAAGGTTGGCGACGCCGGAGAGACGATTGCTGCCACCAAGCCGGCGGAGGCCAAGGCCGAGTAAGGACAGAATCGAGTCTATTTATTATGGCCCCAGGATCATAGAGATGCTGGGGCTTTCTTTATTGGTCAGTGACATCTGCCGAGAATTGCTCGGCTGGGCAGACGAGGGCGTCTGCCCCCTACGTGATTCAGGTTGGAGCACGGAGGCAGTGCTACACTGATTCTTGATGCCGGAGCCAATCTTCAAACGCATCCTGCTGAAAATCTCGGGCGAGGCCCTGGCGGCCACGCAGGGGTTTGGCGTCGACACCCTACGCATCCATGAAGTGGCGGCTGAGCTGGCTGAGGTGCAGAATCTGGGCATTCAGATGGCGATTGTGGTGGGCGGCGGGAATTTTTTCCGCGGAGTGGCCGACCAGGCGCGGAACATGGATCGCGTTTCTGCCGACCACATGGGCATGCTGGCCACAGTGATTAATGCCCTGGCGTTGCAGGACGCTCTCGAAAAGCAGCACGTCTATACGAGGGTGCAGACGGCGATTGAGATGAATCAGGTGGCCGAACCTTTTATCCGCCGGCGCGCCATACGGCATCTGGAAAAAGGGCGAGTAGTTATTTTTGCCGGCGGCACTGGCAATCCATATTTTTCGACCGACACGGCGGCATCGCTCCGCGCGATGGAGATCAAAGCCGACGCGATTCTCAAAGCCACGAAGGTCGATGGGATCTACGACGCTGATCCAATGAAGGTGCCGGATGCGAAGAAATTTGACACTCTCACCTATATGGACGTGCTGAAGCAGGGCCTCAAAGTGATGGATTCGACGGCGATTTCTTTGTGCAAGGACAACAATCTTCCGATCATCGTTTTCAACCTCAATCAGCACGGCAACATTCGGCGAGTGGTGCTGGGAGAGAAGATTGGATCGCTGGTAAGCGCTTAGAGAGGTCAGAGGTGTGGGGTCAGATTGCAGAGGTGAAAACCGGATTCCCGGCTTCTTACCTCTGCAATCTGACCTCTAACCTCTGACCTATCTTGTTATAATCTACCGTTTTAATTCTGCATGTTTAGGAGCCCCGAGCTATGGCTCATCCTGCCTTGAAAGAAGTTTTTGGACAACTCAAGACGCGCATGGACAAGGCGGTGGAAGACTTCCGCCGCGAGATGGCCGCCACGCGCACCGGGCGCGCGAACATCCACATGCTCGACACGGTGTCGGTCGACTACTACGGGTCGCAGATGCCGCTCAACCAGATCGCGCAGATTCACGCTCCGGAGCCGCAGATGATCACGGTGCAGCCCTTCGATACTTCGCAACTGGGGGCAATCGAAAAGGCGATCCGCGCCGCTGACCTGGGGCTTAATCCAATGAATGACGGCAAACTCGTGCGCGTGCCCGTGCCGGCGCTGACGGAAGAACGACGCAAGGACATGGTGAAGCATCTGCACCGCATTCTGGAGGAGCATCGCACGGCGGTGCGGAACGTTCGGCGCGACGGGAATGAAGCCATCAAGAAGACACTGAAAGATAAAAAGATTGCCGAGGACGACGAGAAACGGGCCCTGGATGAGATTCAGAAGCTGACGGATGACGAGATTAAGAAGATGGAAGAGATGAGCAAGGCGAAAGAAAAGGAAGTGTTGGAGTTTAAGTAGGGCAAGACGCAAGGTCCTTCGACTCGCCGCGCCAATGGCTCTTGGCCCGCCTACGCTCAGGATGACAAATTCTTTAGCGTAATGAGCAGTGAGACTACTCGGGTTTTTGCTGCGATTTGAAGACCAGATACAGTATCTGGCCGATGTGGTGGTGGAGGTGGGTGGCGCAGATTAGGAGAATTTCGAGGCGGGTGCAGGCGTCGGTGCCTTTGGCGGCGTAGGGTTTGGACCAATCGTCGGTGGATTGGGCTTCGGTGGTGCGGATGACCATTTTTATGGCTTCGTCGAAGTTATTGAGGACTTCTTGTTTGGCGGGATGGGTGGCGTTGGAGAATTCTTGTGGACGATCGCGGATGTAGCCGGTCTGGGCGATTTCGGCGCCGATGTAGTAGTTGAGGTTGCCGGTTAGATGGAGGACGAGGTGTCCGACGCTGTTGCCGAAGGGGAAGGGTTTCGTCCAGAATTCGTCGTCGGTTAGGGGCGCAGCTTGGTCGTGGAGAGCGGTGGATAGTTTTTGGTAGCGGGTGGTTAGGGTGGACGACAGGGTGAAGGTTAAGTTGGGCATGGGTTCGTCCTTGGATTGCGGCAAATGCATAGGTCCTTCGCTGCGCTCAGGATGACAAACCTATTGTTATTTGTCGATGGGAAGTAGTTCGATTGTGCAGGCTGATGGGGTGCAGGTTAGCTTGGCTTGGCGGATGATTTTTATGGAGGAGACATCGGGGAATCTTACTGGGAAATCTTTTTCGCGGAGTTGAGCAACGGCGGGGCGGAGGGATTCGTCTCCTTCGGCGAAGTCGGCGCGCTCGGCGCGCGGGGAGCTGTCGAAGACTAAGTTGAAGCGGGCGGTCGCGGATTTGGCCGTGATTTGGCTGAGTTTTACGGTGCGTTCTTCGATCAATTCTTCTTTTGCTTTTTTGGGATCTGGCGATGGATCGGCGGTCTTGCCTGATGGGGTGGGATCGGACGAGAGCTTCGCCAGGCGTGCTTCTGATTCCTGCTTGTCTTTCGTGTTTGCGCTTCCGGCTGCGGCTATGGACAGGGCATACATGTGGCGAGCTTTTTCTGACTGGCCTTGTTTTTCGTAGACCTGCGCTAGGCGGTTGGCTACGGTGGGGGATTGGCTCAGCATCCAGGCGGAATTCAGGAATTGCATGGCGCTTAGAGTTTCGCCGCGCTGAAATTTTGCCCATCCTATGCGGGCCCAGGAGAGCGCTACCAGGCGCATTGAGGAGAACGCGGAGGGGCCTAAGCGATCGAATTCGCCGGAATCGAACTGGCTCCCTATGTCGTAGAGGACCTGCTGGGCTTCGTTTTCGGTTTGGGTGGGATCGATGTCGTTGGTCAGGGCGGCGGCGTAGATATCTTGCGTGTCGTCGTTACTCGTGCTGGCGGCGCTGCCGGTCAGGCCTTTCATTAATTCTTGCGCTTGCGATTTTTCGCCGAGACGGGTGTAGACCTGCGCCAGGGCTAATTTGATTTCGGGATCGTCGGGCGGGAGCGCGGCGGCGGCTTCCAGTTCAGTGCGCGCATCGGCATCTTTTTTTAGCTGCGCTAGCAGCAAGCCTAAATTTTTGTGCGTCGCTTTGTCATAGGGAGTTGCTTCCAGTTGTTTGCGATACGCGGCTATGGCTTCGGTCGATTTGCCGGTTTGCTGGAGTTCGATGGCGAGATCGAGGTTGGCGTGCTGGTGGTTGGGATCTTGCTCGAGTTGTTTGCGGAAGGCGGCGATCGCTTCGGCGTGATTGTTGGCGGCGGCGTAGGCCAGGCCTAGATCGTACCAGCCGTCTTTTAGGGTGGAGTCTTTGTCCTTGTCTAGGGCGCGTTTCAGGAGGTCGATGGCGCTGCGATAGTCTTTGGATTGGAGAGATTTCATTCCTGCTTTTTGCAGTTCGGCGGCGGTGCCTTCCAGTTTTGATCCGGCATCGGCTGACTGACCTTCTGGCGTCAGGATGGTGCAGGTCAGGAGCTGGTCTTCGTCGCTGTGGGCGGCGTTGCGGAAGGATTCGTAATCGGAGCGGCGGGCGGCGGCCACTTCGTTGGTTTTGACTACCAGCTTGCGCTCGCCTTCGAGGATTCCCTTGGTCAGTGTGTAGGTCGAGGAATAGTCGCCGTAGTCGCGCGACATTTTTACGGCGGTAGGAGTGTGGACCGTGTAGTTGGCGGGGAATTGGAGGCGGACGCGGTAGTCGATTTCTCCGGCGGGGCCGATGTTGAGCGGATTTTTATTTTTTGCGGAGGCTTTGACGGCAGGCAAGCCTAGCGGAGGGATGGGACGGAAATTTACGCTGGCGCTGGGGACTACGAAGTATTGATCCTGGCGCAGATGAAATTTCAGGTGGAAGGGCTGGCTGGTGTCTTCGAGGGGATCGAGTTGAACGTTGTCGACGTCGCCGGGCAGGCCCCATTGGGCGGTGAGGGCTTTGACGAAATCTTTCCACTGGGCGCGGGCTACGCGACGAAAAGCGGCGCGCATCGGCCAATCGCGGTCGCCCTGGGCGGTCATTTCGAGGGTCGCGTCCAGAGCGCCGAATGGGGTGAATCTTCCGTCCAGTGAAAAGTTCATGAAACTTTTTATGGGTGAGTCGGCGGGCGTCCACTGGATGCCGGCTTCGCTGTCGTCGGACGCGAGGACGGCTTGCTTGTTGCGGAGCTGGTAAAGGATCAGGCCGAAGGGAGTGACTTCGGGCGTGGTATCGAGAAAGACCAGCGCGGGTCCGGCGGAGAAGCGCACGGCGGTGATGACGTGATCGAACTGCGCGGGCGAGGGAATATCTTCGTCGAGTTGGCGCGAGCTGTCGATGAGGACAGGATAGCTTTTGATTCCTTCGGCGCGAAGCATGGCGGAAAATAAAGTGTGCTTGTCTTTGCAGTCTCCGTAGCCGCTTTGGAGAACGTCGGCGGCGGAGTGGGGCTGATAGCGGCCTACGCCAAGAGAGATGCTGACGTAGCGGATGTTGCGGGCTACGTAATCGTAGAGGCGGCGCGCTTTTTCGGTGGGAGTGCCGGCGCCTTTGACTAGTTCGTCGGCTTTCTTTTGCACACTGTCGTCGATGGTCATGCGGTCGCCTTGTAGCTTGGCGTACCACTCGGCGATTTGTTTCCAGTCGGTGAAGGTGGTTAGTTGGACG
>JBEKXO010000200.1:0-8534 GCA_049511995.1 Terriglobales bacterium
AATATTCCTTCGTACGAAGTCAGCGCCGGCGAAGAGATTCAGATTCGCGAGAGCAGCCGCAAGATTCCGATTCTCGAAACGGCCAAGGATTTTGCCAGTCATCAGCCCGCTCCGGCATGGCTTGAGATCGATCGCGAGAATTACAAAGGCCGCGTGCTTGCGCTGCCGAAACGCGAAGATATTCAGTTGCCGGTGAATGAGCAGTTGATTGTTGAGTTGTACAGCAAGTAAACGCTGCACGTCGTTCGCTGCTCGCTTTTCGCCAAGATGAGCGAAAGGGTTGCGAATAGCGAACGACGAACAGCGAACGACAGATTTTTGGCCTACTATTCGTGCCAGATCAGCCCGCAATGGCGCTTGATCCGGAGCCGGGCCGCTTCGGAGAGCCACCGCGGAGCCACATGGCCGAGAGGAGAAACACAGAATGCTTTGGAGAGGTTTTCAAAAACCAAAACGCTTGGCGAGCGACACCAGTTCGCTCACCGATAAATACGGAATGTTCTGGGCTCAGCCCTTCGAGCGCGGGTTCGGCACCACTATCGGCAACGCGCTTCGCCGCGTGATGCTCAGTTCGATCGAAGGCGCGGCTGTTACCGCCGTCAAGATCGAAGGTGTGCTGCACGAATTCCAGTCGATTCCCGGAGTGGTCGAAGACGCGACCGACATCATCCTCAACATGAAGCAGGTTCCGTTCAAGCTTGCGGGCGATGGCCCGAAGGCAATCTACCTGCGCGCCGATCAGCCCGGAGTCGTTACCAGCAGCATGATCGAGGCCGATGGCGATGTCGAAGTTCTCGACAAAGACATCTACATCGCAACCGTGAGCGAGGGTGGCAAACTCGACATGGAGATGCGCCTCAAGCGCGGCCGCGGTTATGTCTCCGCCGACAAGAACTTCGAAGATGATCTCGGTATCGGATTCATTCCCATCGATTCCGTCCACACGCCCGTACGCAAATGTAACTACACCGTCGAAGCCGCGCGTCTCGGGCAAATCACCGACTACGACAAACTGACGGTCGAAGTCTGGACCAACGGTTCGATTACTCCGGGCGATGCGCTTGGCCTTTCCGCGAAGCTGATTAAAGATCACATGAACATCTTTATCAACTTCGAAGAAGAGATCGAGACCGCGGCGTCGAGCGAAGAGCGCCGGCCGGAGATCAAGAACGAGAACCTCAACCGTTCGGTCGAGGAACTCGAACTCTCCGTGCGCAGCTACAACTGCCTGAAGAACGCGAACATTCAGACCATCGGCGAGTTGGTTCAGAAGACTGAAGCCGAGATGCTGAAGACGAAAAACTTTGGCCGCAAGTCGCTGAACGAAATCAAGGAGATTCTCTCCTCGATGGGCCTGAGCCTGGGCATGAAGATCGACGAGCACGGCAACGCCGTGCCCGGACCGACCTCAAACCTGGTCCTGCCCGCGTCGGCCTACGGCGATAACGATCTGTAGAAAACAGTTGCCAGTTGCCAGTGGTCAGTTGCCAGTAAAGCACTGACCACTGGGCAGTTGGCCGCTGATAGTCAATTTAACCCACTGGCAACTGGCCACTGGCAACCGACAACTGGGGTTAGACATGCGTCACAAAGTAGCAGGATACAAACTCGGACGTACCACCTCCCATCGCCGCGCCATGCTGCGCAACATGGTTACGTCGATCATCATGGAAGAGCGCATTGAGACGACCGTGATCAAGGCGAAAGCCGTGCGTCCGTCGGTCGAGAAGATGATCACCCTCGGCAAAAAGGGAGATCTCGCCGCGCGCCGTCAGGCTGCCTCTTACCTGATGACCAATGAAGCCGTGACCAAGCTTTTCGACACCGTGGCTCCGCGCTTTGGCGACCGCAACGGCGGCTATACGCGCATCGTCCGGACCGCATGGCGCAAGGGAGACGGCGCCGAAAAAGCCTTCATCGAACTCCTGGGCAGCGAGCAGGTAATCGACGAAAAGCGCCAGAAGCGAGCCGAAATCCGCGCCAAGCGCGCCGAAGAAAATCGCAAAGCCATGGAGCACGCCGATGCCGAAGCGCAAGCGCAGAAAGACATGGCTGCGAACGAGGCCGAGGGTAAAACTGAGGGAAGTGACAAGAAAGAGTAGATCAACGTCCGAACAAGGCTTGCCGCGCCTCATTCCGGGCGACCTCGGTGTTGGAGATCAACTTTGCAAGATTATGTCTCTAAAGTACTTTACCGCCCAGTAAGGAGGGCGACTCCTTCCGTCACTTTCAGGCATCTAAACCTGTGTTAGTATCTGGTGTTTATGATCAAAAGAACACAGTCCGATTTCCTCGTAGCGGCCCCCTCGTTCGCGTCCGGCGCCGGTCGTCTGCTCGACTGGTATGGCCTTTACGACCTCTACAATGTGAGCGCGAACGGACAGCAAGCTGATGCGAAGGCGATGTTTGCTGATTGGCGTCTTGTTGGCGAAGATATGAACGACGCGATGCTGGAATTCGAGGCAAGCCAGCGGTAAGATAGTCCAGCATACCGTGAGCCGCAAGAACCGTGATCGCGGAATAACTCCAGGGCAGAGAACCGATGTGGTTCGTATGATCCAGGCATCGGCGTTCTCGGGACCCCTTCCGCCTCCTGAAACCCTAGAGCGCTACAACCAAACTCTTCCAGGTCTAGCTGAACGCATCATCGTAATGGCCGAGAGTCAGCATTCTCACCGCCTCGGGCTGGAGAAAGAAGTTGTTCACTCGAACGTCGCGGCTCAGAAGCTAGGAACGATCCTGGGTTTCGTTGTTGCGATGACCACAGTTCTTGGCGGCATGTGGCTCGTTCATGAGGGAAAAAGCGGTGAAGGATTAGCGGCCATCCTTACCGCGTTGGCGTCACTCGTTGGAGTGTTTTTCTACTCAAAGCGTGAGCAGCAAAAAGATCTGGCCAAGAAGACGGAAGCCATCACTCTCGCCGCTGAACGCCGTTAAGGATCAACGCATTCTCGGACAGCAACCAAATCGCCGCATTTGCTTCACGCCCTTACCCTCCCTACAATAGAAGTTCATCCCAAATCTATGATTCATTTTCCCGTCCCTGAAGCCCTTACATTTGACGACGTATTACTTCTGCCGGCGCGCTCTGAAGTTGTGCCTGCCAATACCAACACGCAGACGCAACTCTCGCGCAACATTCAACTGAATATTCCGATTATCAGCGCCGCCATGGACACGGTCACCGAGTCGCACATGGCCATCGCCTTGGCGCAGCAGGGTGGCATCGGAATTATTCATCGCAACTTGACCATCGATCAGCAGGCCAATGAAGTCGACAAGGTGAAGCGCTCCGAGAGCGGCATGATCGTCGATCCCGTCACCATGTCGCCGGACGCCAAGGTTTCCGATGCGCTCGACGTGATGCAGAAGTACAAAATTTCGGGCGTGCCCATCACGCAAAAAGATGGGCGACTGGTCGGCATTCTTACCAATCGTGATCTGCGTTTCGAGACGCGTTTCGATATTCCGATCAGCAAGGTGATGACGCAAAAGAATCTAATCACCGTCCCAGTCGGAACCACGCTCGAACAGGCGGAAGAAATTCTGCACGAGCATCGCGTCGAAAAGCTGCTGGTCGTCGATGACAAGTACAACCTGAAGGGCCTGATCACGGTCAAGGACATTCAGAAGAAACTGAAATATCCCGGCGCGGCAAAAGACGATAAAGGCCGTCTGCGCGTGAGCGCCGCCATCGGCGCCACCGGAGATTTCCTCGAGCGCGCGCAGGAATTAGCCAAAGCAAAAGTTGACGTATTGGCCATCGACAGCGCTCACGGGCACTCCACGCTCGTTCTCGAAGCAGTCAAGAGAGTAAAAGCAAAGTTGCCCGAGGTTGATTTGATCGCCGGCAACGTAGCAACCTTCGACGGCGCCTGCGATTTGATTCGCGCCGGAGTGGACGGCATCAAAGTCGGCATCGGTCCCGGTTCGATCTGCACTACGCGCATCGTCACTGGTGTCGGAGTTCCGCAGATCACGGCAATTGCCGAGGCGACGCGAGCGACGCGCGATTCGGGCGTGCCAGTGATTGCCGATGGCGGCATTAAGTATTCCGGCGACATCAGCAAGGCACTCGCGGCGGGAGCATCGTCCGTGATGATTGGATCGATGTTTGCCGGCACCGACGAAAGTCCGGGCGAATTGATTCTCTATCAGGGCCGCACCTTCAAGGCCTACCGCGGCATGGGATCGCTCGGCGCTATGGCGGCAGGCTCGAGCGAACGCTACTTCCAGAACTCCGATGGAGATGCTTCGATCGCCGCGCCCGTCGCCGGCGAAGATTCCAACCGCCTCGGTAAACTGGTGCCGGAAGGAATTGAAGGGCGCGTGCCTTATCGCGGATCGGTCTCGATGATCGTGCACCAAATGGTCGGCGGCCTCAAGTCGGGCATGGGCTATTGCGGATGCCAGACCATCGCCGAACTGCAGCTGAAGGCGCGCTTCGTGCGTATCAGCGCCGCCGGCCTGCGCGAAAGCCACGTACACGATGTGATGATCACGCGCGAAGCCCCGAACTACGCGGCCGAATGAGAGTAGAGACAGAGTTGACGGCCGCGTCTCGTCCCAATCTAGTCCGCGCGTGGTGGCCGGCTGCGGTCTGGGTATGCCTCATTGCCTTTGAGTCTACCGATTACTTGTCCTCCGAGCACACCGGCAGTATGTTGTATTGGCTGATTGTGCGCCTCTTCGGCCACGTCGACATCTACTCTTTCCTTGTCTTCCACCACTATCTTCGCAAGACCGGGCATGTCATCGGCTACGGTATGTTGAGTCTTCTATTGCTTCGCGGCTGGCGAGCTACATTCGGCGGGTTACCGACCTTACTCTTGCGTGCGGCGCTGCTGGCGTGGCTGGGAACCCTGTCCGTAGCAGCGTTAGACGAATGGCATCAGAGCTTTATTCCGTCACGCACCGGCACGGTATGGGATGTCGTGCTCGATAGTATCGCGGGCGTGGCTTTCTTGCTGGCTGCGTATTTGTGGCTGCGGCGACGGCCCAGCAGCGATTGATTCAGTCTGTTTTTCTTGCGTGGGAGAGACAGAGGAACGATCGGTCGTGGCTTTGATCACGCTCGTGTCGGCGATCGATGCGCGAGCAGTGCTATGGACGACGCCGTCGCAATCCCCGCCGAAAGATAAAAGGGTATCGCCGCGCCGTACGCCTTCCACAATGAACCGGTGATAACGCTCGCCAGCAAAGTCGTTACACTGGTCACGAAAAAGTAAATTCCCAGCGCGCGCCCGCGCACCTCACCTGCCACGCTCTCGACCACCAGCGCCTTGAGCACAGGATTGGTCAGCGCATAGAAGAGCCCATAAAACGCCATCGTCAACCAGATCGCCAGTTGAGAGGGCGCGAGCGCGAAAACAAAATAGACAATCGCGAAAACGAAATATCCGGCCGCGGCGATAGCCGAACGCGAAAAACGGTCGCTAGATTTCCCCGCCGGCCACGACGCGAGCGTAAACGTAAAGTTAAAGACCAATCCCAGCAGCGGCGCCCGCGATGCTGGAATCCCGATGCTTCCGGCCCGCAGCACAAGAAACATGTCGCTCGAATTTCCCAGCGAAAACAGGGTGACAACCGTCAGCACGTAATAAAAACCGAAGGGCAATTTCGGCAGCCAGTGGGATTTCGCGGATGTTCGCGGAGTGTGCGTCTCTTGGAGTGGTGAGTGCGTCTGCACCCGCATACCGCCCCGATGCATCTCGCGAATGCCGAACCACACCACGATTACGCACAAAGCCCCTGGAATCGCCGCCCATGCGAATACGCCGCGCATGCCGAAGCGCCCGATGAGTGCCAGCGCCAGCAGCGGGCCGGCAATGGCGCCGGCCGAATCCATAGCCTGAATCAAGCCGTAGGCGGAGCCAATGTTTGCCTTGTCGACCGACTCGGCGACCATCACGTCGCGCGCGGTTCCGCGCATGCCCTTGGCAAAGCGGTCCGCAAAACGAATCCCCAGAATTTGCCACCACGACGAAACCAGCGCCAGCAGCGGCTTGACCGCATTGGCGACAAAATATCCACCGACCACGATCGGCTTGCGATGAGAAACTCTGTCCGCCAGATATCCCGAAAAGAGCTTCGCAAACGAAGCGGTGCTTTCCGCGATGCCTTCAATAATTCCAAGTTGCGCCGGTCCGGCGCCAAGAGTTCCGAGAAAAGCCGGGAGCACCCAATACGCCATTTCGCTGGCCGTATCATTGAGGAACGAAGTCAGGCCAAAGGCATATACATTTCGAGAAGTGGATGGAACAGGCTCAGACGGTCGGTCCATGGTCTATAAGTCCGTCTTTTGAAAATAGCATGGACGCTCGCGCAAACCGTTGTTGCCGAGGGCGAAGGATCCGAAAGTATTACGTCCAATGGCCCCAGTTCGTCATTGTCTCCCCCCCTTTTGCCTTGGTATGCTAGCGTACGCACGCTCAAATTCCACGGCATTTGGAGATTCCGATGGCTAACAAGGGGAACGTTTGTCTCAACTGACCTCGGCAGTATTCCTCCCTTCTCCTATCGAAGATGTGCAGTGGTTTTCCCGCCAGCGATTAACGATTTTGTTTTGGATCGGTGCATTTGCCACAATCGTCGTGATGGCCTCACTTGGACCCGTCGGTTGGGATGCCCATGGGTATTGGAAAACCAGTCAAGCCGTCCGTGACCATTTTGATCCATACGCTCAGGATCTGGTCGCGTTGCAGGCATTTCACGACCACATCAATCCCGCCGAACCGCCTCCGTTTGTCTATGTTTACTCGCCGCTGACGCTGTCTCTGCTGCGGCCGCTGTCAGTGTTGCCCAGCTTTCTACTCGGGCTGCTGTATTGGGGTGCGTTCGCAGCCGGGGCCATGCTTGAGCTGTGGGCTGGATTCCAGATGGCGGAGGCGCGCGAACGCCGTTGGCTAGCGCTGGCCCTGCCGGCGGTTGTATTTTTTCCCGGACTGCTCACCGACGATGTGATCTTGAGTGGCAATGTGGCTTATGTACTTTATGGCGTGATTCTCGCCGCCTCCACCGTGGGTTGGAAGCGTGGCCATTGGCGGTGGTTTTACATCGCCGTCTTAGCCGCTTCCGTGATCAAGGCGCCATTCCTCGCGCTGCTGGCCTTCCCAGTTCTGGTGGATAGAGACTCTGACCGGCCGCAATGGGTTCCTGCTCTGGCAACGGCGGCTGTGGGCGTGTTGCTCTTTGCCGCGCAGATGCGATTTTGGCCGTCCATGTTTCGCGAGCAACTGTTGAGCCTGCGCCTGATCTTTGACTGGCTGCACGATTTTGGCTACGGACCCGTCAGCATTTTGGGCAAGGCTATGTTGCGGCAGGGAATCCTTTCGACTCGCTCGACTGCGATCTTTTATCTGGGTTCAGCCTGCGTGCTCGCGCCGATCCTTCTGTTTCTCGCTCAGCGCGTCCGCCAGTGGAATCTTCCTCGCGAAACCTGGGTTCCCGTCGCCCTCGTCGGCACGGTTTTGCTGAACCCGCGCATTCAGAAATATGATTTCGCCGCCATTACGATTCCCATGCTGCTCATCGGCTGGCGAGCCGTGCGATTTGCTTGCGCGCGCGCGGCTGAAACAGAGCGCTACAATTCCGATCAATCGCCCGCCGCTTCGGCGCGGTCGCTGATTCTGGCTGCGGTTGGCTGCTTTCTGATCGCGAATGCCATCACCATCGCGGGACCCTCCTGGTTTCCCGTGGAACTCGTGGTTCTGCTGGCGATTTTTGCCCTGGGAGTCTGGTCGCTCGTTCAGTCCCGCGTCGCCGTTCAGTCTCCTCTCGAGGATCGGCTAGAAGATAGGCTCACCGTTTGCCTCATGCCTGCCGATTGAAAGCTCCGCGATTTGCGGGCTAAAATTACCGAAAATAATTCTCTTTAGGGGCTAAAATTGTGCTTTCCAAGTCACAAAATTGGCGCATCCTACATCTAACAAAACAATGCTTGACTCCGTCGAACCGACGACCCAAATAGCGGGCAGAATCCCGCCTCCCTCCCATCGGCCCGCTCGCCCCATCGACCTGGCCGTGGTTGTTCCCACCTATAACGAGCGCGGGAACGTCCCGGAACTGATCGCGCGTCTGCGGCGACTTTTGCGCGGCTTCGAATGGGAGCTGATTTTTGTCGACGATGATTCCCCTGACGGCACCGCCAACCTGATTCGCGAGTACGCTGTGAGCGATCGCCGCATCCGCTTGCTGCACCGTATTGGACGTCGCGGGCTCTCCTCGGCCTGCATCGAAGGCATGCTGGCAACGCCCGCGCAAATCATCGCGGTTATGGACGCCGATCTGCAGCATGATGAAAGCATTCTCCCGGAGATGGTCCACCGCTTGCGTTCCCAGAATCTCGATGTGGTCGTCGCGACGCGCAACAGCAACGGCGGCGGCATGGGAGACTTGGCTCCCACACGGGTCAAGCTGAGCAACCTCGGAAAAAATCTCAGCCGCTTCGTGTGCCGCTGCGATGTCAGCGACCCCATGAGCGGTTTTTTCGTAGTCAGCCGCGAGTACCTTTACCGCGTCGTCGAACGATTGCA
>JBEKXO010000201.1:0-8524 GCA_049511995.1 Terriglobales bacterium
CGCAACACTTCCGCACCATCGCGCTCGACAATCGAGGCGTCGGATCAAGCGACGTCCCTCCCGGCCCATATTCGATTGCTACGATGGCCTCGGACGCAGCCGCCGTCCTCGACGCCGCAGGTGTTCCGCGCGCGCACGTCTTCGGAGTCTCCATGGGAGGCATGATCGCCCAGGAATTCGCGCTGCAATATCCGGAGCGGACGCGTGCCTTGATTCTCGGCTGCACCTCGCCCGGAGGTCCATCCGCCGTGCGCGCCGAGAAAAAAGTCTCCGACATTCTCTTCGCCCGCGGCATGACCCTCGAGCAAGCCCGCGAAGCCATGCTCCCCTACATCTACGACGCCTCGACGCCGCGAGAGAAAATCGAAGAGGACCTAGCCTTGCGCCGCCGCTACCTCCCGACTCAGGCTGGCTACACGGCGCAGTTGCAGGCAATTCTCGCGTGGCAGGGCTACGATCGGCTGAGCGAAATCAAAGCGCCCACCCTGGTTATTCACGGCAATTCCGATGCCCTCGTACCTCCCGCCAACGGAAAATTAATCGCCGAGCGCATCCCCAGCGCAAAATTAGTGATGCTCGATCACGCGAGCCACCTCTTTACCACCGACCAGACCGAAGCCGCTCACCACGCGATCTTGGAATTTCTTTCCTCCCACCAGAATCCAGTCTGCTAACAGCGAAATACTGATTGTCGCCCCGCTCTGCCCGCGTCTAGCGCGCACTCGCGCAAACATTCCCCACAGGCATACACGATCATCAAAATAATTCATTTGATGAATTTCGCGAACACCTATACGCTCCCGCCCATCATGAGAATTCAACGCCCTGAAGCGGCAGGAGCGTGGGGAGTTCTTTTTCGTTCTAATTCAGACGGCCCAAACAACAACCAGAAGTGCGCCAAACTTATGACCGGCAGGTCAATACGTCGGAATAACCTGTGTCATTTGCTGGTAGAATCTCGCGGTCCCAATTTGCCATGACGCAAGCCTTGTGAGGCAGGGAGAATATGAGTTCTGAAAAAAGCAGTTTCGATCGTCGCGCCGTGTCGTGCTGTGCTCCTCGTTCCCGGAAACAAGCATTCGTCAATCTCACGATTCGCCGAATCGCATGCACTCTCGCTTGTCTCCTGTTCGCAACTCTTGCCGCCCTCGCCCAAGGCGTAGGCACATCCGGCCAGATCACCGGAACCGTCACCGACTCGGCCGGCAGCGTCGTTCTCAAAGCGACCGTTACGGTTGTCGATACCCAGACCGGTCTTAAGCGCACTACTGCGACCGATAGCACCGGTCAGTACCGCGTAGCCGGACTCTCGCCCGCAACCTACGACGTCTCCGCGGAAATGGCGGGTTTCGCGACCGAGATCAGGAAAAGCGTAATCGTCGCCGTGGGCCAAACAGTCATTTCTGATTTCAAGCTCAGCCTCTCCAAAGTCACGACCGTCGTCGAGATCAATGACCAGCCGCCCATCGTCGAAACCGAACGTGGCAGCCAGGCCGACACCATCACCCAGCAATACATCACCGATCTACCTGTAGATCGCCGCGACTACCTTACCTTCACCTTGCTCGCGCCCGGCGTCGCCGATTCCACCAGGCTGGCGGGCGACCAGGATTTCCGAGTCAAGCAAACACCGCAAAGCGGCCTATCCTTCTACGGCAGCAACGGCCGCGGCAACAGTATCACCATTGACGGCGGCGAAACTTCTGGTGACAGCGGCGGCGTTCGCCTCACCGTAAACCAGGATGACGTCCAGGAATTCCAGATCAATCGCAGCAACTACGGAGCTGACCTCGGCGCCGCCACTGGCGCTTCGATCAATATCGTCACCAAGTCCGGCGGCGACTCTGTGCATGGCACGCTCTATGGATTTTTCCGCAATGACGCGCTCGATGCCCGCGACCCATTCGCCTTCAGTTCAGCCCTGGCGAATGACCCCACCTATGCAAATTTCGACACCACTTCCGTCGGCGCCCCCATCAAGAATTCGCTCAGCCGCCAGCAATACGGCGCCAACATAGGCTTCCCCATTGCAAAAAACAAGACTTTCTTCTTCGCCTCTTTTGAAGGTCTGCGCCAGAACTCGCAGAATTCCGTTCCCATCCTCACCGACAGTTCGATCTTTGCCGGACCTTCCGTGACCGCAACCTCGAACCCATTCGCGCCGAGCGATCCGAGATATGCGCAGCAGGCCATTGTTACGGCGCTGGCAACCAACCCGGCCACCGTGCCTTGCGTCGCCGGGCTTGATTTGCCTGGGCCGGAGTGCGCTTTCGCCCTCCAGGGCCTTCTCTCGATAAGCCCGACCTCACCGTCGAACCCCTTTGTGACGGTGGGCCAAACCGCGATCAATGCCTTCCTCGTCACTCAGTTTGAAACCGAGGGCGGAGTCTTCGCCTACAACACCCGCGAATATCTGGGATCCGCCCGCTTGGATCAACATTTCAATGCGAGCGACTCGCTTTCGCTCACCTACCGTTACGGCCACGATCTCGAAGAGTCGCCCGATGTGCAGTCGCTGACCGCTTACTCGGCAGGAAGTTCCATCCACACCTACGATGATAATTTTCAAGCTGCCTGGTATCACCAGTTCGGCCCGCGCGCCCAGAACGAGTTCCGCGTCCAGTGGGATTACAACAACTTCAACGTCGTTCCCAACGAGCCCGCCCAACCCGGCCTCCAGATTCCATCGTTCATCAATAACCTGGGCACGAATATCTTCCTGCCCAACTTCACCATCTTGCGCCGCTACGAATTCGCCGACAATTTCACCATCATCCGCGGCCATCACACCTTTAAGTTCGGAGGCTACGAACTGCTCCGCGGCAACCACACCGAGTCCCACACCTTCTTCCCCGGCCGCTGGGTCTTCGGCGTGCTCCCCGGAAGTGCGCTCAGTCCGCAGCTCGCTGGAGCCACACTCAACTCGTTGCAAGACGCAGGGCTGGGCCTGCCCGAGATCTACCAGCAGGGCTTCGGAGATCCCACCTACGGCTATTACGCCCGCCCCCTGACCGCCCTCTACGCCCAGGATTCCTGGAAGATGACCTCGAATTTCACGCTAAATTACGGTCTCCGCTATGAAATCGACACGCAGTTCGCCCCTTTGACCACCTACTACAAAGATTTTGGCCCCCGCGTTTCGTTCGCCTGGGATCCCTTCAACGATCACAAGACCGTCTTACGCGGCGGCTACGGAATCTTCTACGGCCCCGTCGACGCTCAGATTCCCGACGTCGACCTGAGCCTCGGAGTTGTCGGCCCGGGCCGGGCCGCGGTCGAGAACAGCACCGGCGCTGGCCAGGTCGCCAATGTCAGCGCGATCTGCGGAGTCTCGCTGTTTGGGACCCCCCTCCCGGGACTCGGAGGCACTGGCACCAACCCCTGCAAGCGGGAAATTTCCATCTACGCCGATAACATAAATGGGGTTCCGTTACTAGGCATAGCCGGCTCGGCAACCATTTTCCAGACACTCTTCGCCGAGGGATTGATTCAGTGCACCACCCCCACCGCCGGCAATAAAGCCTGTGTCACTCCCGCCTCCGTTGCTGGCCCGTTTGCCGGATCCCAGCCCCTTGGCATCGATGTAACCAACAGCGGCCCACTCTCGCCGCTGCAAGTGCTTTTCGTGAACCAGCCCGGCTATCGTCCGCCGATCGCGCAGCAGGCTTCCTTCGGCCTCGAACGTGAGATCGGCCCCGGCTTCTCAATTTCTTTGAGCGGAATTTACACTCACACCCAGAGAATCCCGGTCGCCATCGACACCAATGACCTGCCCGCGCCCTTCAGCACCGTAACTCTGGCGAATGGCAAGCAGGTATCCTATCGGAACTGGAACACGACAGACCCGGTCACCCATTTCACTGCGGATCCACTAGGCGGGGTCGAGGGGCAGCCCTGCAATACGGTTCAATGCTTCATAAATCCTCTGATCGTGCAGAACAACCAATACACCTCCGGCGCCTACGCGGTTTACGAAGGCGGTATCGTCGAAGTCAAGAAGCGCTTTAGCGACAGCTTCACCTTGTTCGGCAATTACACCTACAGCAAAGCCTTCGACACCTCGACCGACTACAACACCGACTACGGCCCGCAAGATCCCACGAACCTCAACCTCGATCGCAGCCTCTCAGAGTTCGATCAGCGCCACAAACTCGTGATCGCCGGAGTCATCAACAGCCCCTGGAGGCAGAATTATCTATCCGGCTTCCAACTCTCCCCCATATTCGAGGCCCACAGCGGACATCCTTTCAATTTGCTCGCGGGCGGCGAAGTCAACGGTAACAATCACGTCACCAACGAACGCCCCATAGGCGCCCCGCGCGACACCGGCCTTGGCCCCGACTACATCGACTTCGACATGCGCCTGACCTGGGCCCACAAGATAGGCGAGACGTCGAACATCCAGTTCGTCGCCGAAGGCTTCAACATCCCGAACCGTACCAACTACGCCAGCGTAAACAACGAAGTCAGCCCCCTCTTCGGCTTCGAGCCCGGCTTCACCAACTTCAACGTGAAGGGAATCAAACCCGGCACAGCCCTGGCCGGAGGTGGCACCGTATCGTCGAGCACACCATTGGCATTCACCTCAGCCTTCCCCAAGCGCCAGGTGCAACTGGGAGTGCGCTTCTCGTTCTGAGGGCTTTGTATGTACAAACGTTCCACGCGTGGAACATTTGTCGTGGCAAAACGGTACATACGGTTTGATATGTACCGAACGCGACTGCGCAGCCATAGCGGAGCCACGCGACCTTCCAGCCCCGGAGGGGCGCCCAACCTTAGCCCAGCGATGGTGTCCGGCAGCTCAGGTCTAGAGCCTGAATATGTCCTCTTGAACACTCCCACGAAAGTGGTACCGGATACGTACCCTATGGCGGTAGTCAAGAAACACTGCATCTCGTGATGCGTTCTTAACTGTGAAACGTTAAGATTGCGTCATTTCGCTGATGAGGCAATCACTCGATTCGGGCAGAAACCACGACACCAGGAGGGAACATGACCGCTATTTGGCCTCGCAGCAGAGAAGAAATAATAGCGTCTTTATCTAGCGGGGGCCCTCACGAGATTCGCGATGCGTTGATCAGTGCGTGCTACTGGGACAAGGATTGGAAGTGGGCGTTACAACAGCTACGGAAGTTTGCGGAGCACGGCGACGACCTAGTGCTTTGGGCCGTTGCCACGGGCGTGGGCTTTATCGCCGCCTTCAACGGTGAAATTGACGAACACGAAGCGCAGTCCCTCCTCGCTCGGCTCAAAGTAAACGCAAACTCCGCTGTAGCCGCGGCCGCCGAGGAGGCGGAGGCAGACATAGAACACTTTGTAGGGCACCGACAGCGTGGCGAGGATGTTGAACTTGTAGAGCGACTCCCAGAAGACTGGCTGTTGTTCGAGCCGTCGCGGTCATATTCCAGCCCTGATTTCCACCCACTCAGCCATCTGGCGAAAACCGATTTCACTCACTGAGGATTGGGCGTGGGTTTGCGGCTAACCTACTCGGCCCTTGGTACCACCCGTAAATATAGCAGAAACTAAGAACGAAACCTCCCGCAAGACTGAGATTTGCCCGTCGCCTGTCAACTGTAACCTGCCGCCTGCAGCTAGCCCTCAGTCCCGATACTTCGCCAGCTCCAGCTTGGCGATCAACGCGCGATGCACTTCATCGGGACCATCCGCAATCCGCAAAGTGCGAATCGTCGCAAACATATCGGCAAGCGGAAAATCGGGCGACACGCCGGCGCCTCCGTGCATCTGAATCGCCTGATCGATGATCTGCAAAGCAATATTCGGCACCGCGACTTTAATCTGAGAAATTTCGCTGCGCGCGCCCTTGGTGCCGACTTCATCGAGCATCCATGCTGCCTTAAGAGTAAGCAGACGCGCCTGCTCCAGCATGATGCGCGCGTTGGCGATGACTTCGACGTTACCACCCAAGTCAGCCAGCGGCTTGCCGAAGGCCACGCGCTGCAGTGATCTCTGGCATAAAAGTTCAAGCGCGCGTTCAGCCGCGCCCAGAGTTCTCATGCAGTGATGAATCCGTCCGGGCCCAAGCCGCCCTTGCGCGATTTCGAAACCGCGTCCTGGTCCCGCAATAATGTTGTCGACTGGCACGCGCACATTGGTGAAGCGCACCTCACCATGACCAAACGGCGAATCATAAGAGCCAAACACCGGAACCATGCGCTCGATCTCAACTCCCGGAGCATCACGCGGTACGAGCACCATCGAATGCCGCTGATACTTCGACGCGGAAGGTTTGGTGATGCCCATGAAAATCAGCACGCGGCAATGCGGATGCCCGATGCCGGAGCTCCACCACTTCAGCCCGTTGAGAACGACGCGATCGCCTTCGATGAGCGCCGTAGCCTGCATATTCGTCGCATCCGACGAGGCGACAGCGGGCTCTGTCATGCAAAAGGCAGAGCGAATTTCGCCCGCCAGCAGCGGCTTGAGCCAGCGTTCTTTTTGCGCCGCCGAGCCATACTTCACCAGCACTTCCATGTTGCCGGTGTCGGGAGCGTTGCAGTTGAAAACTTCGGGAGCGATCGACGAACGCCCAGTGATCTCGGCCAGAGGCGCATATTCGACGTTGGTCAGGCCCGCGCCGTATTTGTCTTCAGGAAGGAAAAGATTCCACAGGCCGGAAGTACGAGCCTTGGCCTTCAATGTCTCCATCACCGCAGGCTGCTTCCAGCTTTTCCAGTCGGGAACGTTCTGCAATTCGGCGCAATATTCGGGTTCGGCGGGCAAGACCTGTTCCTGCATAAACGCCGTAAGGCGCTGGACGTAGCTCTGGGCCTTCGCTGACCGGGAAAAATCCATTGGAAATCGCGCTGACCTTGCGCTGGAGCCTCATTCACTGCGCTGGTCCTTTAGCCTAGCGATTGCGGCAGAATTCTCCTAATGAATCCTGTGAATCCTGTAATATATGCGGCGTGCATTTAAGTCAGGTCGACCTGAACCTGTTTGTGGTGCTCGAGGCCATCTATCGCGAGGGCAACATCACGCGCGCTGGCCAGCAGCTCAACCTCACGCAACCGGCGATCAGCCACGCGCTGAAGAGGCTGCGCGATCTGTTGCAAGACCCGCTTTTTGTGCGTCAGGGCGCGCACATGGTGCCGACGCCATTTACCCGCAACATGATCGATCAGGTGAGGCAAGCACTGCAAATTCTGGAGACGAACCTCAGCCAGAGCCGCAATTTCGTCCCCGAAGATACGCGGCGCAATTTTAATCTCTCCTTGTGGGAATACGGTGAGGCGCTGATTCTTCCATCCTTGTTGCGACGGTTGAAAGACGCTTCGCCGGGTATGTCCATCACGACGGTGAGGATCAGGCGCCGTGACCTGGAGACGGAACTGGCCAGCGGTTCGGTCGATCTGGCGATAGAAATCCCCATGACGGTAAGCGATCGCATTCTCCATAAGTGGCTGTTGAACGAGGCATTCGTGGTCGTCGCGCGGCACGATCATCCGGCGATCAAGGATAAACTCGACCTGGAGACCTATCTCGCGCAGCGCCACATTCAGGTCTCGTCTCGGCGCCAGGGCCCAAGCCTGATTGATATTGAACTGAGCAGGCGTGGTCTTCGCCGCCAGATTTTTCTGCGCAACCAGCACAACCAGACGGCCTGCTTAGTGGTCAGCAACACCGACATGCTGCTAACCCTGCCAGAGCGCCATGCAGAGTTGTTCAATACGGGCTCGGCGAATACGGGCCTGGCCTATCGGGTGTATCCATTTCCACTTCCAGCGCCGCGCCTCGAAGCGCACTTGTATTGGCACGAAAGTGTGGAGAATGATCCGGCAAATCGCTGGCTGCGCGAGGAAATCGAGAACGTGCTGATTTCTGAACGCCGTGCTTTGGGAAGAAGCACAAATGTTCGCGTGAGGAAAAAAGGTTAGAGGTAAAGGTCAGAAGTTAGAGGTCAGATTGCAGAGGTAAGAAGCAGCATTTCACTTCTGAAATCTGACCTCTAACCTCTGACCTTTTCCTAAGCCAGCAGTTTCACAAATTGATTCGGCTGGCCTTCAAATCCAGGGAACACTTCTCGCAGGTCCTTGTTGCCGAGATAGCGCGAAACCACTTCGCTCAACACCAGTCTGAAGTCGGTCGTTACTGCGAGGTCGCGACCTTCGTAGAGTTGCGATTGATCGAGGCCGGGCCATCGGCCATAGACTCGGCCGCCTTTCACCGGGCCGCCGAGAACGAACATGACATTGGCGTGGCCGTGATCGGTGCCGCGGTTGCCATTTTCGCGCGCAGTGCGGCCAAATTCCGACATGGTGACGACTACAGTGTCTTCTCCGAGATCACCCAAGTCGGTCCAGAACGCGGAGATCGATTGCGAGAACTCCCCTAACACGTTGGCGATTTGGCCCTGAGTGCTGCCTTCGTTGACGTGATGATCCCAGCCTCCAATGTCGGCGAAGGCGACTTGCACTCCAAGGTTCGCTTTGATCAGCTGTGCGAGCTGCTTCAGACTGTCGCCAAAGCGGCCTTTGGGATAGTTTGCGCTCGCGGCCGGCAT
>JBEKXO010000202.1:0-14064 GCA_049511995.1 Terriglobales bacterium
GAGAATCGTCATCCGTTCGAGATTCCGCGCCAGTAGCGGACTCCCGGCCGACTGTTGCGGGCAAGCTCACCGCCTCATTCTCCCGCTGGCGCGGTCGCCATCGTGACGGAGGAAGCCGCTGCATGCATCCGTGAATCTACCACTGGAAGCGAAAACAATCCCGCAGGCTTGGTGAATCTTTCCAGGAAATTTCTGTGCCACAACTCAAATATCAGCAAGCGCCAGATGCGTCCGGTAAAAACCTTACCGCCATAGAGATGATCGTTCATCAATTTGCGGATGCCATCGGCTTCGAAGTATCCGCGTTGCAATGTGCGCGGCTCCAGCAAAATCATAAGCACATCTTTCAACTCATTCCGCATCCAGTGCACAAGCGGCAAAGCGAATCCTTGCTTCGGGCGGTTTAGCGCCTCCAGAGGCACGCCGACACGCTCCGCAAGTTTGCGCAGAATATATTTCTGCGTATTGCCACGAAGCTTCCACTCCGGTGGCAGCCCCGTCACCCACTCAACAAATTCGTGATCGAGAATCGGCACGCGCACTTCCAGCGAATTCAACATGCTCATGCGGTCAACCTTTGTAAGAATGTCGGCGACCATATAAGTTTTCGTGTCCACGTAAAGCAGTTCGCTGACCGGATCATCAGCCGGTGCCTGCGCAAAATATCGCATCATCACATTTTGCGGATCATCGCTTCGCCGCAGCACCTGCCTGAAATCATCGGAAAGAAGCGGCAGGTCCCGCTCAAACGCCGGCACAAACGACAATCCATCCACATATCGTTCACGCCACGGCAGCGTAACGTTGTAGCTGAACTTCCTCCCGTTCATCGAACGAGGCAAAAGACGAAACAACCGATCGCGATAGAAGCGCCGCGCCCAATCAGGGATGTGCTCGAAAAAACGACGGTTGGAGTGGATACGATAACGATCGTATCCGGCAAAGATTTCATCGCCGCCGTCGCCCGAGAGCGCCACGGTAACATGGCGACGTGCCATCTGCGAAACATAGTATGTGGGCAGCATGGAAGAGTCGCCGAACGGCTCTTCCAGCGAACTAGTAAGGTGTTCGACGGTCTCAACCACATTGGGCTCCAGAATCATCTCGTGATGATCCGTGCCAAACTTCTGCGCTACCAGTCGCGCATATTGCGCTTCATTGAAATCGTCCTTGGTGAACCCAATCGAAAACGTTTTCACCGGACCGGAACTCGCTCGCGCCATCAGCGCGACGATGGTGGAAGAATCGGTGCCGCCGCTGAGAAACGCGCCCAGCGGAACATCCGAGATCAATCGTATCCGTGTCGCTTCGAGCAGCCGCTGCTCCAGTTCCTCCAGACACTCTTCTTCGCTTTTCGGACGATGCGTGTTATATCGCGGCAAATCCCAATACTGGCGTATTTGAATCTTGCCGTCTTCGAATTCCAGTAAGTGCCCCGGCGGCAGCTTCTGAATTCCAGTAAAAGCCGTGATAGGATCGGGCACATATCCGTAGTACAGATATTCGAGCAGCCCCTGCGCATTTACTTCGGCCAACTCCGGAGCAACCGCCAGAATCGATTTAATTTCCGAGCCGAAATAAAGTCTGTCTTTCAACAACGCGTAATGCAGCGGCTTCTTGCCCAACCGGTCGCGTGCCAGCACAAGCTTGCGCTTCGTCCGGTCGTAAATCGCAAGGCTGAACATGCCGCGCAGTTTGGTGACGCAGTCCGCGCCCATCTCTTCGTAGAGATGAATGATGACTTCGGTATCGGTCTTCGTATAAAAGCGATGGCCGCGCTTCTCCAATTCAGGGCGAAGCTCAGGGAAGTTGTAGACCTCACCGTTATAAACGATCCACGCGCTGCGGTCTTCGTTGAATACAGGCTGGTGCCCGCCGGCGATATCGATGATGCTGAGCCGGCGCATTCCGAGTCCCGCGCCATCGGCAACGTAGAGACCCTCGTCGTCGGGACCGCGGTAGACAATCTGGTCGCACATGTGGCGCACGAGTGCTTCGGTAATATTGCTCTCGCGACTTGCACTCACCACTCCAGCAATTCCGCACATGGCTTGCTCTTATACCCTTTCAAACTGACTCCAATTGCGCCGATCAAGCCGACCGACTCACGCCGACCGATTCACTTCGACCGCGAAAGAATCGGTTTTTCCCGCCACGCTGGGCAAATCGCGAAGGCGTCGGAAGCGATAGTCGCGATACTCTCCCGGATTGCCGTCTTTTCCATCGCACGCCGCGAGAATGATGTTGGTCATTTCCCTCGCCGAAACAAAGTGCAGCGTCTCTTTCCTCTCGCTTGCGCCGCCCACCAATTGTTCGAGAAATCTCTGAAACATCCCGCCAATCACCGCTTCCTTCTGCGTAGGATCCATGCTGTGACAATGCAGCTTGACGAACAGCCAATCTGGCCGTCCCGCAACGCAAATTCGCGCTTGTTTCCAGAGCGCCAGCCTTGCAAGCGTCATCGGATTCGGCGCCGTAATCGCGCCGGTTTCAAACATCGGCCGTAAAGTCCTCCGGCTGCGCCCAAAGTCCGTCAGCAGTGGCCCTTGCACCATCAGCGGAAAAATATGCGGCGCGCGGCCCTCAGTCAGGTCCTGTCCTGTCTGATGAGGTGCAGCCTGATCGAGCGGCAAACCACACTCATAAAGAGAATTGATTTTTGTCGTCTGCGCGGGATGCAGCA
The DNA here is from genome assembly GCA_049511995.1 of Terriglobales bacterium. Classification (GTDB taxonomy): domain Bacteria; phylum Acidobacteriota; class Terriglobia; order Terriglobales; family Acidobacteriaceae; genus Acidiflorens. The sequence continues at coordinate 2,684 of JBEKXO010000202.1, forward strand.
CTCCAGTCGGCAGCGTGAAATCCGCGTAGCAACCGGTTTCCGCGAGGATTTTCATTTCCGAATCGACACCGCAAAAACGGCCGCCAGCCGAATTTGCAAGCGCAAAATTTCCGTGCACAAAACAGTAGCGATGCTGGTCCGAACCTTCTTCGACAGCGAGACAGCGATGACGAAACACCAGCTGATCGCGAAACTCTGTCAGCAGCCGCCGCGTGTTTTCAGCCGTATCAGGATGCGGAATTCCGTGATGCAGATGGATCTCCGTCTCTCCCCAACCCGAATGGCAATGCTCAGCCAGGATTTGGAGTAGGCCCTCGTCGTACTGCTCCGCCGGATAAAAATATGTGTGAACAAACGGCAGGCCCTCGTGGTCGCGCCAGTGGTCAGCCGCCTTCGGGTACTCGCGGCTCCACCATTCCAGGCGCCGCTCCTGCTCGTGGCGCGGAACGCGCTTTTGCCCGTCCTCCGGATCGATGGCCGGCTCGAAATGATCGGCCACCGCCATGATGAGGTGCACCGGTTCGCGCACCGGAGCGCTCAGTGCGCGCCATGTTGCGCCAGGCAACACTTTTCTGGCATACGTAAATTTCTTTCGGAAACTCATCTTGGGCGCCCGCCAGTACTTAGTGTACGCGAAGCAACTTTGCTCAAAGCGAGGCGCTATGCTCGCTGCGCTGGCTTGCGTCCCCGAACCGCAATCGATGATTCGCCCACGCGCATGTCTTCCATTCCCATCGCCTCAAACCAGCGGAACACTTCTTCGTAGGTATGCTTCGATTGATACTTCGGAGAGTACCAGTCAAACGTGTCCAGCAAGCGGGCTTCCGGATCTTTCTGCCGATTGACGGGAAAAACATGATGAATTGCCCCGGCCGCCGGACGGCCCACCAAGGGCACATGCCGCAGTCCGCGTTCGAGATTATAAAAAAATGGGACGGCCACTTTGAGCACGCTGTGCAATCTCTCCGGCTTCATCTTGTGCGTATAGCGCCGCCAGAAATCGCTGAAGCGATACCACTTGTTGTATCCGCTATAAAGCCACACGCAAAGAATTCCGCCGGGCTTCAGATATTTGTCGAGAGACTTGACGGCGGCCTGGCAATCCGGCGTGTGATGCAGAACGCCCACGCTGTAGATGACGTCGAAGCTCTCCGGAGCAAAGGGCAAAGCGAAAGCGTCCGCCTGAAGGGCTGTAAATTCGCGGTTCGCGAGATTCATGGCCGCCACTTCCGCCGCGGCGCTCAAATCGATTCCAACCACACGCGCCCCCCAGCGCGTCGCTACCTCGGCGAAGCGACCCATCCCACAGCCCACATCGAGAACCAGCTTTCCCTGCAACTCCTCTGGTCGCAGACTGGTCTTGATTCGAAAGTGAAGGTCGGATTCGCGCACCTCATCGTGATCAAGCTGCGTCTTCTGATAACGGTGCCATTGAAAACCAAAGCTGGCCGCGTAATGCTGCGCGTCGACAAAGCGGGCGACGCCGTTTACGTTCGGATAGGCGCGCTTGCAGGCTGGGCATACATAGCCCTGCGTCTGGTCGCTCTCAAGTTTCCCGCCGCAGTTCAGGCAACGCAAAATCGCCTGCAAATCAGCGGACAGGGGTGACTGCACCTGTTCTTCCGTAATCGGCATAAACCTCCAGGAAATGTCGCGGCTTCTTCGGGCCCGGAACGGGAGACATAGGTTCCAGCTCTCTTTCTTTCAGCGTTTGCAGCAACGTCGCGGTAAATGCAACGGCGAAATACGAGAAAAATTGATAGGCCTCCGGCGCAAAGCACGCCCCCACGACAAAGCCAATCAGCGAACTGTGCAGCGCGCCTACGAACAAAACCGTATGCTCGTCGAGACCCTTAGCCTTCCTCATCACCTTCAGATTCTTAAAACCGCAGCGAATGAACATCAGATAAACAATCAAGGCGGGAATGCCGCCCTCCACTCCCATCTGGAAATAAGTCATGTGCACTTCGTGCCAGATCAGCGAGTAGGTGAGGAAATTGTTGGCGCCAAGTCCAAACAGCGGATAGTGCACCATGCCGTCGAGCGCACGCTCCATCAGATACATGCGATCCTGGTAGGAACCATAGGCGGATTCATCCGTGGTGCTGTCGCCACCCAGAGCTTGAAAGCGGTCATATAATTTTCCGCCAGCCACGCCGAGCAATAACACGCCCGAAAGAACGACCCCGGCTATCAACCCCGGCCGTCTTCCTTTGACGCCAAAATGCCAAAGCGTCACCGCGCCCGAGATCACCAGATTCAGAAACCCCGCACGCGAGGCCGTGAGAAACAGCGCCGCCAGCATGATCAACATGCCCATCGCCCATAAGCACTTCTTGAGCGCTCCCTTGCTCGTGACCAGGAAGGCGAGCAGGAAAGGAAGCGTCAGCACGACGGCAAAAGCCAGATCATTCGGATTCGAATAAATGCCACCAATCACGCCCTCCAGCCGCGGCTGCTTATATCCCTTGATGATCGAGATTAAGCAAATCACGGCGACCGACGCGGCCTGGATCTGAATGATCGTGCGCAAACGCTCGAAGGAAGTGATCAGCAGGAAAGTAAGCATCCAGGCGATCCACACCTTGGAAAAATCAATGGTGTGGTTGATGGCGCCACCCTTCCAGATCGGTGACAGCAGGCCGCTGATAAACATCAGCCCGATCAGCACTAACAGCAGCTTGCCCTCTTTCGGCACATCCTTAAACGTTCGTTTGGTTTTACCGAGCGCGGTGAACAAACCCCACATGGCAAGAATGGCTGTAACCTTCGCGCACGGGATATACTTCAGACCCGGAAACCAGTCTTCCGGTCGCGCGCAATACACAAAGAAAAATGCGCTGAGCCAGAAAAATGCGGACTTCGTCGGGTCCGCGATCTTCGTCGCCCGTCGCCACATCGGGAGTTCCGCTGCGTCCGTTACATTGTTACCGATAGGCACCAAAACCTCTTTCGCAAACTCTCAATGATTCCTACTGCGCGCCCCGCCGCAACAACACCGTCTTCACCGTCTGAAACATGATCAGCAAATCGAGACCGATCGACGCGTTCTTGATATAGAACAGGTCGTACTGCAGCTTTTCGCGCGCATCCTCGATCGTGCTCCCGTACTTATATTTGATCTGCGCCCATCCCGTGACCCCCGGCCGCACCATGTGCCGCACCCCATAAAACGGAATCTCTTTGGAAAGCAACGCGATAAATTCCGGGCGCTCCGGCCGCGGACCGACGAAACCCATATCGCCTTTTAGCACGCACCACATCTGCGGAATCTCATCCAGCCGCGTCGTGCGCAGGAACTTGCCCACGCGTGTCACCCGTGGATCGTTATTCCCAGCCCACTGCGGCCCGTTCGCCGCCTCAGCATCCTGCCGCATCGTACGGAACTTCACCACCTTAAAAAGCTTTCCACCCTTGCCCACCCGCGTTTGCGTATAAAAAACCGGCCCCTCGGAATCGAGCCGGATGGCGAGCATGATCAATGGCAGCAATGGCAACGTAAGGATCAGTCCAACCAATGAAATAAATGTCGACAGTAACCGGCGCGCTGCGACAAAAAACGTGCTGCGTCGAAAACCGTCGCCAAATATCAGCCAGCTCGGATAAAGATTCTCCACCTCGATCTTGCCCGACATTTTTTCCAGCCACGAGGTCGCTTCCTCAATCTTGATCCCCTGCATCCGCAATGCGAGCAATTCCTGCATGGGAATCCTACCGCGGCGATCCGGCATAGCCACAATGACGCGATGTACTTTCTGATTGCGCACCACATCCATCAGGTGCGCAGCTACCGATTCGAGTGTGACGGCACCTTCCAGTTTTCCCGTCCAACTGGCAACCTCGACGCCGGTTTCCGGGTTCTGGCGCAGGCCTTGCACCAGCCGCTGGGCACGCTCGCCGGTACCGAGCACGTAAACCCGCTCGACCAGGATTGGCAACTGCACCAGCCACGCGAACCCAATCCTCCATCCGACCAGCGCCACCGTGAGGATCAGCAGACCGAGCGCCGTGGAACTGCCTCCGAGCAGGTAGTCCGGGCGCACATAACTGACCGCCGCCATCAGGAAGGCCAGCAGGCCCGGCACCATCAGCAGCCGGAAATAAAGCTCACCCTTCGTATTCAGCCGCGCCGTATCGTACAGATCGAACCAATGCGAGCACAGCAAAACCACCCCGGTAAATATGAAGAGCTTGATCCATCCGCCCTCATAGTTGAGCACCAGGTAACTATCTTCCCGAAGAGTCACCCATGCCGCCAACAGGAACGAGGTCCAAACGATCAGAGCCTCTCCCAACAGCAGGATGAGAGTGCGAATCGGGTAATAGACGTGGAAGAGCCGAATCACGAGAGCCTCGGTTCAACTCAGGCGGGACTGCCCACCGTCTCGCCATAGTAGTACTTCGAATGTTGAAGCTTATCGGTAGGCGCTCCGTTGAGCACCACACCGAGCAGCAGTTTGTCGGGAAATTCTTCCCGCGCACGCCGCGCCAAATCGGAGGGCGTGACATTAGACCGCACCACCATGAGAATTCCATCGCACGAACCGGCTACCAGCGTCGCATCCGATACCGGGATGACGGGGGACGTGTCCATGATGATCCAGTCAAACAACGGCTCGACCCTCTGCAGGAAAAGCTTCAACCGACCATTCGACAGCAGTTCCGGGGCGCTCGAAACCGTCTTTCCCGCAGGCAGGAAAAAAAGATTCTCCATCGGGCCGCGCTGCAAAACGGCAAATTCGTCGCATTCTCCCAGCAAATAATCCGACAATCCCGGTGACTGCGGCGCTCCTAGGTGCCGGTGCATGCCCGGATTGCGCAGATCGGCGTCGATCACCAGCGCCCGGCGCCCGTGCTGCCGCACCAGGACCTGCGCCAGATTCGCGGCCACAAATGACTTCCCTTCCTTCGGCAGCGCGCTCGTTACCAGCAGCCGCTTTAGCGGCATCTTTTCGCGGATCTGGTAAAGGCGCGAACGCAGAGTGCGAAATTCTTCCGCTCCAACTCGCCCGTCATCGGCCTGGAAGAAGAGCATGGTGCGCGGATCCGGAGTCCATTCCCGCTGTGGACAGCGCGCGATCAGCGATTCGTAATTGAATGCTGATCCCATCGTGGCCATGGCCGGCATGGCAACCGCGGCCGAGGTTTGCATCGAGGGCATGACTCCGCGTGGTTCCTCGTGAGATTGCTCAAACGCGGGCTCGACGTGCGTCCCCGTGGAAGTGGCTCTTTCTTGCTCGGCGCGTTTTAAAGCGTCATGGATACGGCTCATAGTTTCCTCTCCTTGGGGAGATCCTGTTGTTCAGATTGGCGCAACCGGTCGGCCAGAGTTGCCAAAGTGCGCAAGGCTTCGACCAGATCAAACTTTTCCGACGGCGGCACTGGCGCAGTCATCGATGCGGCTGCGTTGCCATCGGCTAAATCGAAATCGCGTGCGACCGAATCGACCACTTCGACCGCAACCGTCTTTTTCTGATCCACAAAGGCGCTGACCAGGCAGTGCTCGCAGAGCAGATTGATCACGCGCGGAATCCCGAGCGAATAACGGAAAATTGCAGTCGTGGCATCAGTGTCGAAAACCGGATCGCCATTCGACCCCGCAATGCGCAGCCGCTGCGTGATATAAGACTTGGTCTCCTCGAGATTAAAAGGATGGGTCTTGGCCCGCAGCGTCAGGCGCTGGCGCAACTGGCGCAACTGCGGCTGCTTCAGGCGCTGTTCAAGCTCCGGCTGCCCCACTAAAACGATCTGCAGCAGTTTCTCGGTAAAGGTCTCGAGATTGGTCATCATCCGAATCTCCTCGAGCACTTCATCCGACAAATTCTGCGCCTCGTCGAATTGAAAATGAAGGCGGTCGCGACCTGTTGCAGACGCAGCCACTCCATCAATTTGTTGATCAGCGTCGTCTTTCCCGTCCCTACCTCGCCCGTCAACAGCACAAAGCCCTTGCGGCTTTGTATGCCATACGTCAGGCAGGCCAACGCCTCTTCCGTGTGCCGCGTCAGATACAAATAACGCGGGTCCGGATTGACGTTGAACGGGTTGGCACGAAGTCCAAAAAATTCTTTATACATAGTCTTACGCTAGAACTTTCCTGAGCTGATTCCCTAAGTTAAACTTCCACATGCTCGCGATCTTTGGGCGGAGTATCGCTTCGCCCCCAGAATCGCCGTCGTCCGTTGCCATTGCCGTTGTTCGCTTCCTCTTCTTCGTCCTCACCCAGCCACGGCACAGAGATCAGCAGCGGCAGATCCATAATCGCTGCCGCATCTCGTTCCGTGCGGATCGACTTGTCGCTGAGTTCCAGGAAGAGTGCAATCACGGCGCCGATCGCCAGTCCCACACCAAAACCACCCGCGGCCAGCAGCGGGCGATTTGGAAAACTCGGAGCATCGGGCAGCCCGGCAGTCGCGACAATATGCATCTGCTCGCCTTCTTGCTGATTCTCCATGCTCGTGCCGAGTCCAGCTGAACTCCGCTTCGCCAGCAGATCTTTGTAGAACGCCTGCGCGTTATCGTTATCGCGAGTCAGCAGCTTGTACTGTTCTTCCACAGTCGGGCTCATAGAAGTGCGACTCTGGTAGACGGTAATCGCGTTTTGCAGCTTCTTCTGGTCGAGCGTAGCCTGCTCGATCACGTTCTGGTACTGGTGAACCTGCAAACGGAGTTGGCGAATTTCCGGCGGCTCCGACGCACTCGCCTTTTCGTTGCTGTCGCCGGCGGTTGCCGATGCGGCGGCGGCGTTGACTTCTTTCAGCTTCTTCTCCACCTCGGCAATGTCCGCCTTGGTCTTGATCACATCCGGATAGTCGTCGGTATAGCGAGCCTGCAACTGCATTAGTTGCCCTTGCAGTTGCGTCAGCTGCGCCTCGAGAGTCTGCGGATTCGTACTCGACAGCGAACTCTTCCACGCCGCGATCTGCTGCGCCAGCATGCTTTCGGTGTACGCCTTATCCTGCTGCGCGCGGCTCAGCGTCTGCGTGGACGCGTCCAGTTGCGAGTTCAGCGACACCAGCATGCGCATGTTGTTGTCGACGTCCGTCGGCAACTGCCCCATGTATTGCTTCTTGAAGGCGGCGAGTTTGGCATCCTGGTCGTCGAGTGCGCGCTTGGCATCTTCCACCTGCCGGGTAAGGAAGTCGGTCGTGCTCTGCGCAACTTCCGAACGAGAACGCAGGTTCTCGTCCACGATCAGCGAGGTTAAGGCATTGCAAACTTTTTGCGCTCGCACGGCGTCACTGTCGGTGTAATTGACGGTGAAGCCGGGCACCGGCTCACTACCGGCGGACGGTTTCTTGGTCTTCGCAGTCGGAGAAGCGGCCACGGCAGCGCTCATGGTGGTGATCATTGGCTCGACCTGCATATTCTGTTGGATCTGTCCGATCAGCTTGCCCTCATCCTCGGGCTTGACCAGATTGAGGCTGTGAATCACCGGACGCAGGCGGCTCGGACTTAACACCTCTTGGCTGAGCGTCTGCACACGCTGCGCAAAATCAGCGGTAATGACCGGCATGACATAGTTGTCCGGCACCTTCTGCCCTTCCACCAGCACCGTCGACTGCGACGTATATTTCGGCGGCAGCACATAGGAGATCATGAAGCCTGTGAGCGGAGCCACCAGGGCGGGGATCAAAATAACTTTGAGGCGCCGCCGTAGCATTGCCAGGTAATCGTCCATTTGCAGTTCGCGATTTTCACTCATACTGTTCACCAGTCCGGCCGCCTTAAACGGCCAAAAATTATTCGATGCGAGTCGGCTTCGGATGCCATTCAATGCCGATCGTACCGACGTTCCGCTGCGCAATCTTGCCCGTGCCGCTGAGCCCCAGGTTCACGGTTTGATCGAACTCCAGTTCGCTGAAACGATAAGCCGCAAAAACTTCATACGAACGTCCCAGATGCTTCCGCAGAATGGCGCTAGCAAACCCATCGTAGAAGGTGCCCGCAGGCACTCCTAACTGTGCATCCTGGAGTTTCGAGTTATAGGTGAAGCCAAGATCGCTGTACAGGTCCCAGGTGCGTCCCAGCGGGCGCGTGTAGCCCAGCCGCGCCGCCTGCACATTGGCGCCGGCAAAATAGCCTGATCCCGCCGAAGTGAATTTTTCGTAAGTCGCAATCATCGCCGCATGGCCGATCCGGTAACGCAGCGTAACTCGCGCGCTCGGTGACCAATGGCCGTAGTAGCCACCCGCTTCCAGCTCCGTGTATTGCGGACCGACGGAGAGAATCAGGCTCAACCTGCCGGTAATGCTATGGCTGTAGCGAGCATTGATGACATGAACATAAATCTGCCCGCCCGTATCTTGCGGAAACTGGAGAAGCTGGAAGGCGTAGACGACACCAAGCTGATCGTGACGATTGATCAGATGGCTGTATCCGCCCTCGATCGTCAACTGGTCGCTGTTGATCAGGCATGAGGTCGGTCCCAGCGCACAATTCTCCGAGTCGAAAAAGTGCGCGTCGCTGAACCCGCCCGCCGCTGTGATCGCCGAGCGCGGAGTGATGGCCTGCACGGCATCGAGAATCGCTGTGTTCTGCAAACGCGGAATGAGTCCCGCCGCGTCAAACACGCCGCTGGAGGAATTGTTGATCCCCGGCAGTCCGCCCCCCGTCGCTCCGCCTCCCATACCGATCGTGGTGGCGAGTCCTAATCCAGGAGCGCCGCCGAAAGTGCCGATCTGGAAAGAGCCGTCGGGCAGGTAACTGAAGGCGTCGCGCAGCGTGATCTGTCCGGTTCGCCAGCGCGTGACGGCCTCAAGGCCGGCCGCTTGCAATTGCCGCACGTCGTAGGGGGCAGCATAGAATGCTCCGCCACCGACATATTCAAGGAGGAAATCGCTCTTCGGCCAGTATTGCTGCAGGTCGAGCGCTCCGAGAACACGGGTAATGGATGACACACCACTGCTATTGCCAAGCGTGTTCTGGCCGTTCGAGTCTCCTGATTCGCTGACCTGCAAAGCCGGAGAAATAAAACTGCGGCTGGATGTCTTCAGATCGAGGCTCGGCTCATCCAGTCCCGTGACTGGGGGGTTCTCCGGATTCAGCACCGGCGCGGTCTGCCCGAAGGCCGGCGCGGGAATGGCCTCGGGCTGGGCCGGAGCCTGAGTTTGCGCCTGAGAAGTCGTCTGCGCAGACGCGCACACGCTCATTCCCAAAATCAGCAACATCAATCGAAGTGTCCCTATCCTTGTCATCTCTTAGTAGGACCGCAAACTACGGGACAACAATCGTATCCCCCGCCTGCAATAAGTAGTTCTGCTGCACATCGCCCTTGATGAGCTTGCGATAGTTCACCGGCAGCTTTTCTTGCTTGCCGTTCTGCGTACGCAGAACATAAATGCCCTTCGTCTTCGCGAACTGGTTGAGGCCGGCGCTCGACAAGGCTTGCAGGACGGTCATGTTGGGCAACATTGTCGTAGCTCCAACATGCGAAACTTCGCCGACCAGGTAAATCCGCTTGCTGTTGATCGCCGTCACCACCACCGTCACTCGCGGATCAGCGATATATTTTCTGAGCTTCTCGGTCACCGAATCGGCCAACTGCTGCGGCGTCAAGCCCGAGGCTTGCACATCGTTAAGCAAGGGAAGCGAAATCTTCCCATCGGGACGAACCGGCAAGGTTGCGGTAAGGTCATTTTCTTTCCACACCGCAATGTGCAGCACATCCTCAGGTCCGATCACGTACTCCGGCCCGCCTTGGCTGCTCGAACCCGCGCTCGTCTGGGGTGGAACCGCCTTCTCAGACCCACTATTGGCAGCGGCGGAATTGACGGCGGACTGCGCGGGAGAATCCTGCGCCCACGCCATGCTGCTGATGACGAGCAGTGCCGCCGCCGCTTTCCATGCTGATCTCATATCTTCGTTTCCTCTCAAACTCTAGCTTCCGCTTTTCAAAACCTTGAAACCCTGAAACTTCGAAACCTTCTTCTAAGACCTCTCAAGCGCCATACTCTTCGTATCCAATCTGTTTTAGCTTGTAGAGCAGCGCCTTGTAGCTGATCTGCAACTCCTGCGCCGCCCGCCGCCGGTTCCACCGGGTCTTGGTCAAAACTTGGAGAATGATCTCGCGCTCCGCCTCGCGGGAAGCCGCGCGCGCCGCGTCCTTCAGAGAAATTTTCTCGCCATTGCCATTGCGATCCACGCGCCGCATCAGCGAGCGCAATCCTCCCATGGCCAGCGTTTCATCGCCCAGCGCCACAATCGCACGCGCCGCGTCCTTCAGCTCGCGGATATTTCCCGGCCAGCTATATTCAATAAAGAAATTCTGGGTGTCGGGGCTGAGCATCGGCACAGCTCGGCAGAAATCACGCGCCGCCGCCGAAAGAAACCAGTCCCGCAAAATCGGAATATCCTCTCTACGCTGGCGGAGCGGTGGTAGCCGCAGGCACACCCCGCTGATCCCATAGTAGAGGTCCTCGCGGAACTTCCCGGCCCTTACTTCAGTCTCCAGTTCGCGCGAAGTACCGCATATATAACGAGGCACGCGGCGTTCAGCCGCGCCGCTCAAACCGATCTGGCGAACCAGTTCCTTCTGCGCTGCCGCAGTCAGATCCCCGACCTCCTGGAGATATACGCTTCCGCCCTCCCCGTCGCGCACCGCCAGGGCTTCCGCGGCAACTTCGCGCCCCTGATAGACCTCAAACGGCTCGGCCGCCCGGCTGGAAAGCGCATGAATGCGCGCCGCAGCAGCCTTCTTGCCGGACCCATGCTCGGCCACGACCAATACCGGGACGTCATTCTGCGAGAGCTCGCGAATCACGGCTTCGACCGTGCGCATGCCCGCGCTCACGCTTTCAAGCCAGACGCGTGCGTTGCCGTTGACGGGCGTTCCGCTAGTTTCCAGGAATTTAGTGTTGTCCAGATTCATTCTGCGTCTATCCCGCTTTCGCGGCCAGGACAGGGGGCGGCCTGGATAGATCAGTGACAACAGTCTACAGCACACACCTTGCCAATCGGGGCGAAATCGGCACAATGTACCAACACAATATAACCCATTGTTTCAATAACTTACGACGAACTGTTACCACGTTGACGTGGCTCACACGTTATCACGTTGCGGACAAATGGGAAAACATTTGCCCACATCTTTGGTAATCTCTGGGGATTACTTTCCTACGATTCTCCGAATCGACGATCGTAACTCTCTCGAATTGCTCAGCAAAATTGGCATCTCTGCGACGTGAAGGGAGTGAGAATCCTGCAACAAGCCGATAGGAAATGGTTTTCCCTCCGGCCAGCGTCCGGCAGTTCCGTTTCCTACCCTGCAGACCTATTCGAGGAGCGGAAACCTGAGGTGCCGGGTGCCCCGTGTTGCGGCTTGGCGAGAAGGGTAACTTCGCTTATTCTCAGAGACAAGCGCCGTATGAGTAATTCAGTGCAGG
>JBEKXO010000203.1:0-8516 GCA_049511995.1 Terriglobales bacterium
GAGCGCAGCCCTGCGGCTCGCTCACGCGCGTTCTGCAATGCGCGCTTGACGTGGCGTTGGGCGGTGCCTCCAGGGACATCATGCAGTGCGAGAACTTCAGTGAGGCCAAGAGAGGAGTGAAACGCTGCGTCAAAGCTGGAATGGATCGCCTGTAGATCGGCGAGCGGCAGCTTTTGCAAGTCGCACCCGCGCTCGACAGCCAAAGCCACGGCTTTGCCAACCGCTTCGTGCGCGAGGCGCGACGGGACTCCGCGATCGACGAGGTATGCGGCGGCCGCCCACGCGTTCATAAAACCAGTTTGCGCCGCCTGATTCATTTTTGCCTCGTTGAATTCGACCGTATTCATGAAGCCAGTCACGAGCGGCAACATACTGACGATCGCATCGGAAGCGCTGAACAGCGGCTCCTGCGTCTCCTGCAAATCTTTGTTGTAAGCGAGCGGCAGTCCCTTGACCAGGGTTTGCAGGGTGGTGGCGCAGCCCATGACCCGCGCCGCTCGGCCGCGCACGAGTTCCAGCAAATCAGGGTTTTTCTTCTGCGGCATGGCGCTGCTGCCCGTCGAATAAGCCTCGGGGAGTTCGACGAATCCGTATGCGGAGGTCGAGAACAGAATCATCTCTTCGGCCCAGCGGCTAAGGTGAAGCGCGAGCAGCGACAATGCGTCGACAAATTCGATAGCAAAGTCGCGGTCACTGGTGGCGTCGATGCTATTTGCCGTCGGCCCATCAAACCCGAGCTCGGCGGCCATGGCTTGACGATTGATAGTGAGCGTGGCTCCAGCCACCGCACCCGAGCCTAGCGGGCATAAGTTCACGCGTTTGCGGCAGTCGGCAAGGCGCGAGGCGTCGCGCAGGAACATTTCCGCATAAGCCAGCAACCAATGCGTGACTAAGACGGGCTCGGCTGGTTGCAGGTGGGTGTAGGCGGGCATGGCGGCGTTGCCCGCCGCTTCGGCGCGTGCAAGAATCGCATCGATCCAATCGGCGATCAGATTTTGCAGGTTGTCGATGCGGTGCCGGACGAAGAGGCGCAGATCAGTCGCGATCTGTTCGTTGCGGCTGCGTCCGGTGTGCAGTTTGTAGCCGGTCGCACCGATCAGCGCGGCAAGTTGCTTTTCGACGAAGTGATGAACGTCTTCGGCGTCGGGATCGTTGAGAAACTCAGGTAAAGCTTCGGCGCGGCGGCCGATCTCGGAAAGGCCCTTCAAAATTTCCGAGAGTTCTTCAGAGGAAAGTACGCCCGCGTGTTCGAGGGCATTCGCATGGGCGCGGCTGGCGGCGAGTTCAAATGGCAGCAGCCGTTGATCGTAAGGAAACGACCGCTGCCATTTTTCAAATTCGGGGTCAAGCGGCTGCCGGAAGCGGCCCGACCACATCTTCATTGTTCGACCTCTACCTTTACTTTGGCCTGCGACTGAGCGCGGCAACGCGAGGGCAATCCGAGAATACGGATGAAACCTTCGGCATCCTTTTGATCGTAGCTCGCGCCCATGGTGAATGATGAAAGATCGGTGCGGTAGAGCGAGAAATCCGACTTGCGGCTGACGACGCTGACGTTACCCTTGTAAAGCGACAGCGTAACCGTCCCAGTCAGATTCTGTTGCGTGGTATCGACAAACGCATCGAGCGCCTCGCGCAACGGAGTGAACCACAGGCCAAAGTAAACCAGCTCGGCATACTTGAGCCCGACGTGCTGCTTGAAGTGCAGCAGGTCGCGATCGAGGCACAAGGCTTCGAGTTCGTTGTGAGCGGCGAGCAGCAGCGTGCCTCCGGGAGTTTCATAGCAGCCACGCGACTTGATGCCGACGAAACGATTCTCGACCAGATCGATGCGCCCGATGGCATTGCGTCCGCCAATTTCGTTGAGCAATTCGACTAGCGAGACGGGGTCGAGAGTTTGTCTGCCCACCGACACGGGCACGCCTTTTTCGAATCCGATTTCTACTTGCTCTTCCTTGTCAGGCGCTTCCTGCGGCGACTTGGTCAACTGCCACGTGCTGGCGAAGGGCGCGTTAGCGGCGTCTTCCAGTTCCCCGCCTTCGTGGCTGATGTGCCAGAGATTGCGATCGCGGCTGTGAATCTTCTCGCGGCTCGCAGTTACCGAGATACCACGCTTGTCGGCATAGTCGAGACAATCTTCGCGCGATTTCAGATCCCACTCACGCCATGGCGCAATGACCTTCAACTCGGGAGCGAGCGCCTGATAAGCCATCTCGAAGCGCACCTGATCATTTCCCTTGCCGGTGCATCCGTGGCTGACTGCGGTTGCGCCTTCTCTCAGCGCAACTTCGACCTGATGTTTCGCAATCACCGGGCGGGCCAGCGAAGTGCCCAGCAGATATTTATTCTCGTAAACCGCGCCAGCTTTTAACGCGGGCCAAACGTAGCCGGTAAGAAATTCTTCGCGCAGGTCTTCGACGACAACCTTGCTGGCTCCGGTCTTGTAGGCCTTGTTGACAACCGCCTCAACGTCATCTCCCTGGCCGACGTCGGCGACCATGGCGATGACCTCGTAAGCGTAATTCTCTTTTAACCAAGGAATGATGATTGAGGTATCAAGTCCGCCTGAATAGGCGAGAACAATTTTTTCTGCTTTAGGCATGCGCGCTCCGAACCGGGAAGCGGCCCACGCCGCCGCCCAGCAACCATACGAGTATAGCTTTCTGAATGTGCAGGCGATTTTCCGCCTGATCGAAAACGACCGAGTTCAGCGAATCGATGACCTGGTCGGTAACTTCCTGGCCGCGATGCGCGGGCAAGCAGTGCATGAAGCGCGCGTGCGGCTTGGCGAGTTGCATGAGCGCTGCATTGACCTGATAGGGCGTGAAAATCGCGGCGCGCTCTTCTGCTTCCTGTTCGTGTCCCATGCTGGCCCACGCATCGGTATAGACGGCGTCGGCTCCGGCAACGGCCTTGCGCGGATCGTTCATGATGCGCAACGTGGCTTTGGTCTCTTCGGCAATCGCTTTTGCCATGGTGACGATGACGGGATTGAGCGCATAGCCCTCGGGCGTCGCGATCGAAACTTTTGCGCCGACCGACGCTCCGGCAAGAAGCAGAGAGTGCGCCATGTTGTTGCCATCGCCCACGTAAGCGAAATGAAGCTTCTTGAGATCGCCGAAATGCTCTTGCAAAGTGAAGAAGTCGGCGAGCGCCTGGCAGGGATGCTCGAGTTCGCTGAGCGCATTGATCACCGGCACGCTGGCGTAGGTCGCCATCTCTTCGACCTCGGCGTGGCTGAAGGTGCGCAGCACGATGAGATCGATCCAGCGTTCAAGGTTGTGGGCGATGTCATAAAGCGATTCGCGCGCATTGAGGCGGCTGGCCGTCTGGTCGACGAAGAATGTGCTGCCGCCGAGGCTGTCCATCCCGGCTTCGAAGGTGAGGCGCGTGCGCAGCGAGGGCTTCTCAAAAAACATCACCATCTGCTTGCCGGCAAGCACGCCGCGGAAGTCCGCCGGGCGCTGCTTGAGCATGGACGTGAGATTGAAAAGCTCGAGGATTTCCGACGGCTCGAGATCGTGGATCGAAACCAGATCACGCGGCGCCAGAGGCTCGGCCAACCCCTGCGGCTTCAACTTCGACAAGCTGGCCGGGGCAACGGGTTCGGTTCTCATGTGCATTTCCTGACTCCTCATCGCGTCTTAAATTGTCGAATCGTGTTACGACAAGTCACTGATTTTTCGCGTCAATGCCTGCGCCTTCTTCTCGTCGGTGGCGATCACCAGCACAGTATCGTCGCCGGCAATCGTGCCGACTACCTCTGGCCAGTGCGAAGCGTCGAGCGCTGCGGCTACCGGCTGTGCGCTGCCCACCGTAGTTTTCACGACTAGCAGGTTTTGCGCCTGGCGAATTTCAACAACAAACTGGCGAGCCAGATGCATCACCGAGGGCAGAACACTTTCAGAGCCCGCGCCATTGCCGGCCCGGCGATATCCCTCCGGGCCCTTGACCAGCTTCAGTTCGCGAATGTCACGCGACAGCGTCGCCTGGCCAACCTCAATTCCTTTGCGCTCCAGCCGTTGCTGGAGCGAGTCCTGGCTTTCGACAGGACCTGCGTCGAGCAGGTCGAGAATCGCTTTGTGGCGCGTCGTTTTCGACATGAATAAAAATGCACGTCAATGCATAAGTATCCATTGTGAAGGCTGGGCGTGTCAAGCGCGAAATCCAGGAGGGATTACTGCCGTGGGCGCGGAACCGCCGGGAACACAGCCGTTCCCATTGAAACGGCGCCCTTTTGCATGAAACTCTACTGTCCTTTAACGGCGGCCATTGGAATCTGGAAGTCGACTCCCCGGTCGTCGTTGGCTTTATGCGTAGCGGGAAGATCGAGGTCAGCGAGCAGAATCTTTCGCGTGCGGCCGTCGGCGAAGTTGAACAGTGTGTCGCCGACTATTGCGTAGTTGACCACATCCACCTGATGACCGTCTTTGAAAACCAGAACAGTAGAAGGTTGAATCGCCACGGTCTCGCCTGTAACGGCATCGGGAGGCGAAATTCGGTGGGGAGGCCGCTTGCCAACAGGCCATGGGCCAGGAGCCTGATCGGCTTCAGCATCGACGTCACCGGGGTCATCACCATCGCCGTCCGGAGCGTAGGGGGCAGCATAGGGAACATAAACCGGTTCCATCACGCCTACAGCAAAATCGCCACGATCACCGCGACGATGGCGGCGGTTGTGGCCGGCGGTCAAAGGCAGGTCGCGCTTCGCGGGAAAGAAAAAATCGGAGCAGCAGTTCTCAAAAATCGACCGGTTGTTGCCGTACCCTTTTCCACCGAGAATGGCCTTATTGCCGAAGTCCATGGATGTGACCGAAGGCGGAATGGCGTTAATTGGCCTCCCACCAAAACCCATAGAAGCGATTGACGGTGGCGCGCCATTGACTTGCGCTGAAAGCGGCAAAGAGTTCGTGAGGAAAAGACCAAGGTCCAGAGCCAACAACAACCAGGAAAATACGAAATGGGCTTGCACACGGGCCAGCATGAGAAGCCTCCCCCCGCCTAGGGTACACCAGATCGGGCCTATTCCTTAGAACCAGGTAGCAAGGCGAAAGTTGCACGGGAAATTTGTGTCAGTCGAGACGCGGTGGATCGCTCGCTCAGGCGGCGGTGAGCGGAGCCCGGGACGTAATGCGGCGCAGGTCGAGCATGCGGTGGCGCACGTAACCGTCTTCAGTCAAATGGGACGAAGCGGTCGCCGTGCGGCTGCTGGCAACCATCTGATCAAGAGGGCGGCGATCACGAAACTGCGGATCGAACTCGCGACAAAATTCACAAGGCCGGCTGGACCGAGTGTCAAAGCGACTGACGACGGCATGGTCGATGTGTTCCACGAAGAACTGCTCCTGGGGAGGCGAAACCGATTCGCCCGGTTGTGAGCCAGAGTCACAGTACTCTGCTCGTATGATTCATCGTTTCTTGTTCGGCTCTTTGTACTACACAGGATGGGAACTATACAAGTCCCCTTTGGCAGGTGCGAATTCAGCCGCGATGAGAGCTCCAAGCTACGAGCTGCGAGCAGAATCCGAGGTGCGCTGGCTCATGCGGCGGCGACTTTTGTTTTGAGTCGCGACGCTGGCTTCGGATTTCTGGCATGATAAAAGCCGCTTCATAATCTGGAGATCGCGTGAATCCTGGCGATAACAAATCAAGCACCGTTTTTCTTTTCGATGTCGACAACACGCTGCTTGACAACGACCACGTCGCCGCAGATCTGAAGTTATATCTAATGAAAAAAGTCGGCGAGGCCAGCGCCCAGCGTTATTGGGAAATTTTCGAGCAGCTGCGCACGGAACTTGGTTACGCCGATTATCTCGGCGCTCTGCAACGTTATCGCGTAGAACGGCCACGTGAAGAGAAGCTGCTCGCAGTTTCGCACTTCATGGTGAATTATCCTTTTGCCAACCGCCTCTTTCCGCAGTCGCTGGATGCCGTCGAGCACACGCGTCGATTGGGACGGGCGGTGATTTTAAGCGACGGCGACGTGGTCTTTCAGCCGCTCAAAATTGATCGCTCGGGCCTGCATGAAACTTTCAAGGGCCACGTTCTGATCTACATTCACAAAGAATTGGAACTGGATGATGTCGAGGCGAAATATCCCGCGCCGCACTATGTGATGGTCGATGACAAGGTGCGGATTCTGGCGGCGTTCAAGCAGCACTGGGGCACGCGCGTAACCACCATTTTCCCCCGCCAGGGCCACTACGCACACGATGCGGCCCAAGTCGCCAGCTATCCCAAGCCCGATATCACGCTGGAGCGGATTGGCGAACTGCAAGAATATTCGCTGGAAGATATTTTGACGGCCGCCGGGAAGTGAGCGGCTACTCGGCTTCTTCGAGTTCCTGCGTTGCCCCACTGCGCACCAGCGCTTCCAGTTCGCGATTTAGAGCGACGCGGCTATGTTCGGGCAAATCAATGAAGCGAAAGGGCTGAAGGCAACCCTGCGTGGCCCACATCGGAAATAACATCTGCGTGCGGCAGCGGACGCTGGTGACGCCCAAATGAAACAGGACCGTCACGCGAATCGCCTCATCGAGCGGATTTTCGAGAGATAGCAGGCCGCCATTGACGGAGAGTTGACTCATGCGGCCGCGTATCTGGCGCCCGTTTTCGAGCAAGACCAGGGCCAGGATGGAGCCGCCGAGTTTGACGCGCGATCCCCGTTGTCCCTTTTGCGTGCTGGCGATGGAGGGCATTCTCGATCAATTCTGCCTTAGGCGGGGGTAACGCGGCAGATTACGAAAGTTCGGCTGCGCTGCGCGCGGATATATTTGCCGCCGCGTCCGATCGCGTCTCGGTGGGTGAAGTTGCCCGCATGGGCCGTGGGGGTGGGCATCGCCGCACTCTTTTGGAAATTCGCACGTTCCGCGACCGATCTATCAGCAATTAGTGCTCAATGCGACGAGGCGCGCGCCATCCCATGCCGGGGGAGAACTGAGGCTGGCTGCTCGACGCTGCCAAGCGGCTTGCCAGCGGGATCACGCGTTCGTTCTGAAGACACTACGATAGTGAAGATCGCGCTCTTAAGCCAATTGGCCTAAACAACCACTGTCGCCAGCGGTATATTGTCACGATATGCACAATGCCTTCGGGCTGTTCATCGCCATTTTCGCTGCATTCTGGTTGTTCTTGGCTGCTCGTTGGATGGCGAAAGACCTTAAGGCATCGGCGCGGGCCAAGTGGATTAAGGGCACCATGTACCTGTTCATCCTGATAGGAGCTGGCGGATTTTTCGCTGCCGCTCTTTCTGCGACAGGCATTATCATGCTGCCTACGTCGTATGAATGGCCTGCTGGCTACGTTCGCGGGGTCGTTACGGCGGCCGATGGCAAGCATATTGTCCCGCTCATGCCCCCAGGAAGAGTCCAGATTTACGACTCGCAATGGCACTTCATCCGAGGGTGGAATGTTGACGCCAGCGGGGGCGATTTCAAGGTTCGGTGTTCCCCAGATGGATTGATCGAGGTTTTCACGGCGAGAGGCCAGCGCCACTACTCTTTCAGTCAAGATGGTCAGCCATCTCTTCGGGCAGTTTCTCAGAGCCGTTTTTTTCGTTGGCCGTCGAGAGTCAAGCAGCCGTCGTCCCTACTACATCACTGTTGTGGGTCTTCTCCAGCCCATTTCTCACATGGGCTGTGGCAGTGGTTGGTTTTGTCGGCCTAGCGGTTATGAAGAAAATGACGGCGCCCAAGCTAGCGTCAAATGGTTAAATGCAAATGCGCTTTCAATCGGCGACCGGGCGGATTAGCAAAAACAGCGTTATCGCTCAGAACCCCAAGGCCTCACTGCTTCGGTTCGGGCCGCAGGCCCTTGTCGAACATCGCTCCATAATCTAAATACTGGGCGACGGGGTTATCCCAATAGTGAATCTCGACTTTGTCGACTTCGCCGTTCTTGCCAACGCTCGCCGTCAAATGAGCGTTCACCCCTGCAAAGTATGTCGGCAGGTTGAGTTTGCGATAGCGCTCCAGCACTTGATCGCGCACGGCTGGATCGAAGTGGACTCCATATTTATCGACCAGCGCCTTGATCCCGTCGTAATCACCTTCGGCCTTAATACGCATCAACTCGGCCAGCAGCATGCCGACTCCCTGGCGCATTTTTTGATAGTCGACTACGCGGACGTAGGTCTTGCCGTCGCGCTTGAATTGCTCGATCGAGCCAGGAACTTTGTCGGCAATGTAGTGGGCGATTAGCTGGCGATCGCGCTCGTGGTCTTCTTCAATCGTGTCGCCGCTCTGAATCCTGCGCAGTTGCACTAGAGCGACGGAGGCGGCGCTGTCGTACATCGCCTTGGCTACTTCTTCCTGGTTCGAGACGAGGCCCAGTTCTTTCAGCTTCGGGTCCCAGACGTTCCAGAGGGCCATGAGATCGGCGCGAGCTTCTTCGAGAGTGGAGAAATATTCTTTGAGGAAGGGTTGCGCTCCTCCGCTCACGCGCTCGCTTAGTTTGCCTGAACCGTGGCCGATGACTTCATGCAGCGCCACCATCAGACTGTGCGCTTCCGCGCCGTA
>JBEKXO010000204.1:0-8508 GCA_049511995.1 Terriglobales bacterium
TCTGGGTATGGGCAAGCAGACGAATGCGACTACAGATGCGGGCTGGGGCACGGTGCAAATCTTCGTGTATCCGACCGGAACCGAGATGCCCCCCAACAAGCAAACGCAGGCAGCTAGCTTACCCAAAACTGCCTCAGCCCAACCGGTTCAGGCTTCAGCGACCGCAACGGCGAAACCAAAGTAGTGCCTTTAGGATCAGCGGGAAATATGCGGATGTCCGGCCGACGTTCAAGCAGATCGGACGGAATTCCCGCCGGAATCTCCGGCGAGTGCCGCTGGTCCGTCAACTTCATTCCACCTGCAATGTGTACCTCGTCGAAGTCCAGCGTGTGGTTAGAATCCTTTCATTTCTTATCGATTACTTCCTACCAGCGACGAGCGGGAGCGGCACCATCCACGTGGAGAATCTCTCCGCTCACGTGACCTGCCTGCACCAGGTAAAGAACGGCATCGACAACATCCTTCACCGTCGCCTTTTTCATAGTCGGCTGATATGTCGGCTGCGACGCCGAGTCATCGGGAGCATTCCGGGGCATCTGCGTATCCACAACGCCGGGGGCTACGGCATTAAAGCGAATGCCGTCTTTTGCATATTCGATTGCGAGATTCTGGGTTACTGAATTCAACCCACCCTTCGTAATCATCGAAATCGATCCGTTTTCACCGGCGATTGGCCGATCGGCAAGCGCCGCAGTGATGGTTACGACGCATCCCGACTTCTGTTTAAGCATTTCTTTCACGGCGTGCTGGGTGATGTAAAAGAATCCAAGCAGATTAGTCGAAACTAGGGCGTCGAAGTCCTCGGTGGTGAAGTCAGTGAACGGCTTGGTTAGGAAGATACCGGCGTTATTCACCAAAACATCGATGGCTCCGAAGTTCTTGATTGCGGCCTCGACAGCATCGGCAGCAGTTTGCTGCTTGCCGATATCGCCATCAAGCAGGACCAGCCGGGTGGAGGCACTGAGCTTTCGATTGGCCTGACGAGAGGTTGCGACGACGTTATAACCTTCGCTCAGAAACCGTTCGACTAAACCCAAGCCAATGCCCCCCGATGCTCCGGTTACGATCGCTGTTTTCTTGCCCGACATAAGTGACCCTATCTTTTCAGGCGGCCACCTTTTCCGCTGATCGCGCCTTGTGCGGCAGGCCGACGTAAGGGAACGAGACGAGCAGGTCCTTGTGGGGCCCTACCTTATCCTGCGTTACCTTTCCATTGGTAAGCAGAGGAAGAAAGAAATCTACCACGTCGTCGGTGAGTGCCCGGCCATTCTCCGGGTACACCGCTGGACGCTTGGGATCATAGTAGAGGACGTCCGGCAGCAGAGTCCCGGCGACCCGCGTTGCTTCCGCCGCCGTATATCCGCCGGTGTGTTCCAGCGCGTGCGCGAAGACCGGGACGAATCGGGCGTCGTCCGCTGGCTCCGCAGCGAGATAGGCAGCGTTCTGCTCGCCGGCAAGGAAGGGAGTTTGATTTGACCGCGCACCGCGATCCGCCTGCACCCATTTCCCGCTAGCGCCGTCCACCGTGCGTGCCCATAGGCCCATCTTTCCACTACCGAGCGCAGAGTTGGGCACTTCCAGCACGATGCTGCACACGTCCTTGTCGGCGAAGTAATCGTCACCGGTGAATTGCAGGTTGTTCAGCGCGCCCTGCACGTCGAAGAAAAAAGGATCGCCGCGCCAGCCGGCGAAGAAGCGGTAGTCACCGGCGTCCGTTACCCGCGTCTCCGTTCCCGTCGAGACCGGCACTCCCTCGACGATGACTTGCCCGTCATCGCCCATCCCAGCGGCCTGCGCGCCCTCAGCGCGGCGAAGCGTCGCGGTCTGCGCCCCGTTCGCGGACGACGTGAATCGCACCCGGTACGCGATATCGGCGACGTTATCGCCGTTAGTATCAATCCTAAGTTCATAAATCGCCTCGGGCGAGAAGGCGACGTCGCTGGTCGGCCCCGGCGGGTTCACGCCGGCAGACGGATGCGCGTTCATAATCAGGATCGTTTTGCCAGCATTCCCTGGCTTCGGGAAAGCATACAGATCGGTGAAGTCGAGCCGGGCGTCCCCCTGGGGAAAGCAAAAGTCCGGACCAGAGTAATGGTGCGACATAAATTATCTTCTCCTTTGTTCTATATTTTGGTGCCTTCATTTTTCGGTCAATTTCACATCGTCAAAACAATGGGAATTACGCCTTACCGCACATCATACAGAAGAGAGTCATTCTACCGTGCCAAGACGCCCTGCATCCCCTTGGCCGGGCATATCAGATACCGACAACGATGCCCGCGTCGATCGAAGTGAGGGTCGCGCGGTTCGATCAAGTCCTCGACGTCTCCAATGCCGACCGTGCTTTGCCGTTCGCAAACATCGAGAAAGCTGCAAACTATTACAACGTCAACCTCGCGGAAACGTCATGGCACGACCTGGGCGTTCATCCGCAAAAGGGCAGAAAATGAGCGGCCGCCAAGGCGTGTTAGTGCGCGAACGCCGAGTGCCGAGCTGAGAATCGGAACTCCATCGAATCCGCGACCAATTTTAGCCTCGCTCATCTAACTTTTTGTTGGTGACGGTTTGTCCACCTTACATAAGGAGATGAAATATGAAAGCAGTCGTTGTCCACCAATATGGCGGTCCTGAAGTACTCAAGTTCGAGGATTACCCCGACCCGATAGCCGGTCCCGGCGAGGTACTGGTGCGGGTCGCTGCCTCGAGCGTGAATCCCATCGACTACAAGCGACGTGCTGGATTAACCAAGGATTTTTACCCCCTGAAGTTCCCGGGGCTTATCGGAGTTGATATCTCGGGCACTGTGGTCAAGATTGGGCCGGGAGTGGAAGGTTTTTCTGTCGGCGACCAGGTGTTCGCCATGGCGGATAATACTTACGCCGAACTTTGCGTCGTGAAAGCCGCAGTTCTGGCGAAAGTTCCCAAGGGCCTTGATTTGATCCAGGCGGCGGCGCTGCCGCTGGTGACGGTGACCGGCAACCAGCTCCTTGCAGCGACGGGAATCAAAGCCGGCCAGACGGTTCTCGTCGTAGGTGCCGCAGGAAATGTCGGGCGTTCGGCGGTATTCACCGCGAAGGCACGCGGGGCGATTGTGATCGCGGGGATTTTGAAGAGACAGATCGTTGACGTACAGAGCGGTGACGCGAAGACTGTCGGCGCGGATCAGTTCGTCGCCACCGACGACGACACCGCGATCGCGAATCTTTCTCCGCTCGATGCGGTTGCGGATACGGTCGGCGGAAGAACTGCTGAGAAGCTGATCGCCAAGGTAAAGCCAGGAGGAATTTATGCGTCGGTTGTCGATCTGCCGCAGAACGCCGCGAAATATCCGTCAGTAAAGGTGGCGCACGTGTTCTCGAAATTCGACAGGAAAACGCTTGAGTTCATGGCCGAAGCCGTGCGAGATGGCAAGCTTGTAATCCCGATTAGCCAGAAACTGCCGCTCAGTGAAGCAGCCGAGGCTCAGGCAGCGGCAGAAAAGGGCGGTGTCGGGAAGATCTTGCTGGTGGCCTGACATTATTTTTTGCACCGAGCGCGATCGTCTTCAGGAGGAAGAATGAAAGCCGGGAGGATCCATTCCTTTGGTCCGCCGAACGCGATTGTGATCGACGAGATACCACGTGCGACGCCGGGAGAAGGCGAACTCGTTGTACGGGTCGCTGCTGCCGGAGTTGGTCCATGGGACGCGCTCATTCGGGAGGGAAAAAGCGTTGTGCAACCGTCCCTTCCGCTCATTCTCGGTTCCGATTTGGCGGGGTTTGTCGACTCCGTGGGAGCAGGGGTCGTTCAGTTCAAGCCGGGCGACGAGGTTTCGGCGTCACCAACAAACAATTCTGTGGCGGTTATGCCGAATACGCGGTGGCGTCAGCCCAGATGGTAGCCGCCAAGCCGAGCTCATTGAGCTTTGTCGAGGCAGCGTCTGTACCGGTAGTGGCAGTAACGGCGTATCAAATGCTGTTCGACTATGCGCAGATGAAGGCGGGCCAGGCAGTATTAATCCACGGAGCGGCTGGAAATGTTGGCGCGTATGCGGTGCAACTGGCGAAGCAAGCAGAACTGCAGGTTTTCGCAACCGCTGGGCCTGCCGATCTCGACTATGTTCGCAGCCTCGGGGCCCAGATCGTCGTGAACTACAATACTGCAAAGTTCGAAGATTCCGTGCCCCCCGTCGATGCCGTACTCGACTTGGTCGGAGGAGAGACGCAGCTTCGTTCATTCCGTGTTTTAAAGCCGGGCGGTATCCTCGTGTCATCGGTTTCGCCGCCGCCACAGCGTGCGGGTTTTCGTTCAGTGTTCCTCTTGGTAGACGTCACCACGGCCCGGCTGGGCACACTCGCGAAATTGCTCGATAGCCGAAAGCTGATCCCAGAGGTGGGCACTCTGCTCCCGCTCGAAGAAGCTAGGAGGGCGCACGAGCTGCTGGCCGGTGCGCCCCACAAGAGAGGAAAGATCGTACTTACGATGGACGGTGTTCACTAGATACTTCGCTCGATCCCGAAAAGGCGCGGCTGGCATTTTTCGCGTTTGACATTATTTTGCGAACCGAGGACACGAAAGGAAACTAGGAAATGAAAAAGGGTCTGCGCGGAATCAACCCCGCTTCGAAGCCAAGCGGCGACGGGTGTGTGGAATGCCTGGCGTCACCGAAAGGTTGGTGGTTTCATCTCCGCCGCTGTGCCGAGTGTGGCCACATCGGATGCTGCGACAGTTCTCCGAGCCAGCATGCGTCCAAACATGCGGCGGCCACAGGGCATCCGATCATTGCCAGCTTCGAGCCGGGCGAGGATTGGTTCTACGATTACGACAAGCTGGACATGATCACAGTTAAAGGTGTGGAGTTGCTTCCGCCGCATTCGCATCCAAAAAATCAGCCCGCGCCCGGACCAGCAGGAAGGGTCCCAGCCAACTGGGAATCGCTCCTAAACTAGCTGCCTGTTATAGGGTAGCCAGCAGATGAAACGCTTCCTTTAGACCGTAGGTGTTTCGCGGGTGGCCGACGTCTCCGCGAGTCTAACGCCGAAACAGAAGTAACTGGGGGTGCCCCACTTCTCGCGTCTTTCGAGAAGTGGGCATTCCAACCGCCGACACCAAGAGGTTTTACGCCGCCGCCGGACTAATCTCAGTTGCCTTCCAACGGATGGACGGCGCGATGCTCGCCTCCATTCAGATTGCCGAACACAAGGCGCGAGCACCGTGACCTTCCGGCGCCCAACGAAGGTCTTCGAGGACGGTGTCTAGCTTATGCACCTCAACGATCTGCTCGCGTTCGACGGATTCATTGCGTCTCGAGGCGGTATTCCACTGATCGACCAGGGCGATATTATCGGCGCAATCGGTTGTTCGGGAGGCACGGATTCCCAGGACGAAGTCGTGAGCAAGGCAGGCGCGGCAGTAATTACTCCCGGCGAGAGTTAAATGACGCAGATCTCGAGATTTCCGCAGAAAGAAAATTCAAGGTGAACGTCCCGTCTGTGCCCGTATTCGCCCTAAGCAAGCGAGTGTGATCTAATTGGCGGGCGCTATCCAACTGTCAAAGGAGTCTGTATGCCGACGATTACCACCAAGGACGGCGTTGAGATCTTTTACAAGGACTGGGGTTCGGGGCAGCCGATCGTGTTCAGCCATGGCTGGCCGCTTTCGGCGGATGACTGGGATAACCAGATGATGTTCTTTTTGGGCAAGGGGTATCGCGTGGTCGCGCATGACCGGCGTGGGCATGGGCGCTCGACGCAGGTAGCCGATGGGCACGATATGGACCATTACGCGGATGACCTGGCGGCGCTTACGGCGCATCTGGATTTGAAAGATGCGATCCATGTTGGGCACTCGACCGGCGGTGGTGAGGTAGTGCGCTATCTGGCCCGGCGCGGGCAACAGGACGTCTACAAGGCTGCGATTATTAGCGCGGTCCCGCCACTAATGTTGAAGACGGATGCCAATCCGGAGGGTCTGCCGAAGTCAGTGTTTGACGATCTGCAGGCGCAACTCGCGGCGAATCGGTCGAAGTTCTATCGCGACCTGCCGGAGGGGCCTTTCTATGGATTTAACCGCCCGGGGGTAAAATCCGTTGAGGCCACCATTGCCAATTGGTGGCGGCAGGGGATGATGGGCGGCGCCAAGGCGCACTATGACGGGATTGTGGCCTTCTCGCAGACGGACTTTACGAAGGACCTGAAGAAGATCACGATTCCGGTGCTGGTGATGCATAGCGAGGACGACCAGATCGTTCCGTACGTGGCGGCGGGGCCGAAGTCGGCAAAGCTGCTGCAGAATGGGACGCTGATTACGTATAAGGATTTTCCCCACGGCATGCCGACTACGCAGGCGGAGAAGATCAACGCCGATCTGCTGGCATTCCTCAAGAGCTGAAGATATAGGCGGGGGGCCCCGGTCTGCGCGCGCACTTCACTTCTGACACCAAAGAAACTGGGGGCACCCGCTTTTTCCCCGCTGCCAACACTTGCAGCGCTTACCTCCGGAGAGGTGGGCCGACACGGTTATCTAATCCGTCGAATGCGGCCAGACTTTTGGATGCTCACCGCCGCATAGGGCCAATTGGGGGTATTATTACGACGCAATGTCAACAGAATCCGTGGTGGGCGGAAAGACCCAGGCCAACAACGAGTATGCCCGAAGAATTGATCGGGTCATCGACTATCTTCGCGGGAGTCTGGATCGCCCGGTAAAGCTAGCTGAGCTTGCTGATGTTGCTTGCTTCTCGGAATTTCACTTCCATCGGATTTTTACAGCGGTTTCTGGCGAAACCCTGAATAATTTTACGAATCGGCTTCGTCTTGAAAAGGCCGCCCGTCTGCTTCGTTATTCCGAGCAAAGCCTCACCGATATCGCCTTGGACTGCGGGTTTTCATCGTCGGCCACGTTTTCACGTGCCTTCCGATCCGGTTACGACACGTCACCAAGTCAGTTTCGAAAAAGCGGCGAGATCAAAAAGAGCAAGATTTGCAAAGAACTCTTCCCGCAAGATGAATATGGTCTCCCGATGAGCGCGGAGGAAAAGAGAGCCGCGTTTCCAGTGAGATTGATCGACATTCCCGAAAGGCAAGTCGCCTATATTCGGGTTACGAATGCCTTCGAACTGGACGGAGTACTGGCTGCCTTCAAGGCAGTGATCGAATGGGCGAAATCCGAGGATGTGTTTTCGCAAGGAATTCTTTTCGGAATGACGGTAGACGATCCACACGTGACGCCAAAGCATCTTTATCGATATGAGGTCTGTCTTGCGTCGTCTCTTCCCTTCGAGTGCATGGAAGGAATGTCGAAACTGAAAATGCCAGCCATGCGATACGCCGCTATAAAGGTTTCCGGCGATATCCATAAGGTAGCGACGGCTTGGGACTACCTTTACCGAGATTGGCTTATCAACAGCGCCTACGAGCCCGAGCATGCGCCGGCACTCGAGATTTTTTTAGACAAAGAAAGCGCCATGGATTGGTCGCACTTTGAATTGGACCTATGCCTGCCGGTTCGGAAACCGGCAGAGATAAGGAGTTCGCGCTCTGGGAGCCGAAGATCTGGGATGATCGAAAGAAAGGACAATCAGCGAGTCACTGCTTAAGGGAGAACTTATGATCAACGGAATTGGCGGCGCCTTTCTGTTTTCTAACGATACCAAGAGATTGGCAACCTGGTATCGCGATTGCCTCGGAATAGTTCCCGAGGGCGAAGATGCTGAGTGCAGTTCAATTTATGCATCGTTCGAGTATAGGGATCTGGAAAATCCGGAGATCAAGAAAACGATAGCCTGGGCGATTATGCCCACTGATCAAGACATCAAGGATAAGCCGCGAACGGGCAAGATTAATTACACGGTGAAGAACATGGGAGAAGTCCTCAACCATCTTAAGAGCAAAGGCGTGGCCATCGAAAAGACCGAGGAATATCCCTCGATGGGGAAGTTTGCATGGCTTAAAGATCCAGACGGCAATCCGATCGAGCTTTGGGAGCCATCCGCGGAATGAATAGAAAGCTCTAATTTATGCAAAGAATACCCTGGCGCGCAATTTTACTCAGCTGGCTGTTGCTCATCTCGGCCCGCTCAACAAGAGGACAGGAAGTGAAATCTCCGCAACCGGAAAAGTCGAAGCCGCCCGTCAAAACGGAGCAGCGCGGGCGCATTCTTGGAATCGGCGGCGTCTTCTTCAAATCCGCGAATCGTGATCAGACGCGCGAATGGTATGCGAAGCATCTTGGACTGGCTGACAAAGGCCAAGGCGCGATGCTTCCCTGGCGCGAACACGACGACCCGCAAAAGGAACACGTTACCGTTTGGACTGTTTTTCCCGCCTCCACTAAGTATTTCGATCCCAGCCCCGCACCGTTCATGATCAACTACATCGTGGACGATATGGATGCTTTGCTCGACCGCTTAAAACAAGAGGGAGTAAAGATTGACGCCAAACGAATGGATGAATCCTACGGTCGCTTTGCCTGGATCTATGACCTGGATGGAAATAAGATTGAGCTCTGGCAGCCGCTGCCCGCAAAGCC
>JBEKXO010000205.1:0-8487 GCA_049511995.1 Terriglobales bacterium
CAATCTCCGCCGCATAACCTTCCTCGACGCGATAAGACGCAAGCGCACTCGATAATTCCTCGATCGCCGCGCGCGCATCGCCCACCACCGGCAGCGCTGCCTGTTTCGCCGCATCGAACTCCCCCACATTGATATTGATCATCCGCACGCCAGGATTCTGAAACGCCGTCTTCGACGCCGTAGTGAAATCGCTGTGCCGCGTGCCAATCGCCACAATCAAGTCCGCGGCCGCCGCCAGCCGATTCGCCGCCAATGTCCCCGTCACTCCAATCGCCCCTGCGGACTGCGGATGATCGAAATTCAGCGATCCCTTCCCCGCCTGCGTCTCTCCGACGGGAATCCCCGTCCGCGCCGCGAAGCTAGCGAGCGCTTCCGTAGCGCCCGAATAGATCACCCCTCCGCCCGCGATAATCAGCGGACGCCGCGCCGCCCGAATCCACTCCGCGGCCCGCTTCAACACCGCCGCATCCGCCCGCGCCCGCGGCACCGCCCAAGTCCTCGCCTGGAAAAATTCGTCCGGAAAGTCATACGCCTCTGCCTGCACGTCCTGCGGCAGCGCCAGCGTCACCGCTCCCGTTTCCGCCGGAGAAGTCAGCACCCGCATCGCCTCCGGCAGCGCAGTAAGAATTTGCTCCGGCCGCTGAATCCGATCCCAATACCGCGACACCGGCCGAAAGCAATCGTTGACCGATACATCCTGCGTGGAAGTCGACTCCAGTTGCTGCAACACCGGAGCCACGTTCCGCCGCGCAAAAATATCCCCCGGCAACAGCAGCACCGGAATGCGATTGATGGTCGCACCCGCCGCGCCGGTCAACATGTTCGTCGCACCCGGCCCAATCGACGTCGTGCAAACCAGCGTCCGCAGCCGGTTGCTCATCTTGGCAAACGCGGCGGCCGTGTGCACCATCGCCTGCTCATTACGGCACAAGTAATAGGGAAAATCGGGATTCTGCTGCAACGCCTGTCCAATGCCGGCGACGTTGCCATGGCCAAAAATGCCAAAGCATCCCGCAAAAAACGCATTCCGGCTGCCATCGCGCTCGACAAACTGCGCCTTCAAAAACCGTATGATGGCCTGCGCAGTGGTCAGCCTTTGCGTCATCTTTCAACCTCAAGAATTTTGCGAATAATCAAATCGAAACTTCGCCAAGAACAATCCGGCGGGTTCGCCTCGAACTAAGGGCTTAGTATCCCGCCGGATCCCCCTCAAACCGAATCCGGAATACCGATATAAACCTGCTGCCCCTCAAGCTTCGTCGGATAAGTCTGCAAGTTGACGCATACAGGAGCACCCCGCGCCTCGCCCGTCGGAATCTCGAACTGTCCCTGATGCCGCGGACACTCGATAATCTCCCCCATCACCAACCCGCCGGCCAGTAACTCATCTTCGTGCGTGCACAATCCATCCGTCGCATAAAATCCGCTCGGCGTGTGATAGATCGCATAGATTTTGTCGCCGCGCTCAAATTGCACCACATCTTCCTCGCCGATCGCGTCGACGCTGCAGACCGCGTGCCATGTGATGGTCGTTTCAGGCATAATGCGTTTCCCCGCTTACGGCAATTGCGGGTGCAGGCTCACTCCGCGTTTTCTGCGGCAGCTCCCGCAGCACAAAATATTTCGCATCCTTCGATTGCTTAATCAGCGTGGGAACAATCTCCCGAAACGCCTCGACCAGCCCCGAATATGTATGCGGCAGCACATCCTCGACCCGCTCATGCAGCCGAGGCAGCGCGTGAAATGGCACCATCGGAAACATGTGGTGTTCAATGTGGTAATTCATGTTGAAGTAGAGAAACCGAAACACTGGATTCATCTCGACTGTGCGCGTATTCAGCCGGTGATCGCGCACATTCTCCGCCAGTCCCGCGTGTTGCGTCAGCGAAAAAATCTGATGCAGCCACCCGCCATAAAGCCGCGCCAGCGGAAAAAACAGCAGCGGCAGCCAGCTTCGAATCAACACCGACCACGCAATCATCCCCGCATAAATCAAGAGATAAACGCGCGACCACCAGAACATCTTGCGCCACTCGCTCTGCGGCACAAACTCCCGCGCCTCTTTCGTCGGCACGCCTGCCGCATGAGAAAACATCGCCCGAAACATCTGGATCGCATCCGGAATCCACAAAAAATCCAGCACCACTCTTCCGAGGTCCGCCGGCCGCATCACCTGTATCTCCGGATCCAATCCCACCATGATCGTTTCCGTGTGATGCCGCGTGTGGCTCCAGCGCATGTAAGTGCCTTCCTTCATGTTCATGATCGAGGAAAGCAAGTAGAACGCCTCGTTCAACCATCGCGTCCGGAACGGCGTCCCATGTGCGCACTCATGCCAACGCGCGTCGCACGAACTGTAAATCGTTCCATACAAGAAAAACGCCGGAACCACCCAATAACTTCCCACCGCGGCATAAGCGAGATACCCGCTGCCCGCCAAACAGCCCAGCCAGAGCCCGAAGTTGGCCAGTCCCTTCCCATCCCCTCGCGCCATCAGCTGCTTCAACTCTTTGCGCGGAATTTCCGGACGATACCAATCATCGAGCGCCTGTGCCATAACTCACGCCATTCTTAAATCAACTGCCCGATTCGCTGAAGTCGATCACCACCGGCTGCCCCAACGCCTTGGTCTTCAATACGACGTAAACTGTGCCCACAATCGTCCAGATCGCGCCCGCCACGAGCGTCGAGTTCTGCAAGCCGAGAAAAATTACCAGGCAAAAAAGAAATCCCAGGCTCGGCACAATTACGTCGAGCATCAGATGCCGCTTCCCCGCCATTCCCGGAGAGAACCCAAAATGCTTGACGGCCGCCAGGTTCACCGCCATAAACGCCATCAGCGCGCCAAAATTCAGAATCTCAACTGACCGCTCCCACCCCATCGTCAAGGTTCCCACATACGCGAGCACGCCGGCGATGATCACGTTATAAGAAGGATTACCGCGCGCCGCATTCAAATGTCCGAAAATTTTCCGCGGCAACACGTTGTCGCGCCCCATGCTATAAAGCAGCCGCACCGCGCCGAGCAGACCCGCCAATCCGCACGCCAAACTCGAAATCAGCAGCACCGCTCCAAATCCGACAAAAAGTTTGTAACCGCCGACCACGCTAGCCACATCCATAAACGCCGTCTCCGGATTCACCAGCGTCCGGTAATCCGGCCACACTCGCACTGCCAGGTAAACCTGAAACGCCGCGAAAAGCCCGGTGAACACGCACACCAGCACAGACGCGAGCAACACATTGCGCTGCGGATTCTTCACCTCTTCCGCCAGAATGCTGACGCCGTCAAAACCTATATACACAGTCGCCGCGAGCGCCGTGCCTGCCGCAATCGCGCGCACGCTGAACGTTCTCGGATCGTAAACCGGCTGAGTCGAAATCAGTCCCGCCACATGATGGTGCGCGATGATGTACCAGATCGCCTCGCCAATGAACACCACCATCACAATCGACATCATGAACAGCAAAATTTGATTGGCGCGCGCCGTCGTTCGGATTCCAAACCAGCACAACAAGGTCATGAATCCCACGGCCGTCGCTGACAACAATGCGAAGGGAACATGCGGAAGGAGCCGCTGAATGGTGAGCGCGGCGTAAAGACTGTTTTGCAGTGGCTGAAACAGATACTCCAGAAACATCGCCCAGCCCACCACAAATCCAAACATCGGATTAAACGCCCGGCTGGCGTAGGTGTAAACCGAACCGGCCGACGGATAAACCGTAGCCATCCGCCCGAAGCTGACCGCCGTCGCGGTCATCGCGACCATGGCGGCCAGCAGTGTGATCACTGCATGTCCGTGCGAAAGCACCTGCGCCTCGCCAAACATTGGAACCACCGCGATCGGCGAAGTCAAAATCACGCCGTAATAAACGAGGTCCCAGAGCCCAAGCACCCGCTTCAACTTCGGAGTCGCGACGGTCTCAGCCGTTTTCGATTCCACCTTGGTCCCCTGGCCCATCAAAGAAGATGGGCACTGACGTCTTGGGAAGTGCCCGAGTTTTACTCGTGCCGTTGGTCCCCTATTACCATCGGCAACCGCGAATCCGTTTCCTTCCACGTGGACTTCAACCACACGTGCTGCGGATCCTCGGTTACCGCCATCACCCGCGCCGATCCCGCCAAGAAATTCAGGTAATAAATGTCATACCCCGGCCCCGCCACTACCGGATGGTATCCGCTCCGCACCAGCACCGCATCCCCGTCCCGCGTCTTCACCGTCCGCTCCGGCGCATCCTGCCCCGAATACAAATGCTGAAAGGCGAACGCATTCTCTTTGTTCATCCGATAGTAATAAATTTCGTCGAGATCGACTTCGGCAGGAGGATTATGCACATCATGCTTGTGCGGAGGATAACTCGACCAGTTTCCACCGGGAGTGTAGACCTCAACCACAATTAGCTTGTCCGCCGGAAACGCCGGCGTCATCACATCGACAATCTGCCGGGAGGCATTCCCGCCGCCCCGCAAGCTGCTCACCACATCATCGGGAGTAACCAACCGCGGCTTCAATTGCGCCGTCGAAGGCGCCCGGCATTCGGCGATTTCGCAAACCGTTTCGGCTGTAAAACTAACCGCATTGCCTGTGGGCAGATATAAAGCATAAGGATAGCCATCGAAAACATTTTTCCGTTTTCCAATGCGCTGCGCGCCCTGCCCCCAGTCGGCCGTGCACGTTCCACCGAGCAACACGAACACCGCCTCCTCGCCCTTCGTCTCCGCTCGATAAACGTCGCCAGGAGCCAGCCTCCGCACGAAGAAGCTCATCCACTCCCACTTTGCCTTCTCGCGCGGCAAATGCAGGAGGTCGCCCGCCCGCCCCGCAGGCAGCCTCTCCGAGTGAACCAGAGATTCGCTTTCGCTCATGTCCTCTCCACTAACAATTTGTCATCCTGAGCGGAGCAGAATGATTCGCCAAGCCAATCGTTCTGTGGAGTCGAAGGACCTTGCGTTTCGCCGACAACACCGCCCTCAGCTCTCCGCCTAGTATGAAAAACGTCTGCCCAAAAAACCGATATGAGCAATCCCCTTTGAGACTCGTGCCGGCCGCTTTTCTGTCATCCCGCTAACCGCTTTGACAATATGTCAAATGCCGCCCCCCTTGTCAATCGCGACCTTCAGATTCTTCCGTCGCGCACCCCTGCATTCCGTATGGCGAAACTGATTCAACCAGGTTGCCGAAAAGGGCACAAATTTGAGTCATGCCATAATCGTGAACAACATGTCTATGCTCCAGCGTAGGCGGTAATCTCTTTTGCCCGAGCTATGACTTTTAAGAACTAATATTAAGGAGCCGCAATGAGCATCCCAAAAGTTCAGCGCGCCGTCGCGATCGTGGCATTGTTAGCAGCGGTCAGCTTGATCTTCGAAATAAAGCTCGCCGAGGCTAAACCCGCGGAGGCAAAAACAAAAGTGACCAGCCAGCCCTTTGGGAAAATGCCCGACGGAACACCGGTGGAAATCTACACGCTGAGCGACGGCCCCTACGAGGCTCGAATCGCCACCTACGGCGGCATTCTGGTTTCCATGAAAACTGCCGACCGCAACGGCAAATCGGCCGACATAGTTCTCGGCTTCGACGATCTCAATGGCTACGTGAGCAACTTCAACGGCCCGTCCAACGCCTGCTTCGGAGCGATCATCGGCCGCTACGCTAATCGCATCGCGCACGGCAGCTTCACCCTCGACGGCCAGAAATATTTGCTCCCCAAAAACAATGGCGACAACACCCTGCACAGCGGCCCGCACGGTTTCAACAATGTAGTCTGGAAAGCGAAGCCAATCGACAACGGAGTCGAACTGACCTACCTGAGCAAAGACGGCGAAACCGGCTTCCCCGGCAACCTCACTGCCGTAGTGCGGTACACGTTAGTCAAAAACGACCTGCGCATCGAATACGAAGCGACAACCGATAAAGACACCGTCATCAACCTAACCAACCATTCCTACTTCAATCTAGCCGGCCAGGGCGACATCCTGAAGAATGAGCTAACCCTTCACGCCTCCCGTTTCACTCCCGTCGATGGCACACTCATTCCCACCGGAGAACAAAAGTCGGTCGAATCCACTCCTCTCGACTTCCGCAAAGCCACCGCCGTCGGAGCTCGCATCGACGCCGACGACGAACAACTCCGACTTGGTCACGGGTACGACCACAACTGGGTCATCGATAACAAGGATGGAAAAGTCACCGAAGCTGCCGAAGTCTACGAGCCCGGCACCGGCCGAGTCCTGAAAGTTCTAACCGACCAACCCGGAATCCAGTTTTACACCGGAAATTTTCTCAACGGCTCGGTGAAAGGCAAAGGCGGTAAATCATACGAGCGGCGCTCCGCCCTCTGCCTCGAGACGCAGCACTTTCCCGATTCTCCCAATCACCCTGATTTCCCAACCACCGAGTTGAAGCCCGGCCAGCGTTACCATAGCGTGACGATCTTCAGCTTCTCCGTTCGCTAAGAATTGTGAATTGCGTCGTGTGTAGAAGTGGGGCGGACACTCTTGTCGCCGCCTCCGTTAACCTACTCGTTACTGACTTTACTTTCCGATGCAGAAGCTTCCGAAAATCAGATTCAATATGTCGTCGCTCGTGGTCGCGCCCGTGATCTCGTCCAGCGGACGCAGCGCTCCATGGAGGTCGAGCAGCAGCATCTCGTGCGGCACCCGCAAGCCCACGGCCGTCAGTGCAGCGTCGAGCGCAGTAAGCGCATCCTTCACCAGTTTCTGGTGACGAACGTTGGTCAGAAAGCCTGCCTCCATCTGCCTGCCAGCGTCTCCCCTGATATGCGCAAGGATCGCGCCCCTCAACTCCTCAATACCATCCCCGGTAACGGCCGAAGTAGAAATTCTTGCCGCCACGCTGGCGTCGCCCGCCAAACTCACGTAGGGACGGATGCCCTCGGGGGCCTGCCCGGAGCGTCGCGGAAGGGTCCTAGACGGGCGAAGCCCGGCTGCCATACTGTCCTGCCTGACTGCCAGATCACTCTTGTTCTCCACGACAATCGCGGGCCGCCCACTAACTTGACTCAGTAACTCCCAATCCTCCTCCGCCATCTCCTGCGTAGCATCCATCACCACCAGCACTAAGTCAGCGTCCGCCAGTGCCTCCATCGACTTCTTGATTCCAATACTCTCCGCTTCGTCCAGTGCCCTCCGGATTCCCGCTGTATCCACCAGTTCCACAGGAATTCCACCGATCGCTACGGTTTCGCTTACCAAGTCGCGCGTCGTCCCCGGCTGCGCCGTCACAATCGCCCGCTCCCGTTCCACCAGCCGATTAAACAAACTCGACTTACCCACATTTGGACGCCCAACAATGGCCAGCGTCAGCCCATGGTGAACGATCTTGCCGTAAGTGAATGTCTCTGCCAGTTGCTGCAGCGGCGCCTTGACCTGAGCGATGCGCTCAAGAATCGTAGCGTCCGCCGCTATCGAGACATCATCCTCTGCAAAATCAATTCCCGCCTCCAGCAACGCGATTAGATCAATCAGCTTCTGCTTGATCGGCTTCAGGCGATTCGATAGCGCGCCCTCTAGTTGCTGCGCCGCCACCTTCGCCTGAAAAAGCGTTTGCGAATCGATCAAATCACGGACCGCTTCGGCCTGCGTCAAATCGATGCGCCCGTTTAGAAACGCGCGCATCGTAAACTCGCCCGGCTCCGCCAGCCGCGCCCCGCCCGCGAGAGACAGCTCAACAATGTGCCGCAACACCACCGGCGACCCATGCGCCGAAATCTCGACAATATCGTCGGTAGTATAGGAATGAGGCGCAGCGAAATAAGTAACCACCACCTCATCAATCCGCGATCCCGATTCAACCAAATCGCATCGCACCGCGCGTCCCGCCTCCCACTCCCGCCCCAGCCGAAGCATCCTTCCGGCAATCGCCCGCGCCTCCGGCCCTGCCAGCCGCACCACGCCAATCCCACCGCGTCCCGGCGGCGTAGCGATAGCAACGATGGTGTCATCGAGATTCATCGGAGTTAGTCAACGCGGTTAGCCAGCAACAATTGGTCGACGACAAAACTCATTATATTGAGGTTCTCATGGCCAAAACGGGACTTTGTCCAATGAGTGTAATCGGGATTTATCGTCAACTACGATGCCCCTTGCGTGTGCAACCTCATTCACATTGACAAATATGCCGAGACGCCGCATTCTGCCAACCTGTAATTTTGTGCCTTGTCTATCCTTGCGCTCTTATCATCCCTCCCCCGGTGGGGATCGGGCTTCTCAGCACGGCTTTTTGCTTCGTTAAAGGGGGAACAACCATGAAATCGACATTCCTGTTTGTGCTGGTCCTGTTGCTATGGGCCAGTCTGGCCAAATCAGTAGCGGCGCAAAGTCCGACCGTCACCCACAACACGTGGAGGAGCGGGGCGTCTATGCCGACGGCCATGTTGGCTCCGCAGGTGGGGGTGCTCGAGAATGAAATTTACGTGGTCGGCGGATATAGCGGCGGGTTAGCCTATACCGAGACCCAGATTTAT
>JBEKXO010000206.1:0-8409 GCA_049511995.1 Terriglobales bacterium
GCGGTAGACCCAACCACCAAATCGTGCCCACGTTTTTCCGGTGTACGTCGAAACCATAGCCCATGAAAATGAGACGACCCCAAGTATCAAGTAAATATATGGCGGCCTTAGAAGAGAGTACCGATCAGTCACAAATAATGTCCCATTTCCTTCCTAATCGCTCAAAGAATTGCCTACTGTCACTGCCAGCACCGACGTTAGTGAGGCATGTCTGCGGCTTCAGATCCATCCGGATTCCGGCGAGTAGCAGAACTGTGATAGCCATGAGCGTTTTCATGTACCCACGTTGGCACAGAATTAGCACAATTCAATGATACCGAAGTAATCATGCAGTGTTTATGAGGGTAAACTGATGGAGGCGCGGGTCGGAATCGAACCGACGTGTAAAGGTTTTGCAGACCTCTCCCTTACCACTTGGGTACCGCGCCCCGCTTTTAGCAAAAAATCAGAACAGCTCAGGTAAAAGCCGCATTTTTTG
This sequence comes from Terriglobales bacterium, assembly GCA_049511995.1. Lineage (GTDB taxonomy): Bacteria > Acidobacteriota > Terriglobia > Terriglobales > Acidobacteriaceae > Acidiflorens. The sequence continues at coordinate 479 of JBEKXO010000206.1, forward strand.
CATACCACTTTGCAGCGGTGTCCGCGCAGTTCGGTTGAGCAGTTCGGGCAGATCGAGGCCGCATCTGTTTTCATATTTGCGGGCGCGATGCGGCTTGGACTTATCGCCGGCAGCGCGGCGGCGGCAGTATGCGGCGTGGCGGATGGTTGCGATGAATTCCTGGTTGTGCCGGGTGAGCTCATGTGGGGTGTTGTAGCACAGATTGAGGCAGCACGAGAATTATTGTCCGAAGAACTTGTGGGCAGCCAATGACGAGCGGCAGCCTCTACAATAGCTAAGACTTTCAAACTTATCTCAGGAGATTGGCATGCAACGGAAAGCGAGTGCAGTGTGGAAGGGCGGCCTTAAAGATGGCAAAGGGACGGTATCGTCCGCCAGCAGCGTCCTGTCGAACACGCCCTATTCCTTTACAACAAGGTTCGAAAATGCCCCGGGGACGAATCCGGAAGAACTGATCGCGGCGGCCCACGCCGCTTGCTTCTCGATGGCGCTCTCAGCGCAACTGGGCGGGGCGAACCTGACTCCAGAGAGCATCAACACCTCGGCCACCCTCACCATGGAGAAGCTGGAGGCGGGATGGGCGATCACGGCGGTGCATCTGGATGTAGTCGCGAAGGTGCCTGGAGCGAGCGACGCAGCCTTCAACACGGCGGCGCAAAACGCCAAGGCGGGCTGCCCGGTGTCGAAGGTGCTGAACGCCAAGATCACGATGGACGCGAAGCTCGGGTAGCAGAATTCGCAGAACGGTGAGAGTGTCCCACGTGGGAGATTTTGTCGTAATCTTGTACGTATAGGTTTGTACATATGTGTGTCACTTCGCGAAAAAGCTTCCACCACCAAGGGCACAGAGGCCCACGAAGGAAGAAACCAGAATTTTTTAGACCTTGAAGTTTGGGCTAGCTTTGGGAGCGGAGGAGTTGGCGGAGTTTTTGGTTGATTCTCACGGCTTCCTGCGAGGCCTGGTCGATCAGTTCTACCCAGCGGCGCATATTGTCGGGGGGCTTGGATTGGGAGATGAGGTAGGTGGCCTGGACGATGGTCTCCAGCGAATTGCTGAGATCGTGGGCGAGCGTGCGGAGTTCTTTCGCCAGGTCGGTGGGGATCTGTTTGGGGGGATTGGCCATTCTTTTGAAATTCTAAATGGGGCGCGTTCTCAGCGGGAGCGTTTTCGTGATTTTCCAGGGGAATGATAGGAGTGAGCTGAGCGGCCGTATCCAGCCGCCGCGAACGAACAGCAGGTCCTTCGCTCCGCTCAGGATGACAACTCTTATGAGTTCTGTAGCAGTACCAAGCGAGGTGGTGGTTTGACAGCCGGAGGGCGAGCAGTAGAATATTGAAAGAGTTGCCTTGGTAGAAGGCCCTGCCGATTTTTTCTCTAATGCGGATATGGCGGAACTGGCAGACGCGCTAGGTTCAGGTCCTAGTGATCGCAAGGTCGTGGAGGTTCGAGTCCTCTTATCCGCACCAGAATCAGTTGCCAGTGGGCAGTTGCCAGTTCACGCCCGTAAGCACACTCCTACCGTTCTCACATCAAACCCGAATGAGGGTGGGCGGGGCTTTTGCCCCCAGGTCTGCCACTGGCAACTGACAGCTAGCCACTGGCAACTGCTCTTATGCGCCGGCCGACAGGCGGTGGGTGCTTCTGGTTTGGGCTATGCCGTATTGGCGGATTTTGTAGAGCAGGGCCTTGTAGCTGATCTTCAGTAAAGCGGCGGCTTGTTTGCGATTCCAGTTGGTTTCTTCCAGTGCGCGGGAGATGGCTTCGGCTTCGGCTTCATCTTTGGCGTTGCGCGATACGGATTTCAGTCCTCCGGCTCCATCGGCGACAACGGCGGCTCTGCCCGCGGCATCGAAGTGCATTCCGCTACCGCCATCGGGCTTCGGTTGCAATTCGGATGCGGCTAAAGTTTCGTCACCCAGAACCAGGTACCGTTTGATGAAGTTGCTCAGCTCGCGCAGATTGCCGGGCCAGGTATGGCGCAGGCATGCTTCCATGAGCGGCCCCGACATAGGAAGAGGAGGGCGGGCGTAGGATTCGGACATGCGCGACATGAAATGCTTTAGCAGAATGGGAATTTCTTCCTTGCGCTCGCGCAGCGGCGGCAACGTCATGGTGAAAGCGTTCAGGCGGTAGTAGAGATCTTCGCGCAGGCGCTTATTGGCGAGCGCTTCTGGGATATTAATGTTGGTTGCGGCGAGGATGCGCACGTCGACCTTGATCATGGTGCGGCTGCCGAGGCGCGAAAAGGTTTGGTCCTGGAGAACGTGCAGCAGCTTGGCTTGCAGCAGCGGCGGCATTTCGCCGATTTCGTCGAGCAGGATGGTGCCTTTGTTGCACAGTTCAAACTTGCCGGGCTTGGGATGAGTGGCGCCGGTGAAGGCTCCGGCCTCGTAGCCGAAGAGTTCGCTCTCGAGCAGATCGGCGGGCACGGCTGCGCAGTTTACCTTGAGAAAGGTGCGGTGAGCGCGCGGAGAGAGTTTGTGGATGAGGCGCGCGAGAACTTCTTTGCCCGTGCCGCTCTCGCCTAAGAGGAGAACGGGAATTTCGACGTTGGCGACGAGCGCAGCTTGCGAGCGAATCTTTTTCATCGCGGGGCTGGCGGCTACGAAGAAGACGTCGTCGCAGAGTTCTTCGACTTCACCCGCATAGCTCTCACCTTTGGAGGTGCCGATGCATTGCCCGATGACGGCGTCGAGTTCGGCTTTCTGAAAGGGCTTGGTCAGGTAATCGATGGCGCCGAGGCGCATGGCCTGGACGACTTTGCGCGTGTCGTTGACGCAGGAGAGCATGACGACTTTCAGGCCGGGCTTGAGTTGGCGCAGTTTTTCCAGAGTCTGCAAGCCGTCGATTCCGGGCATCAAAAGATCGAGCAAAACGAGGTCGGGATGAAGACCCTTCTGGACGTGGTCGACGGCCTCTTCGCCAGTGCTGGCGGTTTGAACTTTGTGCTCGTCAACTTCCAATAGGGTGCGGATGTAGCGCAGCATTCCCGGTTCGTCATCCACCAGCAAAATGTTGGCGGTTTCGCTCATTCGGCTCCTCGTGTTGGAGTATTCAGAATGGGTTTCAGGGGAATGAGGAAAGAAAACTTGCAACCTGCGCCGGGTTCGCTTTCGACCCAGATTTTGCCGTTCATGCCCTGGAGAAGGCGGCGCGCGATGGCGAGCCCGAGGCCCATGCCTTCGGCGGATTCACTTGCGGGCAGACGGAAAAAATCGTCGAAAATTTCGAGATGAAACTCGGGGCGGATGCCCGGGCCGGTATCGGCGACACTGACTTTGACCGCGTTCGGCACGTTGGTTGATTGACGGCGGCGTTCGCCTGCAACCGAAGAGGCGCTGGCGCCGCGGCGCTCCCACATATGCGGTTCGGCATGCAACCATACCGTGCCACCTTGCGGTGTGTACTTGGATGCGTTCTCGAGAAGATTCGAAATCACGCGCTGAATCTTTGGGCCATCGAAGGCAAAGGGCGGGAGTTTGTCATTCGCCAGGAAATAGAGAGCGAGGCCTCGCTCGTGAAAGCGGCCGGACCAGAGACGGCAAACTTCCGAAAGGCATGCGTTCAAATCGCCATCGATGTACTGCATGCGCAATTCGCCGGTTTCGAGCACGCTGAAGGTGAGGAAATCCTGAATGAACTGCTGCAAGCGCTGACCGCTGGAGAACATATCTCCCATAACTTCGCGCTGACGCTCGTTGAGTGGACCTAGCTTCTGGCTGCGTAACAGTTCGATGTAACCGTTCAGGATGGCAAGCGGAGTTTTGAGATCGTGGGCGGCGGAGGCGAGCGCATTGGTGGTTTTGCGGAAACGATCACGCAGTTGTTCGAGCTCGCGCAGACCGTCATCCCCCAGTTTGGGGGCAAAACCAGGCGCGGCGACGGGCGCCGTCGAGTCCACATTTGGAGTTGTGCCAGCGAAAGCGGTGGCTGGGCTTTTCTCGCTTATCGAAGACATGGAGTTTCCGAATCAAAACTACATGGGGAGGAAACCACTACCGTCAGAACGTGGGGATTTAAATGCATCATAAGGGTAGGCATTCCAGACTGTCAATTAGAAACCATGTTCGAGGCGGGAAAAAGAGAAAAGTTTTGCAACTTTATGCTATGACTGGTAGTCAATGGCGAGTTCCTTACATCAGCAATTTCTCGCGCAATTCCGGTATTGGAGGCGAGTTTTGGAGATAGGACGGGGAGGGGGAATGTTTACCGAGGTTTGGCCCATGAGATGCGGCCCTCTACTTGCTGCAGTGCCTATAGGAGCGGATAGAACCTTGCCTCGCAGACTGTCAAAGAAGGAAGAGCGTAAATGGGCCCGGTTGCAACTGGCCATTCCGGTTTTTATCCGTGCGCGCGACGGAAATGGCAAGGATTCGCTGGAATTTGCCACTGCGATTAACATTGGCGCCGGGGGCGCCCTGGTCGCCGTTCGGCGTTCTTTGCCTGAATCGGCCGTGGTATCGCTCGAGATTCCGAGCGCGCCGCTTGGATCCACACATGGATTGAAGACCTCCGCCCGAATCATGCAGGCGAAGACAGTTTGGGTAGCGCACACCGACGAGCATCATCTTCTCGGCCTGAAGTTCGCTCGCCCGTTGAATACGGACGCAGCCGCGGTTCCGAGCAGGCAATTAAGGAAAGCACGGTCACCAGTGTGAAATGTTTTTCCTCCTCACTCCCTGTCTAAGAGTGGCACTTTGGTGCCATGTCACTCCTTAGCGCTTATGGGCTATGATCCTTCCAAGCCATTCATAAGTTGAGCGCTTAACAGCAGGCTTACTGAACGCCCAGCCTTCTTCCCCAGTTTGGTGCTTGGGATGCACTTTTAGTGCATGCGGATGATCACCCTCCGCAACGGGGCCATCAACTCTTATGACCACACTCTCGGTAAGTTCTCTGCAGCAATCGTTGGGCGAGGTTCCTCCCGACAACATCATTTTTGGCCACTCTGAGGCGATGCAAGCGGTGCGTTCGCGGCTGAGCAAAGTTGCCTCGGCCAACGTTCCAGTGCTGATTACGGGCGAGAGTGGAACGGGCAAAGACATCATTGCGCGGCTGATTCATAGCTTGTCGCCGTGGAAGGTTGGACCCTACGTTAAGGTGAATTGCCCGGCAATTCCAGGGACCCTGCTGGAGAGCGAACTGTTTGGTTACGAAAAGGGAGCATTCACCGGGGCGGTTGGATCGAAGCCCGGGCGCGTGGAAATGGCCCATCGCGGCACGTTGTTTCTCGATGAAATTTCTGAACTGGATCCGACTCTGCAATCGAAGCTTTTGCAGCTCTTGCAAGATGGGCAGTTCTGCCGCATCGGCGCACAGGAGGACAAGAAGGTCGAGGTGCGGGTGGTTTGCGCAACCAATCGCCACCTGGAGACCGAGATTGAGTCGGGGACGTTCCGGCAAGATCTTTACTATCGAATCAACGTGGTGAATATACGGATGCCGGCGTTGCGCGAACGGCGTGGCGATATTCCGGACTTGTGCGCGTACTTCCTGGAGTATTACAACCGTAAGTTCAACTGCCGGGCGCGTCCTTTGTCGGGCGAAGTGATGGCCGTGCTACAGAAATATCACTGGCCGGGAAATATTCGCGAACTGGAAAACCTGATCAAGCGCTACGTGATTCTGGGGCACGAGGAAGTAATCACGAATGACCTGGTGGCGCGCGAGCCGGACTTTTTCAATTCCGAGATTTCGCTGGATGGGCCGATTTCGCTGAAGAAGCTGACGCGGCAATGCGTGCGCGAACTGGAGCGCAAGGTCATTTTGAAGGTGCTGCAACAGCACCACTGGAATCGCAAGCAGGCGGCGCGCACGCTGGCCATCAGCTATCGCGCGCTGTTGTATAAGATCCGCGACGCCGGGTTGCCTTCGAATCGCGCGCTGCGGCTGCGGCAGGCGGAAAAAGACAACGCCAACGGCACTAACGGAAGCAAGAACACCAGCAACACTACGAGCGGCGCGGCTGCGGATTGAGCATTGTTCCGAGGCGAGGCATTCAACTTCAGGGTAGGTTTGCGAAGGGGCGGTCTGGGATTGGGGAGCGTATAGGGGTCATTCGACTCTGCGGTACGATCCGCTTCGCGAATCGTGCTGCTTCGCTCAGGATGACATAGGGTAAATTTACGTGATTAGTACTAGGTAAGTCTGTTTTCCAAGTCTCGAAGAGCCGCGCTCCACTCATTCAATCCTTCCGCTTCGAGCCATAGGTCTTTGAGTTCGGAGTTCGTTCGAATCTTTTCCACTGCGCTGCGGGCGAGCTCCGAGATTTGAGAACTCGGGCTGCCTTCGATCTTCGCAATCCATTCGACAATTTGGTTGGGGACAGTTTGTGGAGGGTTGCCCTTCGCCGCGGCCACGATCTCGGCAACTACGATCACGACAGTGCTTGCGGGCGCGTCCAGATAATCATGATCGGCGGCGCGCGCGAGGATCGGCGAGAGAGCATCAATTTCCAACGAGTTTAGTTGGGCGAGAAAATTCTGCGCGTCTTCGTTTTCGAAACTGCCTGTACCCCAACCTGGCATGAAGCCTCCGCTGTGGATTATAGAATGCGGAGCGGTTGCTCATGCCCCGCCAGGAATCTGCTTAGACTCTGACGTAGCAGGAATCCGCTTGGCCCCCGAGCGAATTGAACAGGAGCCACTTGATTTCCGGTATTGCGTATTGATACACTTTACACATGCTGAAAAGCTATCGGCATAAAGGCGTCAGGCAATTTGCCGAAAGCGGCTCGAAGGCTGGCATTCGGCCAGAACATGCAAACCGGCTTAAGAGGATTTTGTCCGCCTTGGATGCGGCCACCTTCGCGGCCAACATGAATGCGCCCGGTTACGCCCTGCATCCGCTTAAGGGTGAACTGGAGGGACACTGGGCGGTGCGGGTAAGCGGCAATTGGCGGCTTACATTTGCGTTCGAAGGCGAGGACGCCATTCTCATCGATTACATGGATTACCACTAGGAGGACTCATGCTTTTCAATCCATCTCATCCCGGCGAAGTCTTGAAGGATTATCTGGGCGACATGACGGTAAAGGAGGCAGCCAAACGCCTTGGAGTGACGCGGCCGAATCTCTCCCGCATACTCAACGGCCGCGCCGGCATTTCAGCAGTGATGAGCGTGCGGCTCGCCAAGGCAATGCCCTATACGACTCCAGCGTTTTGGCTGAAGATGCAGGTCAACTACGATCTTTGGAAGGCGCAGAAAAATCGACTGCCCAGAATCAGGCCGTTTCCGGTCAGGGCACGGAAGGAGCTGGCCTCAGCCTGATTTGACCGATCAGAACCAGTGCCAACGCCTACATGTTCTCTGGTAGTCGGTTCACGCGAAGAGTTGCGGACGCGTAAAAATGTGGACCTGAAGTTTGTGGATTGCGTGGGGACTGAACTGTAGCGCGGTCCGCTATGAGGATGGAAACGCGACATCCACATTTAGAGCATCGAAGGTGCTTTCCGATATGCACCCCACCCGCAAGATAAACGGCGCAGCATTTGGGACACGTAACGTCGGTAATCGTTTTGCCCCGAAATTGCAGCCGCCTATCTGTTTCTTATGCCCAGTAGGTGCGATCCAGTGTGCGGTACTGAATTGCCTCGGCGATGTGTTTCGGTTCGAGTTGGGGAATGCTGTCGAGGTCGGCGATGGTGCGGGCGACTTTGAGGATGCGATCGTGGGCGCGGGCGCTTAATCCTTGCTGGGCCATGGCGCGTTCGAGGAGGCGCTCGCAGTCGGCGGAGAGTTCGCAGAATTTGCGAATGAGCTGCGTGGGCATCTGGGCGTTGCAATAAACCTTTTCGCGGACGGAAGAAAAGCGCTGCAACTGGACGGCGCGGGCGCGGACTACGCGCTCGAGGATGCTGGCGGAGGTTTCCGCATCTTTCGTGCTGCGCAATTCTTTGTAGTTCACCGCGGGAACGTCGATGTGAATGTC
>JBEKXO010000207.1:0-8404 GCA_049511995.1 Terriglobales bacterium
AGCAAACAGTTTCTCGAGGATTCGCGGATAACTTTGTGCCTGGCAGTTAAGGCGGCGGCGGCGGCACAGTTGCGTACTTTTCGGCCCGGCCGAGTGGTTGAACCGAAACTTACGGCCGACGCTATTCTTTCCGGTGCGACTCATGCTATGGCGGAGACCACGGAGAAAGTGGTCGCGATTGGCGCTTCGACTGGAGGAACCGAAGCACTCAAGATTGTGCTCGAGAGCTTTCCGCCCGACGCTCCCGGTATTGTCATCGTGCAACACATGCCGGAGATGTTTACCAAGGCCTTTGCGAATCGGCTGGACGGCTTGTGCAACATTACGGTCAAGGAGGCAGAGACGAATGATACCGTCCTGCGCGGACGCGCATTAATTGCGCCCGGGAATCATCACATGCTGCTCAAGCGGAGTGGCGCCCGCTACTACGTGGAAATCAAAGAAGGGCCGCTGGTGTGCCGTCACCGGCCGTCGGTGGATGTATTGTTTCGCTCTGCCGCGCGCTATGCGGGACAAAATGCGGTGGGTGTGATCTTAACCGGAATGGGGGATGATGGCGCTCGCGGAATGCTGGAAATGAAACAGGCAGGAGCGACGACCATCGCGCAGAATGAAGCGACCTGCGTGGTTTTCGGCATGCCAAACGAGGCGATTAAGCGGGAGGCGGTCGACAAGATTCTTCCTTTAGAAGCGGTGACGGGAGCAATCCTCGCGCTGGCGCGATGATACGGCCAGAGTAAGTGTGAGAAACGAAGGATGAACGTGCCCGATCATGATAATCACAAGAGTGACTTCCGGCCGGGGAATGGTGACCGCCCGATGCGGCGCGCCGTAAAGGATGGGAGCATGAGAGCGAGACCGGAGTGGTCGGCCATCGCGGATGCGAGAACGAGCGCGGCCGGACCGTCGGCCAGCACTGCCCTGTCTTTCCGAAGGAGTGTCGGAACCTCAGAGGAAGTGATTGCGACGTTAGCGACGGCGGAGCGCGAACTCCGCGCCATGGCCCAGGTAGTCGACCGTGAGATCGGAACCGTGGCGAAGGCCTTTGAGACCCTGGCTGGATACAGCGACGCGATCATCGCTCTAGCTGCCGCCATTGTGGCTAGCATGGAAAAAGAGAATGTCAGTTCTCTGCTCCCAAGAGTGCAGACGCTGGGGGGCGCGGCTAGAAACTTCATCGATGGCCGACTGCACGCCACCGCCGGAATCCTGGAGACGGTGACGGCCGAGGTCAGGCTGCTGCATCAACTGTCGCTGGTAACGCGGAGCCAGGAAGCGATTGCGGCTGAAATCAAAGCGCTGAGCGTGCTCACGAATATCGAGGTAGCCCATCTCGGCACGGTGGGCGCGGGGTTTCAGTATCTGGCGCGCGAACTTGCCGACTTCTCGAAGTCCGTCAGCGCGGATACGCGAGAATTGGCGAGCCGCACCAATGACCGGCGATCCGCGATTGAAAAGACGAAGCGCGTTCTTCTGGCTGAGATTCCGCGCTTGCGAGAAAGGTTGATCCGGATTGAGATCGATCTCACCGCCGCGTTAGCCATCGTCGACACGAGCTTGACTCAACTCTCGGGCACGCCCGCGCAATTCAGAACGTGCGTAGAAGACATTGCGCGGCAGATTGCCGCGGTCGTGGCCGCGATCCAAACCCACGACATTAACCGCCAGATGAACGAACATGTGCATGAGGCCTTTGCGTTGATGATCGAGAGACTAACCAACGCTCGACAATCGGAGGCTGAAGTCCTTCGGGAACTAGCTACCTCCTATGCGGGGTTGAGGATACAGATTGCGCAAATGAAGTCGATCGCCGAGACGGTCGGCCAATGGACCGCTCAGATCAGAAGCTGTATGAACGATATTTTGCGGTTGAGTACTTCCGAAATTTTCGGCGTCGGCCGCGCAGTCCTCGAGCAGGAACGCAAAGTGACGAAGCAACTAGCTTGCATTGAAGCGCTCGAAGGTGAAGGCCACGCTTACAGCGAGAAAACCCAGCATAGTGTCGCCGGACTCTCCAATCTGATGCAGTTAGTTACGGAACACGTGCAAAGGGCGGAATCCGTCCGGGATCGCTTGCGATTGCTGGCCTTCAATTCGATTGTTGAAGCCAGTCATTTGGGGACAAAAGCCGATGCCATTCTATCCATATCGAAGAGTATCAAGGAAATCTCCGCGGAATGGACGCAGATCACCGATCGATCGCAGCGCGCGTTGCAGGAGATATTACAACTGGTGAAACAGACGAACGAGATGATGGAGGCTTTCTCTGAAGCCAGCAATCAGGGGCTGAATGAAGCCCAGATAAACACCAGAGCTGGTCTCGATAACCTGAAGAGCGCGGCCAACTTTACGACCAGCCGCGCCATGGAGATGCAAATTGCCAATCAGAGAATGCAGACCAAAATTCTGGATATCGGCAGGTCCGGCGATTTGCTTGATGCTTCGTTTGGCCGTGCCGATGCGGTGATGAAGGAAATCGAATCTCTGCGGCTTCATCTGGAAATCTATCATCCCGGGGTGCGCGAAGCGTACAACGATGAGGAAGTCGAGAAATTGTTCTCGGTTTCGTATACCACGGAACGGGAGCGCGAGGTTCTGGGTGCCGCGCTCAAGGGGGTCGAGCCGCCAACGGCGCAGCAAGCTTTGGAAGGGAACAGCGCTGAACTGTTTTAGGCACTACGGAGTTCTACGGATCGGGGTTTGGAGGGTTAACAACTCTCCCCTCTTGGGTGCGAGGCGAACGGCATTGGTGAAACCATGAAACGAATCCTGACGGTGGATGATTCGGCGAGCGTTCGGCAAATGGTCGCGTTTACGTTGCGCAAGGCCGGCTACGAAGTGGTAGAGGCGGTCGATGGCAAAGACGGGCTCAGCAAAGTCGGCGGCGGAAAATTCGATTTGATCGTCACCGATCTCAACATGCCTAATATGGACGGCATTCAGATGATCGTCGCGATCCGCAAGTTGGGAGAATATCCATTCACGCCGATCCTTATGCTCACGACCGAATCACAGGCGGAAAAGAAAGACGCTGGACGCAAGGCCGGTGCAACCGGCTGGATCGTGAAACCTTTTGACGCTGAGAAATTGATTGCCACCGTTCAGAAACTAGTGAAGTAAACGGGCACTTCCGGAGTGACGGGAGCGGTTGCCCGTGCGGCGCTCCTGATCTCAGCTGGTCAGTGCGCAAAGAGCCGTTGGCACAACGAATCCGCGCAGTATGGCTTATCTACGTTTCCTGAAAAACTCCTGCACGATTTCGGCAGAACGGCCAGCCAATACGCCGCTTCGAATCTCCATCTGATGATTCAGGCCAGGGTGATTCACCACTTGCATGATTGAATGGACAGCACCCGCCTTGGGGTCATCGGCGCCATAGATCAGCCGTCGAATCCGGGCGTGCACGGCCGCTCCGGCGCACATCGGGCAGGGCTCGATCGTGACAAACAGCTCGCAGTCGACGAGACGGTGATTTCCGACGTTCCGCCCGGCCTCGCGCAGCGCGATAATTTCAGCGTGCGCCGTGGGGTCGTGGTCGCCGATGTTACGATTCCAGCCTCGCCCCACTAGGCGTCCGGCGCATACCACGACCGCACCCACAGGCACTTCACCGGCATTGAGCGCGCGAGCGGCGCAACGCAAGGCTTCGTCCATCCAAAGCTCGTCAGGAGAAAGCTCACCGGAAGAATGTTTGTTCGAGGAGGCCAGTTGAGTTCACCATGGGCGGGTTGCCACTCAGCTAGTTGTTCAGCTTTGAAACACATGGATCCGCATCGCTGACTCGTCTATTCTAGCTTGCCGCTTTACCGTCGGTGTATGCTATCTAGTTATGCGAATCCCTAACATCCTACGGAAGGTGTTGTTGCTTGACCTGATCCAGGGACTGGCCGTCACTTTCCGCTATCAGGATCCTAAGGAAATTTATACGGAGCAGTATCCGCTGGAGCGGCCGCAGGTCGCCGAGCGATATCGAGGCGCACCGCGCTTGAATGTTAACCCCGATACGGATGAGTCGCTTTGTATTTCCTGCGACTTGTGTGCGCTGGTTTGCCCGGAAAACTTGATCGTTGTTACGAGCGAACGCAATGAGAAAACTCGCCGCAAAGAGCTAATCAACTTCACGTACGACCTGAGCCGCTGCATGTTCTGCGGCCTATGCGAAGACGCTTGCCCTACGGACGCGCTTGAACTGACACAAGACTTCGAGCTCGCGAACTATACGCGCGAAGGCATGATCTGGGATCGCCAGACTCTCGAAAAGGGCCCGCAGCCCACAGTGTACAGAAAGTAACATCCCGCGCTCGCCGCGCTAAGATCGCCCCCTTAATAGCCTCCTTCCAGTGAAATTGCGCAGGTACGTCCATAAGGACAGGATCGAATAGCAGCCTCCCAGTGTTTTTCGGCGAGCTTTCAGATTGTCTTTAGGGTCTCAAGACCGTTGGGGAGGCGACGATAGGTAATGTATATGAAGAGGGATTTGTCGCGCGGCAGGATCGGAACCGCAAACCGCTAAGCTTTCATTGGCATTTCGGGGAGGGGTATGTGAGTTTTCAGAATGGCCGCGCACCGGCTCTTAAGTTCAATTTGCCTGCCAGTCGTCAAGATGAGAAGGGGGGAGCCGGACGGTGAAACATTTGCCTCAGGTCCTTCTTGTGGACGATAACCCGGCCGACGTTGGTCTAGCGCGCGAGGCGCTGGCTGGGGGCAGGCATCCAACGCTCATCAGCGATGTACCGGACGGTGAGACAGCGCTGGCATTTCTGCATCGCGATGGCGAATATGCCAATGCGTTCCGTCCTGATCTGGTCATACTTGATCTGAATCTTCCCAAGAAAGACGGTCGAGCAGTGTTAGCCGCCGCTAAAGCCGACAAGGAGCTGCGCACGATTCCAATCGTGGTGTTCAGTACGTCGCGTGCTTTGTCGGATATAGCGCGTAGTTATGAACTGGGAGCTAACTGCTACGTCAGCAAGCCTGGCAATTTGAACGGTTACTTCCTGGCCATACATTCGATTGCGGAGTTCTGGTTCGGCTCAGCGAGCCTGCCACGAGAGGATGACTGATGGAAAATGAACCGGCAAGTGTTTTGCTGATCGAAGATAATCCGGGAGACGCGGACTTGGTACGCCTGCGCCTGGTGGAAAGCCAGTCCGACGTGCAGGTGAACTGTGTTCCCAGGCTGTCGGACGCACTCGCATGCCTGGATGTCGAGGCGCCGACTCTGGTACTGCTGGACTTAAACCTTCCCGACAGCCACGGCGCCGACACCTTCCGCCGGATCATGAAGAAGGCGCCGAACGTGCCCGTGGTCATTCTTTCTGGTCAGGATGATCAGGCGTTGGCGATTAGGGCTGTCCACCAGGGCGTTCAAGATTACCTGGTCAAAGGCGACATTACAAGCAAACAACTGGAGCATGCTTTGCGCTACGCGGTGGAGCGGCAGGCGATTGTGCGCGCGACCGAGGTCGCGCGCAACAAGCAGATTGAATTTAAGAATCAGTTTTTGTCGCACGTCTCACACGAATTGCGCACGCCGCTGACTTGCATTCACCAATACATCACGCTTCTGTTGGATGGGTTGGCGGGTCCGGTGGCCCCCGATCAAATCGATCATCTGAAGACGGTTCTTAAGAGTGTGAACCAGTTACACGCCATGATCCACGACCTGCTCGAAGCGGCGCGAGTTGAGAGCGGCAAGACGCGTATCGAGCCGCGCTGCATTGCTATTGGCGAACTTATGCAGCAAGCGGTGGCCATGATGCGACCCCGCGCCGAGGAGAAACATGTAGCGCTGGCGATTGCTTCGGATCCGGCGATACCCCTTGTTTACGCCGATCCCGACCGCATGTGTCAGGTATTCATCAACCTTATCGACAATGGAATCAAGTTCACGCCCCCGAATGGCACAGTGTCCGTGAAAGCCTCCCTTGTCGAAACCGATCCGACCTCGGTGTATTTGTCGGTTTCCGACAGTGGGAGGGGCATACCACAAGACGCATTGCCGCAGGTTTTTGAACGCTTGTATCAAGACCCTGATGCAGTGGATGGAAACCGCACTGGCCTCGGTCTCGGGCTCTACCTCTCGCGAGAGATTGTTAGCCTTCATGGCGGGAGGATGTGGGTGGCGAGCCAACCTGGAAGCGGCAGTACCTTCTCCTTTACCTTGCCGCTCTATTCACTGACCAAGCTTCTCGAGCCAGTGATCACGGTGCAGGGAAAGCTTCGGGGGTCACTGGTGCTTGTAGGGGTGGAAATCACGCCGAAGTCGAAGGAATTGCGCGGAATCTGGAGAGAAACCTGCCAGCAATGCCTGGAGAGCCTTCGCCGATGCGTGCAAGTGGATAAAGATCTGGTTCTTCCGCCGATGGGAACCAGCGGACCGGTGGAAACCTTTTTTGTGGTCGCTACGGCGGATATGAAGAGCGTTCACATCTTGATGGATCGTATTCGCAGCCAGGTCGGAGCCGTACCGAAGTTGAAGGCCAGTGGAAGCTTGCATGTGACCGCGGAAGCGATTCCGGGGCCACCCGCCATCGATCCGAGAACATTGGAACAACAAGTCTGGGGCGTGGCTGATCACGTGACCGAAATGGTTCAGCATGCACTTGCAAACAAATATAAGTCGATCGAAAAGGAGCATCACGGCAATGCGTAATGAAATGATTAGTGAGGGACCGCCAATGAATCGCGCTAAGATCATGGTCGTCGATGATGATCCCGATCTCAGACAGGCTCTGAGTCTCCGCCTGCGCGCCAACAATTTCGAGACCGTAAATGTTTGCGACGGCTATTCCGCCATCGCCATGGCCCAGAAAGAAAAGCCGCATCTGATTATTCTCGATCTCGGGCTGCCGGCGGGCGATGGATTCGCTGTACTGAAAAACTTGCAGCAATATCCAGCGCTTTCCGGCATTCCGGTCATCGTACTTACAGCTCGCGATCCCGAGGGCAATGAAAAACGTACCCTCGAGTCGGGCGCTGTCGCCTTCTTCCAGAAACCCGCCGACAATGAGGAGTTGCTGGGAGTCATTCGCGCCAGCCTGCAAGCGGGATGGGGCTGGGGTGGACCGTTACCATCCTAGTGCTGCAAATCCTCGCCGCGGTCTATCCGGTACACGCGTAAGGAGAGGACTATGCAGTTGGAGAGCCGTGGCCGGCTCGCCCGAGCCGTGGCCTTTCGTTTCCGCCGGCGGGAGCCGCGCTATGTTTCCAGTGTCCCAGTCAAAGTTCAGCGATTCTTGCGTTTCGGGCCATTCATGACGCGAGCGGTCACACTGGATATCAGCGTGCGAGGCATGGCGGCTCTGGTGTGCGGCGCGCCACGTGCCGGTGAAACGGTGGTGATTACACTGCCGATCCGAAGCTCCACGGTTGAAATCCTGGCGACAGTGCGGCATAGCTGCGATGCTCGATCAGGCTTCGAGTTTTATCCCCTATCCCCGATTGCGCAACAGGGAATCCACGAATGGATACAAGAATTGAGTCGACAAGAGGAGTCGCTGCTTCCTTCGTTGTACGCCGTGGCATCCAGGTTCGGGACAGACTCGTAGTAGTGGCTCGTCTAGGACCGCTATAGCTCGACCGGCAGAGGCAGGCCTTGAATATTCCAGGAAATGTGGTGTACGGCGCCATTGGTAGCAAGGATGGCCGACTTTCCCGGAGCGAACGCCAGACCGACCAATCCCTGTCCGGAGACTTCTAGGCTGGCTTTGCCTTGAGGAGTGATCTTTACGATGCCGCGTTTTCCGCCGAGAGATGCGGCGACGTAGATGTTGCCGTCCACGTCAAGCGCCAAGCCTTGCGGACGACCGAGGCCGCGGTAAAACACTGACACGGTTCCGTGCGGATCGACTTTGTAGACGCAATCGAAACTGGAAGTGCTAGGTCCAGTGACAAACATGTCTCCCTGGGGACCGAAGGCGATGTGGTAAGCCGAGACGCTCGGCTCCAACGTCGCAAAAACAAAAATCTGGCGGTCGCGTGCAATCTTGAAAATCGTTCCGCTGCGGTCGCCTACGTAGAGATTCTCCGCGGCATCGAAGGCGATGCCGGTTGCGATTCCCATGCCTTCGGCATAGGTCGACATGGTGCCATTGGGCGCGACTTTGTACACGGCCTCGTCATGGCGTGACGACACATACATCTGTCCGTCCCGGTCGAAGGCAATCGCAGTAGCGTTCATTAAGTCGCTGAGAAACGGCTTCACCGTGTAGTTGGTGTCGATTTTGAAGATCGATACGGGAACTTTTTGGCCGCGCGATCCGGAGAAAGTTACGTAGATATTTCCTTCGCGATCCAGGGCGGGATTGGTAACCGGATGAAGATTGTCGGCCACCGGGACAGCAACCTTGATCGAATGAGGATTGCTGACGTGACCGTTCGCGCCTCCGTTCGTACTTACTAA
>JBEKXO010000208.1:0-8368 GCA_049511995.1 Terriglobales bacterium
GGCATCGTCGGCACCAGCCTGGGATCGTGCTATGCCTTTATCGCGACCGCGCACGATCCACGAATTCAAGTCGCTGCCTTCAATCATGCGTCGACCTATTTTGCCGACGTAGTGTGGCACGGCCAGTCGACACGCCATATCCGCGAAGGCCTCGAACCGGCAATTGATTTGGAGAATCTGCGGCAGGTATGGCGTGCGGTCAGTCCGATGGTCTACTTTGACAAGTTTTCCCGCTGGCCGCGGCGTTCGCTCATTATTTACGCCAAATATGACATGACGTTTCTGCCGGAATTTTCCGAGCAGGTCGTTGAGGAATTCCACAATCACCACCTCGATCACAAAGTCGTCACGCTGCCCTGCGGCCATTACACGATGGGAGAAACGCCCTACAATTATTTGGATGGATGGCAGCTAGTGAGTTTTCTCCGGACGGCGTTCGAGTAAATAGCGATGGGCCGCTTTCTAGTCGCGGACGATCCGGCAGTTGTGCTGGGAGGCTCCAGCCGACCTTACCGCAAGCCCAGCTCGCCATCGTACTGCCGGATAACCCCGTAGCACTCGCAGGCGGACGCTTCAAGTTTCTTGCGGTTCACGATTTCCACCGCGCCGCGGGTGTACTCGATGAAACCCTTTCTCTGCAAAACGCCGGCTGCCAGGCTCACGCTAGGTCGGTCTGTCCCCAGCATCGTTGCGAGAAAGTCATGAGTGATGCGCAGCGACCCGGAATCCACTCTATCCTGAGTCATCAGCAGCCAGCGCGCCAGCCGCTGCTCGATGCCGTGCAGTCGGTTACACGCGGCTGTTTGCGCAATCTGCATACCCCGAATTGCGACATAGCGGTTCAGCAGCAATCGAAGGTGGGGAGTGGCTTCCAAAGTATTTTGCAAAGCCCCAACTCTTACCCTAAATCCGTCTCCCGTGATTTGTATCACTGCCCGTAGCGGGTCTCTGCTCAGACCAACAGCCGCCGGTAGTCCCGTAAAGCCCTCTTTGCCAACTACGCCAGCTTCGGCGGTTCTTCCATCTTTCATTACGACGACAAGAGAAATCAAACCCCGGTTCAGAAAATACGCAAACTGCAGCTTTCCACCCGCCTCGTGAAGGACCAGGTGGTTGGGCAAATTGACGTATTCCAGGTGAGGACGAAGCGAATTGTATTCGCTATCGGAGATCGATAGAAGGATTGTATTGCTGACGGGCTTCCCCTCGGCATTTGTGCGCTCGCCGGACTGCACGACTTTGAGGTCTTTGTCAGCCACGAACCAGAACCGGGGAGCACTGCCCAGACGTAACGATGAACCTACCCGTCAAGGCCCGCGAAATGGCAACTCTACTGATCCGCAGTAAGCGCGGAATTATACAGACCCGAAAGCCGGGCTTCTGTAGGGTACCCTACAGTGACCTCTTCACGGATACGCGCACGGATCAGCACCGAATGTGAACAACGCCCACAGCGTTTCCGCCGCTCTTCAAACGAGACCATACGAGTCGACGTCAGCGCAAACGAAACTTTTCCGCGTACGTAGGATTCCCTACAGACGACCCGAAATTGGCGCACGTAAAATTCCGGCACTCGCGGATCGAATGACGGTTGCTTGTTGCAATCAGGCCCTTCGCGGCTGCGAGAAGAGCCGTTAATAGCAAACCGGGACGCTTCATCCCTTGACAGCACGCGGATAGCCGTGGCGCAGCGACAGAGGCGGCTATGAGCCGGAAGCTGGCATGGATCGGCAATGGACCGGCAATGGACCCCGAAGTCACCAAGAAGGCGAGGATTGCGCTCTTGCAGGAAGAGATACAGTCCATCCATTACGTCAACGAGCTGTACTGGCGACAGACGAACCACAGCGTTGCAGCCAAGGCAGAGCATTACCGCAGACAGGATCGGTTGGAAGAAATCCGGAACGAACTTGCTGAACTCCTAAAAGCATAACGCTCTCGTTGGGGCGCAGCGGCAGAGGCAGCCATGACCCGGAAGCTGGTATGGATTGAGCAGAAGCGTTTTCGAGGTTTCGGTTGCTCCGAATGCGGGTGGCGGTTCGGAGCTTCGGCCTTGGCCGCCGGTGAATCGCTCGATGAAATGATGCGCAACTTCGAGTTGCAGCGCGACAAGGAATTTGCATCGCACGTTTGCGGCGATCACCCGGAAAAAGCCAGGTAGCAACTGCCCGTTCACTTATTGTGCCGGATCACGGAAACCGACCTACTACAAAATGGTTTGCAGTGAATTGAAAAACATGTTCCGTTAGGGTTTAAAGCCGCGATTAATTTTAGGGCACTTGCGGCGCGGCTCCCCTGCGGCCATCCCACCATGGGAGAAACGCTATAAAAATACATGGACGGATGGCAGCCAGTGAGTTTTCTCCGGATGGCATTCGACTAGAACGCCACCCGAAGAATTTCAGAATTACATTACTCAGAATTACATTACGACGATGAGCGCCACCCGAACTCCCGGATGGAGCAGATCGAAGAGGAAATACTCGCCGTCAATATAATCGACGTAGCAGTCATCCGTGTACGCCCAACCCGCCGGCCATCCATCCGAAAGAATGAATGAGTAACCTCCGTACGTGAAGCCAGGCTGGCCTTGCACCGTGGTCGCCTGATGGATCGCAAAGTGGTGTTCTCGTCCGAAGCTGCCGCGGAATTTGTCATCCGGAATGTGGCCACCACGCTGACCGCCGGCGGCTTGCATATTCCCGCCGCCTTGTCCTGCAGAATTTCCCTGCGCAGCTGGGCGGGCATCGTTCGGACGAACATTGTTCTGACGAGCGTCGCTCGGCTGTTGAGTCTGATCTTGCCGGGTCCTGTCGTCCTGCTGCCGCGCCGCATCGTTCTGCTGCCGTGTCTTGTCATCCTGTTGGACGGCCTTGTCGTTGCGGTTGGTATCGTTTTGTTCCTGAGGCTTGGCCTCATCGGCGCGCGGTGCCTTCGTGTCATTCTCCGCGGGCTTAGTCGCCTCCGGACGCTTCTCCTCCGCGGGCTTGGTTTCATCGCGCTGGTCCTGGGCATAAATCCACCCGGTCGTGGCGAGCAGAAAGCACAATGTAAACATCCTTGCTACTTGGGCAACTCTCATAGATTCTCCTCCTTCAAGGCGTGCAAGCATTGGCTTGCCGGTGTGCAGGAGCCTCTCCGGGCCGTTCAACGTGCCATTTCCGCGGAGTAGGGCGACAAGTGAAAGACACACGATTTCGCATACTAGGCGTGGTTGCGCTCGGAATGAATCCCTTTGACCCTGTAGTTACAATCCGCAGGTCGGGTATAGAACGGACAGTATTCGACTGAGCCGGGCAGTGCTCTCTCAGATAGTTGCGTAGAGAAATCGATCGGTCGCGTAAAGGTCTACCAGGCTATCTATGCGCTGTGACCTGGTCAGCGATTCGGTCGTACTCGGCCTTGGAGACAATATGCCGCGTCTCTATGTCGACCGCGTCACTATAAGGACGACCCGCAATTACACGATCCGCCACACTTGCGCTCATCCCAGGCAGTGCCATCAACTGATCCCGGGACGCGGCGTTCAGATCGAGCGGCTTGTTGTGGTTCCAGCCCTCGCGGACCCCTTCCGCCATGGCTTTGACATCGCTCTTTGCTTCGGCAGTGGCTTGGGCGGTTTTCTCTCGCAATTCCTGCGGACTTTGCGGTTGTTGCGTGCATGCCACCAGCGCGGCCAGCAATGCAATGGCGGGAACACTACTGTATCTGAGGAGGCTCATAATCGATCTCTTCTTTCGCTTCTTGGATGACGTCCGGCCGTTCCTGGTTGGTGGGACCGGGGTGTCCGCGAGTAAAATAACCTTCGGTACCTAACCATGAAAAATTCCTCCATGTCCCGTCCCCTCTACGAAGTTGATCCCGAGATTTCGAACGCTATCGACAACGAAGTGCGCCGCCAGCATGAAGGCCTGGAACTGATCGCTTCGGAAAACTTCGTCAGCGAGGCGGTGCTAGAGGCCGCGGGTTCCGTATTCACCAACAAATATGCGGAAGGCTATCCCGGCAAGCGTTATTACGGCGGATGCGAATTTACCGACGTCGTCGAAAATCTGGCGCGCGAGCGTGCCAAGAAACTCTTTGGCGCGGAGAATGTTAACGTCCAGCCGCACTCAGGATCTCAGGCCAATCAAGCCGCTTACGCCGCTGTGTTGCAGCCCGGCGACACCATTCTTGGATTAAATCTCGCTCACGGCGGGCATCTCACACACGGCCATCATCTGAATTTTTCCGGCAAGACTTACAAGATCGTCCCGTACGGCGTCACCCGTGAGACCGAGACTATCGACTACGACGAATTGGAAAAGATCGCCACGCAGGAGCATCCGAAGCTGATTATTGGTGGCGGCAGCGCCTATCCGCGAATCATCGACTTCGTCCGCATGCGGCAAATCGCGGACAAGGTCGGCGCCCTCTATCTTGTGGATATGGCGCACTTCGCCGGCCTGGTAGCGGGTGGAGCGCATCCGTCGCCGGTGCCGCACGCGCACATCGTGACATCGACCACGCATAAAACCTTGCGCGGACCGCGCTCGGGAATGATCTTGAGCAAGCAGGAATTTGCCGCGGCGATCGATAAGACCGTATTCCCAGGAATGCAGGGAGGCCCGCTCGTGCACATTATGGCCGCGAAAGCCGTGTGCTTTCTCGAAGCCTCGCAGCCGAGTTTTCGCGAGTATGCGCGGCAGGTCGTTGCCAATGCCAAGTTGATGGCCGAGACACTCGCCGCGGACGGTTATCGCATCGTCTCGGGTGGAACCGACACGCACCTCATGCTGGTCGACGTGTTTGCTAAAGGCATGCTGGGCAGCGAAGCGGAGAAGGCCCTCGGCGAGGCCGGCATTACGGTGAACAAGAACGCGATTCCGTTCGATACCAATCCGCCGATGAAGCCGAGCGGCGTTCGCATTGGCACTCCGGCGGTAACGACACGCGGCATGAAGGAGTCGGAGATGCGGCAGATCGCGCACTGGATTGCGGAGGCGCTCAATCATCGTACGGATGCCGCGGCGCTGGCGAAAATCCGCAGGCAAGTGTTGGAACTGGCCGAGGAGTTTCCACTGTATGCGGAGCGGCGGGCACGCACGCAAGCTGAAGTACGAGGTTGACCGTAAGAACGAATTGTCATCCCGAGCGAAGCGAAGGATCTGCATTTTTGCTAGCCTGCGCATAGATGACGAAGGTTTCGTGATGCTCCAGCGAATTCCCTGTGTTCTCCTGCGTCCCTGTGATTAAATTCAGGCTGTGAGAGTAGCCATCGACATCCGTCGCATGACGGAATTCGGAGTTGGCACCTACATACGCAACGTGGTCCGCACCTTGGCGCGTCTCGACCGCGACAGCTCATATTTCCTCATCGGATCGCCGGAGAAGGTGGCGGAATGCGGCGATCTCCCGCCTAATTTCAAAGCAGTGGCTCTAGCCGGCAGCGATAACACGCTTAGGGGGAACCTGGATTTCCGCGCGATCGTACATCGCCTCAATTGCGATCTCGTGCACATTCCGCACCTGTTCTGGCTTCCGCGCGGATTGAGCTGCCCTTATGTTCTAACCGTGCATGACCTGCTGGAGCACATGTATGGATCGCGCAATGCTTCGAGCTTGCGGCGCAGCCTCCACTTTTATCTGACGCGGCGCGTATTGCGCAAAGCCGCACGCGTGATCGCGGTCTCCCAATTCACGAGAAACGAAATCGAAAAACTTCTGGACATTCCGGACGCTCGCATCGAAGTGGTCTACAACGCGATCGACGAGCGCTTTCTGCACGGCCACGCGACTCAGGCCGATCGCGACCTGATCGCCCAACGCTATCTCGTGAACCATCCCTTTATCTTGTATGCGGGAGCGATTCGGCCTCACAAAAACGTGGTGCGCATCATCGAGGCATTTTCAGCGCTCAAGAGCGAACTGCAAAAGCAGGAGCAGTATCCCGATCTCAAGCTCATCATCATCGGAGACGATCTTTCCAGCCATCCCCGGTTGCGTCGCACCGTGGTGCGCAGCGGCGTGCAGAATGATGTGCGGTTTCTCGGATTCGTACCCATTGAAGTTCTGCGGATTTTCTATGATGTGGCCAAGATCTTTGTGTTTCCCTCGCTCTATGAAGGATTTGGATTGCCTCCGCTCGAAGCGATGGCACACGGCACTCCGGTCGTCACCTCGAACACGTCAAGCTTGCCGGAAGTAGCGGGGAATGCCGCATTGCTGGTGAATCCGGAAAATGTTTTTGAAATTCGGCGCGGCCTGCAGCGCGTGCTGCTTGATTCGGCGCTTCGCGATCGCATGAAGCAGCGCGGCTATGAACAAGCGCAAAAGTTTTCCTGGACAACTTCAGTGTCGAGAATTCTTGAGATTTACCGCGAGGTAGCCGAGGCTCGTGTGTCACGCCGAGTCGCGGCAGATTGAGATATCGCCGAAGCCAGATATTGCCGCTCCCGTATACTAATAAGAAATCGCCTGATGAATTCTAGCGCCACGCAAAACCCCGCACCCTCGACAACAGAAAGAATGTTCCATCCCAAACTTTCCATACTGCTATTGATCGCGTTGTGGGCAGTGATCTATCTGTCAGGGCTGTCTCGCCCTGCGTTGCTCGATGATGCCGACACGGTGCACGGCGAGGCCGCAAAGGAAATGCTGCAGCGCCACGATTGGGTGACCCTCTATGTCAACGGTGAGCGCTACCTGGAAAAAGCGCCGCTGATGTATTGGGGCGTAGCCGTGAGTTACAAAATCTTCGGCATCAGCGAGTGGAGCACCCGCTTTCCACTCATGTTGATCGTGCTGGCGATGATCCTCTCCACGTACGGATTGGGCCGGTGGGCCTTTGGCAACGAAGGAGGATTCGCTTCCGGATTGGTGCTGGCGACCGCGCTCGGGCCGTTTCTTTTTACCCGCTTTCTAATCCCCGACGTGGCCGTTGGTTTGTGGCTCACGTTGACCTTCTGGTTTTTCTTGTTATCTCTCGATCAACCGGAGCCCACACGCTGGACTTGTTGGGGCCTTGCCGCGGTGTGCGCGCTCAACGTCCTCACTAAGGGGTTGATTGGCCTGGTATTTCCAGCGGGAGCGATCGGGCTATATCTGATTCTCATGGGAAATTTGCGGCATTTGCTCAAGCTGCGGCTATTTTCGAGCGCGCTCGTGTTTCTGGCGATCGCCGCGCCATGGCATATTCTGGCAGCGCTGCGCAATCCGCCGCAGGGTAACGTGCGCGGATTTCTCTGGTTTTATTTCGTCAATGAACACTTCCTGCGATTCTTAAACAAGCGCGTACCTCGCGATTACGATACAGTTCCGCTCCTGCTCTTCTGGGCCCTGCTGGTTTTATGGCTGATTCCGTGGACTGCGTTTCTTCCGCAGTCGCTACAGGAAGTGCCGCTACGCTGGCGCGAGTTTCGTGGGCAGATGTCGCGGCGTCAGCGAGCTTATCTTTTATTTTTTCTTTGGAACGTCGTGATCGTCGGCTTCTTCAGCCTTTCCACCCGGCAGGAGTACTACACCATTCCTGCGATTCCGGGACTGGCGTTATTAGTCGGCGGTTGGCTGCAACGTGAGAGAGCATCGGCTGCCGACAGTCGCGAGCGGCGTAGTGGGCGGATTTCGTCTGCGGTATTGCTCGTGATCGGCGTCATTATCGCGGCGGCGGGTTTTGCATTGCTCTTATTTTCGAAGGCGCCGGCTCCGGGCACAGATTTGTCGGACTTGCTGCGGAAGAATCCGCAGGACTACGCGCTTTCCTTCGGGCATTTTCTGGATTTAACTCCACAGGCGATGGGAGCATTTCGGGTACCGCTGTTTGGTTTCTCGCTGGCATTTCTGCTGGGCACACTGGCCAACTTTATTTTGCGTCGGCGCGGGCGCTCCGGCGCTGCCAACGCCGCGCTGGTAGCGATGATGGTGGTTGTGCTGGCATGCGTGCGCATCGCGTTCGGTATCTTCTCTCCAATTATTTCGTCGAAAGATCTGGCGATGGCGATTCGCGAGCAGTACCGGCCGGGCGATCAGATTGTGGTGTACGGTTTTTATGAGAACGCGTCTACTCTTAATTTCTACGCCGGCGTGCACCTGCTCAGTTTGCGCGCGCCGGGAGGAAACATGTGGTACGGCACGCAGTTTCCAGATGCGCCGCGTGTATGGGAGACGCAGACATCGTTCGCAACAATGTGGAACGGCCCCCAGCGCGTCTTCTTGTGGACCGATCAGGAGGATCCGGCGGCGTTAAATGGATTGAAAAGCTATGTCATCGCGCGCCGCGGAGGCAAAACTATTTTTTCTAATCAGCCAACTGCGGCCCCACAATAGTCGCTTCCACGTGGTTACTTAACATGTTTACTTAACATGCTGCTTAACCAGGATTAACCGGCCA
>JBEKXO010000209.1:0-8328 GCA_049511995.1 Terriglobales bacterium
TCACGAATACGATATGACAGATAGACTTCGCGAGCTTCGGTGGCGCGCAGCAGGCGGGCGTGCGAGAAGTCGAAGCGGGCGTAGTGGCGGCGAATGACGTAATCGCGCAACGTGGTGTAGCGAAGGTCGTCGGAATCTTTGACGCCTCCGGGAATCACGGAGTAGGGATAGACTCCCGCGGCGGGCGGAAAGCTTTTACGGGGCTTGGCGGATTGCGCGGCCAGAAAGGCGAGATTGCTGTGGACATTTCCGCGGGTCAAGAACGAGTTCGGAGCGGCGTTGGATTCGTGCCGGGAAAGCTCCGAGAAATAGGATGGAGCCAGTTGCCAGCTAGCACCGGCGAGGACAGTGACGACGGCCACCGCCACCAGGGTGCGCCGCATGCGCAGACGACGGCGATACCAGCTACGCCTTCTACGCAGAGGTTTGCGACCAGCCGGCTGGGTTGAAATCCGATGGTTCGAAACTGGGTCGTCCGATACTGGGTCGCCCGACACTGGATCGTGAAAAACTGGGTCGTTCAAACAGCACTCCTACCGCGCGCAATGCGGCCCTGGGCCGCAGAGGGAGAGCCAACTTTGATAGAGCACTCCTGCAACCAAAACCGCGGCTGGGAACCGGCTCGGACACAGGAAGTTAGGGTAAAAGACGCAACATCTTAACAGGGTTGTGCAAGGAATTTCACCCAAAATGAGACTCTTAGGCGGTGCATTTCCCTATTTGGAAAAATACTTTGTGCAGAGCTCGGACGCCACTCCACTTCCGTGGGGGGTAGCTGCTCTTGCAACGTCGCCGATTCAGCGGCCAAAGCGATAGGTGAAAGTGGCGCTGGCGTAGGAGGGAATGCGAACGCCGACGACCTCCTGAATCGGAGACGCATCGCAGGGAGCTGGGGGTATGTATTGGCAGAAGTTCTCTGTCGTCTGGCCCGTGTAGCCCTCAGCGATTAAAAAATTTACTCCGGCAGTCAGGCGGCCATTCATGAAGGGGCGAACCGCGGCCCCGCGAAATTCCTTCACGGAAGTTCCTGTGCATTCGGCGGTCGGGTCGGGGAGGCATCCGGTGCCGAGAGGTTTTACTCCGACGAACTCGAACTCGCCGCGCATTTCCAGATGAAACGGAAGCTTCTGAATCGTTCCCAGGAGATCGAAGAGAGTGCGCGGCGCTTCGGGAGTGGGCTGACCCGTGTCGAGATCGCGGGCGTCAGCTTTTGAAAACGTTGCCAGCAAGGAACCTTGGCGAAAGTTTTGACGCAGGGCGACGGTCATGAAGCGCAGGCGGCTAGGGCCTTCGTTGAACTGCAGGCCGGTATCGGGATCGATTTTTGCCAGTTCGGCGCTGCTGGTGACGTGACCTAGCGTGAGTTTGAAATCGGTGGTGCGGATGGTTTTGCTGGCGACGAGTTGATAGGAATGCGATGTTGCCACGGGAGTGCCAAGCTGGGTGCCGGTGCCGATGCGCGGGTCTTCGGTGAAGAAAGCCTCGCCGAAGCTGAGCGAGAGCAAGGGAAGATACCAGGATTCTTCAGGCAGGAAAGAAACGGTCGCTTTCGGCGAATCTATCCCCACCCACTTTTGAAATGAATTGGCGGAGTGGAGCAGATCATCATTATCGACGTCGATTTCGTCGCGACGCCATCCGAGATAGTAGCGCAAATGGCGAGAGAGATTGCCTTCGGCGGCGGCGTAGGGAGTTAGCGAACTTATGGTGACATTGTTGGCGTCAACTGGCGTGAATGGGCCGTAGTAGCCGGGCTCGGACGGATTGAAAAAATTGTAGTGATCGAGATCGTCGCGTCGCGGAGCTTCGCGGTCGTAGTCAAAGCCGGCGAGCAGGGAAAAATATTCAGCGAGCTTGTTGACGTAGTTCGCGCTGGCGCCGGCAACGGTGCGAAATTCGCTCTGACGGATCAGGCCCTGTCCGAAATCTGAAAACAGAGAGAGATTGTAGGTGCGAAAAAAGCTGGAGAGCTGGAGTTGCTGGTTAGGGCCGAGTTGCCATACATCGTTCACGGCCACGAGCGCAGTATGAGTTTGATCTTTTTGGCGGGGATCGATGGTGTCGGCGTAATTCGGAAACAGGTTGTCATTTTGATTTTCGGGGAAGATCGGAACGAGTCCGGGAACGTAGGAGCGGCCGAAATATCCGATGCCAAATAATGTGATGCGGTGATCGCCGGCGTGGAAGATTCGTTCGCCGTTGAATTTGTATTGCCGGCGATGCTCGAGGCGGGCGAGGAATCCGTTGCCGTAGGAAGCTTCGAAGGCCAGGAAAGAATTTTGGGACGGGCTCCATCCGGCGACGGCGTCGAGGTCGCGATAGTCGCCGGTGATGGTTAGAAACGGATCGAGGCGAGAGCGAAGACCGTAGGTTGCGGCGAGATTGACGGAGTGATTCCCTTCCCGGACGTTGAAGGCCCCGCCATCGATTTGAACGCTCTCTAGAATTTCGGGAATGAAAATGTTGGGATCGGAATAGCCGTTGCCATGAGCATTTGCGGAAAGATTGTTGGGGACGAGATAGCTGCCTACAGCGATGTATTGGGCGATGGGCTCCCCGTGATCTCCGGCGACGCCGGGCGCAAAATATTGCGGCGCCTTGATTCCGCTGGAGGCGGTTTCGATGGGGTATCCGGGGATGGAGACGGGCGCGCCGGGACGCCCGGGGTTGGCGTCAAGTAGATCCTGGCGAACGAAAACTTTGAGGGCGGGATCGGGAGTGAGGACGTCGAGTTCGTTGACGTCAGCGGTGACGCTCACGCTTTCGGCGTTCGCGGAAAGTTCGGTCATGCTGATTTCGATTTCTTGATTGAGGGGATGGATACTGCCCGGAGGAATCGTGATCGAACGGGTTACCGGGCGAAAGCCGGATGCTTCCACCGTGAGATCGAAATTTCCTGGAGCGAGGAAGGTGAGTTGAAAACGGCCGTCGGGACCGGAAGTTGTTTTAGCTGGCATCGGACGCGTCTTGGGATTGCCAGTGCGAGCGGTTAGCTGGATCGATGCATCCGGCAATACATTGCCTTGCGGATCGGTGACGCGGCCTTTGAGAACGATTGACTGAGCCGCCAACGGAAGAGGGAGGAGAAGGAAGAGGAGAGCGCGCGCGAGGAATCTCGAAATGTTGACGCGGCTCACTTTGTCTTAGCTTACAGCGATGGCGATTCAGAGTTGAATGAGATATTAGTCTACCGATGGTACGAGGCACTGTATAAGGCAGAAACACGTCGGCAAATCTGCGCGGAGACTGGGGACTGAGCCGTCTCCGGCAAAATGGCGTTGACGCGTAGCAAGCAGTTTCCAGCCTAGCCAGATCAAGACCAACAGGATCAGCGAAGTCCCGGTCCCCGGCGTGGGTGCCCCGGTCCGCAATCTGTTCGGAATCGGCCAAGTCCTCTCTTGGATAGCCGGCCAACGTGCGGAGCTTGGCCAAGACCTTGAGTGGAGGAGTCAGGTGCATGATCTCATCACAAAACTCGATGTTAATAATTGAAGGTCGTTCTTGGACGAAGGCACAGCGACGATTCGAACTTCGATAGATAGAGGCTGCCGCACTTGATGAGGTGACGCGTTGAAGGCAGGAGATGGCCAAAGACTTTATCGGGTTTGCCGCGGCGGGACGATACCCAGAGCTGTCAGGTGGACTTTCCAAACGAGTTCGGTCGGGGGCCTGAAGCCGTGATCTGTTGCAGGAGTTGATAACTCAGTCGGGATGGACTGAGTCGCAATGACGATCGAAATTGAAGCAAGCTCATTCAGAATGTCAGGGTGGTACGCATTCCTTGCTAATGCGCCCCGCTTCCCAGAAGCCCGTTTCTGGATTAGGTTCCGCGCCGGGCGAGGCGCGCAGCCAGACAGAAAACGTATAGCTCTGTCCCTGCTGAGGGGATATTGAAATGTCCTGGGCCACCGATCCTCCGGCCTGACTGGAATTCATTTCCAGGTATCCGGCCCCGTCATGGGCATAGCCCGCGCCAACCCCGGGGTTGTACTGCTGGAGGTTCACCCCGCTGGCAAGGTTGTTCGCGCGCCAGCCCGCCGACGACTTCTCAAAGGACGCATTCTTCAGTAGATTCGCAGTCGAGCCCTGGCCGGAACATAAGCAACAAAATGCCAACTCAACGGCGAGACCAATGAAGATGGACAGCCAAAAGCCACGCAATCTGAGCGTCATTTGCTCCACCCCTGCTAAATTGGAATTCCAGGATTGGGCCCAGTTCTGCAGAGAGTCGCGTATCCATCGGAACATCGTTGGCCGCTGGTCGTTCGCCGTCGGATGCCTCTGAACTGCCCAGCCGCGACATGCTGGGATTTCAGCCTAGTCACCGGGGAACACAGCGGATAATACTCCATTCCCGCTTCGTTCGACGGAAAGGTTTCCACCCTTGCGAAATCTGGTGCGCTGTCAGAGTGCATCAAGCACGATGTAAGTGAGTGAAAAGAGCAGAGTCGCTCATCGCGGAACCATTCGTACCGATATGTCGGCAAGGCAACTCGAATCCCGTTGCGAGTGATTCGCCCAAGATGAGCGGCGTGAAGCGCGTTTATCAGTATCGATCCCGGCAAACTTCCCAGAAGCCGACTTCGGGCTAACGTCTGTTTGAGAGTCCGTCGTAAGCGCCGCCCGTCATCCGCTCAGAACAGCGGTTGTATCTCTGACGAAATTGCAAGGGCCTGGAGCAAACGGGCACGAGATAAAGGACGACGCTGTACCATGGGCCACATGGTCGATCGACGGAAGGTCCTGATATTTTACTTTCTCCTTGTAGCTACCGGCCTTTGCTCACGATCCGCTGCCGCGCAGAATCGTGCTCCGGCCTCCGCTGAGCACGGTGGGAGTTCATGGCTGAACGCATCGCAGCAGGCGGAGATCGACGGGCTCTTTGCTCGCCCACCAGCATCCCCGGGATACGCCGTAGCCGTCATTAAGGACGGTGACTTTGCCTTGTCCCGAGGCTATGGCCTTGCGAATCTGGACGATGGTGTTCCGATTACGCCGGAGACCGCGTTTCATCTCGCGTCTTTGTCCAAGCAGTTTACCGGTGCAGCGATTGCGCTCCTGACCCTCGAACATAAGATCGCACTCACCGATCCCGTATCCAAGTACATCCCGGAGGCGGCCAAGTATGGCGATGGATTGCGGATCGAGCATCTGGTGTATATGACCAGCGGACTGCACGAATACACCGACCTGCCCCGTGCCAGCGGAGACCCCTGGATGACGTTCTATTACTTCACGCGCGACGAAGCGATCGCGACCGCACTCCGGCCCGACCATTTGGAGTTCGCTCCGGGAACGCGGTGGGACTACCGAAACATCAATTACATGCTTCTGACGAAGATCGTTGAGGTGGTGAGCCACCAGTCCTTCTCCGCATTCATGAAGGAGCGGATTTTCACTCCGCTCGGAATGTCGCACACGGAGATCGATGACGACACCACGGAGATCATTCCGCACCGCGCAACCGGCTATGCATCGCGCTCCGATCCCAAAGTGGTCAAGGAATTGGCCGCCGTAGGCGTCGCCATCAAGCCCGGCGATGGCTGGGTTCGATTAGCTCGTGTATCTCCACACTTCGGAGGTAGTGGTGTCTTCACGACATTGAACGATCTGCTCGATTGGGACACAAACTGGTACACGGAGACCCTCGCAGGCCAGAAATTCACCGATCTCATGAACCGTCGCGAGAAATTCCAGCACGATAAGGATAACGACGCTTTTGGTCTGGTGTGGCGCTCGCGTTATGGCCATCCGATGCTTGACTACTCTGGCGGCGACACAGACGCGTCAACGTATATGGTCCGTTTCCCGGCACAACATCTCACGGTCATCTGCTTGTCCAACATGCCGCTTGGGGATGCCGAAGGCAAGACGCAAGCTCTGTTGGAGTTACTTCATACCTGGGACAAACTCTAGCACTTGATTCGTCAGAGGCAACGGCCTCTTGCCGACTATGCCGAGTGGTCGGCAACCCTTACCTCACCGGGTTAGGTAAGAGTAGCTCGTGATCCGCCCGGAATGCATGCTGCTAATTCAGGGACCCGCGCAGGAAAGGGGAGAGGGTTCTCCCATTTTTTCCCGGCGAGGTGCGAGAACGTTCATGCTCAGCCAATCGGTGATGATTTTAAGAGCTTTTGGCGACATTGTCTCTTCGATTTCGTTGTATTCGCTGGGTGCGCCGGTCTTGGCGTCCTGCAGGAGGTGATTCATCCCAGGCAACTCCATGACGGTGGCGTTCGAATTGTTTTTCAATGCGTCACGAGCGGCAGCAAGATTCTCCGTCGCCGGCACCTGCACATCCAATGATCCGTTGAGCACCAGAATCGGCACGGTCACCCGGGCTAAAGTGGGGGCGGGATCATAGGCGAGGAAGTGGCGCTCCCAGGGCGTTGTATCGTCTTTGGCTAAAGTCTCCGACTCTTTTGCGTCGACGATATTATCGGTCACACCCCGAGCAACGAGAGCTTTGGCACGATCGAGGGCGGCCAATTCCGAAGGTGCCGAAACAATCGCGTCGTAAAGCTTTTGATCGAAAACTCTGCGTCTGGCGATATAGTCGTCCGGCGCGCCATAAGCTTTCGCTGTCATTGCCGATTGCAGGACAAACAGTTTGTCCCCGCGAATGCAGGGACCGGCAATCATGACGACGAATGCCACGCTTTTATTCGCCGCGGCAACAGCGGGCGCTATAATGCCACCTTCAGAATGACCGAGCACACCAATGCGGCTCGCGTCAGTTTGAGATTTCGTTTTCAGCCATGCGACGGCTGCCTCGGCATCAGAAGTGAAATCAACCGTGGTTGCCGCATCGTAATCTCCTGAAGATCCGCCGACGGCACGCTTATCGTAGCGGAGAACCGCAAATCCTTTGCGGGTCAATGCGTCAGCCAGAACCAGGAATACTTTGTGGCCCCAAACGTCCTCGTCTCTCGTGTTGCGGCCCGTTCCCGAGATCAGCACCACAGCCGGGAAGGGGCCCTCCCCGTTAGGCAGACTCAACGTACCAGCGAGTTGGTTGTGGGCGGCGAAATTGGCGAAGTGAACTTCCCTCTGCACATAGGGTGCTGGTCCGGAATTAATCGCGTCTTCCTGCGGGCGCTTGTGAACGAGTGGGCCCATGTCCTCTGCAGTGGCGCGTCTCAGGGTGAGAGGATAGATCTGCTGAAATGTCAGATTGCCCTTCCAGACCTTCTCTTGCTGATTCCAGACGCCGTCGTAGCTCAAATTGAGTTTGGTCACCGCAAAATGCAAATGTGTGCCGTCGGACGTGATCTGATCGAGAATCGTTTCGTTGCCGCTGGGATTGATCAGCTTTCCGCTGAAACCAGAGCCGGTCGCTTCGAAGTGTATCTGGACCTTGAATCCCCCATCCATCTGGCCGATCCAATCGCCAGGAAGAGATTGGGCCAAAGCCGAACCTGTGATTCCGCACGCCGACAAAAGGACAAGAAAAACAGTTTTGCGCACAAGCGATCTTTCTTTTCTGTGATGAAAAAGCGAATAGCTCCAACCGCGACTGATTCAACATGCTATCAAGCCGCTGTGGAGGCAGGTCAAGTTGCGCTTAGAGATCCCCTAACGAAGTCCGCTCCGGTGAAACCCTCGTTGTTGATGTAAATTTGGTCTGGACTTAACTTCAGGTTTGCCCCGAATCCAGGAGTTTCTAGAATCGATCCATACAAGTCGGCATAGCGGAAGAAATTTTGCGATTCCGTGCCTTCCAGTTCCTCCCGAATCACGGGCAACCCTTCCGTAATCCGGCAAGGTAAGGTTTGCCGACCAACCGGGAACTACTCCATTCGCGGACACGAGCGCGTTTCCCGGGACGGATCCGGTGAAACTTCCTAGAAGCCGGTTATCAGGAGTTGGCCGCTCGGTCAGGCTTGTGCAAACGATAGGCAAGCCACGCGACGATCAGAGCGGCCATGCCCGACACCGCCCGGATGACTTCAACGCCTAAAGAGCCGTTGTCGAAGAGCCGACGGCTGACTTGACTGGCAGAGTGAATCGAAACAACGCGCCGGGTTTGTTGTCGGCCGACGCCGAAAGCTGACCCTCATGACGGGAAATAATCATCCGGCAAATGGCCAATCCGAGTCCCATTCCGTGTGGCTTCGTCGTAACGAACGCGTCGAATATGCTCTCTAATTTTTCCGAATCAATGCCCGGTCCTGAGTCCTCCACGGAGACGACAATCGCGTCGCGGCCATCGCGCTCCGTTCTAACCCACAGCACCCGAGGCCGATCGGTTACCGAGTCCATAGCCTCGATCGAGTTGCGGACCAAGTTGAGCATGACTTCCTGCAGCTGGCCGCTATGGCCGGGGAC
>JBEKXO010000210.1:0-8280 GCA_049511995.1 Terriglobales bacterium
CCGGCTCTGGTCAAGATCCTCGGTTATGACAGCAAAGACGATCTGCTGAGGCTTCCCCCGGGCCAGCTCAGTGTGGATGGAAAACCCGTGCTGGGACTCTGCGGAAACCAGAGCGGCAGCACGCGCACTCGCGAAGTTCGCTTGAAAAGAAAAGATGGCGGAGTCGCCGTCTGCGTCGATACCTCGACCGGCGTCATCGAAACGGGCAAAGTCGTCCGCTATCAGGGCACTCTGGTCGACGTCACCGAGCAGCGTGCACTGGAGCACCAGTTGCGCCGGCAGGAAGAGTTCCGCCGCCACCTGCTCGAAAGTTTCCCCGATCTGATTCTCGTTCTCGACCTGAAGGGCCAGTACACGTTCGTGAGCCCGCGCATTGGCGAGATCCTCGGCTACGGGCCAGAACAGCTCATGGGTAAAAGCATCGACGACGCGGAGTGGACATCGCCCGATCTGGCTGCACTTTATCGCACCGTCGCCACCGGCCAGATCTCCCTGACCTCCTGTGACTACGATGCTCTGCACCGCGACGGCAGTTCGCGCACCATGCTCGGCATGGCCAGCCCTATGCTCGACGCCGAAGGCAAGCTGGCCGGCGTAATCATCTCCGTCCGTGACGTGACAAAAGAGAAAAAGCTGGAGCAGCAGATTATTCAAAGCGAGCGTCTGGCGGCCATGGGCCAAATGATCGGAGGCTTCGCCCACGAACTCAATAATCCCCTGACCGTCATTCTGGGCAATTCCGAACTGCTCCAGGAATTGGAAGTCAGCGAACCCGCGCGCAAGCCAATCGCATCTCTGCGCCAGGAGGCGCGCCGTGCCGCCGACATCGTCCAGAACCTGCAATACTTCGCCCGCCCCCCCGCTCCGGGGCACACCCAGGTCAATCTCAACGAACTCGTGCAACGCACCGTGCAAATGCAGGCCTACCCCCTGCGCAAGAGCAACATCACCGTCGACTTTCTGCCCGACCCAACCATCCCGTCGATCGCGGCCGATCCCAATCAGCTGATGCAGGTCTTCCTGAATCTTCTGCTGAACGCCGAGCAAGCGATCCGCGAGAATCGCGACAAAGGAACGATCCGTGTGCGCATCGCCCGCAAGCCCGATTCAGTATCAATCGTCTTTCAAGACGATGGCCCCGGAATCGCGCCCGAAACCCTGCCCCACATCTTCGATCCTTTTTTCACCACCCGGCGTCCGGGCCGCGGCACTGGCCTGGGCCTAAGCATCTGCAAAACCGTGTTGCGCGAGCATAGAGGCAACATAGACGCCGCACCCGGCCCCGACGGCGGCGCGGTATTCACGATCACCTTGCCAATTGCAGCGGCGGAATCGGCCACGGCAGCGAAGTAGGCCGTCCCCCCAGTAGTTCTGAGCGCGAACGCCTTGTTGACAGCAGCTATCAGCATCCAGGTTGTTATACTAACTTCAAAATTCCGGTTGGAGGTGTTCATTGCGAATCCACGCTTTGAGGATTTTGACATTTCTGCTGGTGTATGTGGCGGCAGTTCCCTGCCGGGCACAGGATAAACTGACGATCCTCTACGATGCGTTCGGGGAATCGAAGGTACTGACGAAGGATTGGGGATTTTCCGCTTTTGTGGAGCACAACGGAAAGCGAATTCTGTTCGATACGGGGAATGATGCCGCGATTTTTGAACACAACGTGAAGGCGCTGGGCGTAGACCTGACGAAACTGGATTTTGTGGTGATCTCGCATCGGCACGCGGACCACACGACGGGGTTGAGATATGTGCTGAAGGTGAATCCGAACGTTACGGTCTATGTGCCCGCGGATGGCGGGAACGGATTTGGGGGACTGCCGTTTCCGAAGACGTTTTTGCGGGCGGATGGGAGCTTGCCGGCGAAGATGCGGTATTTCGGGGGAGCGGATCCGGAACACTTCGCATGGGGCAAGCTGTATGACACGGGAAATTTTGTGCCAGTGAATCAATTGACGGAAGTTTCGCCGGGAATTTTTCTGGTGCGAACAGTTTCGCAGAACAAAGGGACGCTGGAGCTGCCGGAATTGACGCTCGCGATCAAAGGACCGAATGGATTGCTGCTGGTGGACGGGTGCTCGCACGCGGGGATTGAAGCGATTTTGGAGGCGGCAAGCGCGGTCGATCCGAGGACGGAGATTGTGTTTGGGGGATTGCACCTGGTGACGACGCCGGTGGAAGAGATTGATGTGCTGGTGGAGAATTTAAAGACAAAGTGGAAGGTGCAGAGGATTGCGCCGGGACATTGCACAGGTGAGCCGGCGTTTGCGCGGCTGAAGAAGGCGTACGGGGAGAACTATTTGTATGCGGGTTTGGGAACCAAGCTGGAGCGGTAAGAATGGCCCGCATCCAGGAATGGGGCAATCTGCTCGTACTCGGCTTGTACTCGGCAGGTAACGGCTTCTGGGCAGCGAAAAACTCGGCTACGAATGGATGGTCGGCTACTCGGAAGCTAGGCGGTGGTTGGCGTGTTGCGTAAACCATCGAGACGCCTCTCCCGGCCTGGCTCCCCGTTATGGGATTACTTCCGGTTTGCTCCGGGAGGGGCGCGATCGACTCTCCCAAGCCCACTCTTGCCTCAGAACTTGCCTCAGAACTGGATGGGGCCAACGGCGCCGAACCAGTTCCTGACTTTGGTCGGGTCGTGCTCATCCATGTAGAAGAAAATAATCTCGCGTGCCTAATGCCAGCCCAGCCTCCAGTTCTGATTGCCATTGACCATGATGAGCACTACGCCAGCCGTGTTGGCCGCATCAAGGATGGTTTGCAGGTCTTCGTCACTACTCCATTTGTGCCCGCTTCGGGCGATGAGATTGGCCGGGAGTTCATTGCGGTTTATATTTTCGACCCGAAGGGGAAACTGGTTGAAGCACGGATCGACGATCTCGGTCCTCGTTGTGAGTTGGACCGGGAGCAGGCCCGGCGGCTTATAGAACAAAGAATGTCGGAGTTGGGGCCAATCGATTATGGCCGCATAGTGGTGCAGCCTTTTGCGATCGAGCGGTTCGGCACGACGTTTGGCCTCGTGCCGCGTGCTCCCGAAGAGAAGGACGATGGGTGGTGGGTTGAAGTGCAACCGGGGAACTACATGGCTTTCCATGAACCGTGGGATAGTGGAGGGTACGATACCTAGTCGCCCGTTGGGGGCGATGAGCTGAGCTGCTGCCCATCTTTGACAGCCGCTGTCTTCTGCGCTTCATACGTTATAATTCCCGCCACTGATGAACCTGACCTCTGGCACGAAGCTTGGCCCGTACGAAATTGTTTCCCTAATAGGCGCTGGCGGGATGGGCGAGGTTTATCGCGCTCGCGATTCTCGCCTGCGACGCGATGTGGCCATCAAAGTCTTGCCGCAGGCGCTTTCTCTGGATGCCGACCGCATGCGCCGCTTTGAGCAAGAGGCGCTGGCTACGGCGGCTCTGAATCATCCAAACATTTTGGCGGTGTTTGATATCGGCACAAGTGACGGCTCGCCCTATGTCGTCTCGGAGTTGCTCGAAGGCGAAACGCTGCGCGATCGGCTGCGCAGCGGATCGATCGCTACGCGCAAAGCGTTGGATTACGCCATGCAAATCGCGCAAGGCCTCGCGGCGGCGCATGAGAAAGGAATTATTCATCGCGATCTCAAGCCAGAGAATTTATTTCTCACCAAAGACGGCCGGCTGAAGATTCTGGATTTTGGCCTGGCGAAACTTACGCAGGTCGATCCGGGATCGAATCCCTCGATGGCGACGGTGACCCACGGCGCGACCGAAGCGGGGATGGTGATGGGAACGGCGGGCTACATGTCGCCCGAGCAGGTACGCGGGCTGACGCTTGATCCGCGGTCGGACATATTTAGTTTTGGGGCGATTCTCTACGAGATGCTCACCGGCAAGCGAGCCTTTCATGGCGCGACGCCGGCCGACACGATGAGCTCGATTTTGAAGGAAGATCCTCCGGAGTTGAGCGAGACGAATCGGAATGTTTCTCCGGCGCTCGAACGCATCGTCCAGCATTGCCTCGAGAAGAATCCGGAGTCGCGCTTTCATTCGGCGAGCGACATTGCATTTGATCTGGAGCATCTGTCAGGCCTTTCGGGCAGTTCGGCGCGGGTCGCCTCCGGCAGCGCTGGCAGCGGACTGCAGAGAATTCAGCCAAGCCGCAGGCTTCCCATCGCAATCGCCGCCGGCCTGATTATCGCCGCCGCCGTATATGCGCTGGGATGGTGGACCGGCAAAGCTGGCACGCACACCAGCCAGGCCGAGTACAAACAGATCACGTTTCGCACCGGCTCCATCGGCAACGCGCGCTTCACTCCCGATGGCAGCATTGTTTACAGCGCATCGTGGGATGGCGGCGAAGATCAGCTTTATATGTCGCGCACCAACGATCCCGGAGCGCGCGAGTTGGGAATCAAGGATGCCGAGCTGCTTTCCATCTCCAAGGAGGGCGAACTTGCGATTCGCCTCAACACCGCATATCACGGCGGCTACGCGCGCAGCGGGACGCTGGCTCGAGTGCCGTTGAGCGGAGGAACTCCGCGCGAGGTGCTCGACAACGTCGGCGACGCCGACTTTGCCGCGAGCAGCGATGCCATGGCAATCGTCCGCTACCTGCCGGAAAACAATCACTGGCGCCTGGAGTATCCGATTGGCAAGGTGCTGATCGACGGCATCAATTGGATGAGCCATCCGAAAATTTCTCCAGATGGCAAGTGGGTCGCTTTTGCCGACCACGAAAATCCTGACGGGGACGATCAAGGTTCACTCGCAGTAATTAGCGCGGACGGAAAAGGGCCGGAGAAAAAATTGTCTTCCGGCTGGACCTCCCTGCAAGGCGTTGTGTGGTCCCCGGCGGGTGATGAAATCTGGTTTACGTCGACGAAAACAGGAAGCGCCGCGAATCCACAGGCTGTCACATTTTCCGGCAAGCTGCGGGCGATCACCAACGTGCCC
Source organism: Terriglobales bacterium (assembly GCA_049511995.1). Classification (GTDB taxonomy): domain Bacteria; phylum Acidobacteriota; class Terriglobia; order Terriglobales; family Acidobacteriaceae; genus Acidiflorens. The sequence continues at coordinate 4,940 of JBEKXO010000210.1, forward strand.
GGAGGCATGTGGCTGGAAGACGCTCGCAATGGGACGGTTCTGGCGGTGGCCAATCATGCGCGGCTGTCGATCCGCGGTATGGAGCCAGGCGGCAAAGAGGAGCATGAGCTGGGATGGTTCGGATGGTCAGAGCTGCGCGACATCAGCCGCGATGGAAAGAAAATCCTCTTCGAAGAGGAAGGCGATGGCGGCGGTGCGAACTATACGGTCTTTTTGCGCAGCACCGATGGATCGCCACCGGCAGCCATCGGCGAGGGCGTCGCCATGGCCCTTTCGCCCGATGGCAAATGGGCGATCACGAAACCGGCCAAGGGCGGCCCGCTGAATCTGGTGCCGACGGGAACGGGCGAATCGCGACAACTCACTCACGATACCGTGACTTATCGCGCCACGCGCTTTTTTGCCGATGGCAAGCGAGTGCTGGCGGCGGGGATTGAGGTGGGCCATGGCGGGCGCGATTATTTGATCGATGTGAGCACTGGAGATTCGAAGCCGATTACTCCGGAAGGAATTGTGGGCACGCAACTCTCGCCTGACGAAAAGTATGTTGCGGTGCTCGGGCCGGATGGCAAGAGGGGAAGTTGGCCGCTCGAAGGCGGAGGATTTCGCGCCATACCGGGCTTGCAGGCGAAGGATGTCGTCATCGGCTGGACTTCGGACGGAAAGTCGGTTTATGTAGCGCCAATAAAAAGAAACGCGAAATCGTTGCAAGTGTTTCGGGCGGATATACAGACTGGGAAAATGGACCCTTGGCGAATCTTTGGCGATGCGGCGGGCTCGGAGGGCGCTCACGTCGCCGCTCCTCATTTATCGAGCGATGGGAGCGGGTATGCGTATCTTTATGTGCGGACACTGTCGGAGGCTTATGTGGTTACCGGGCTAAGGTAGGGAGGCGGGTCCTGGCTCTTTCTGACTGTTTCTTGACTCTTCTGGTGATAACCTTTTTGGATGCCTCACGATCTTGATGCCGGCCAGGCTTCCTCCGCCTCCCCTCAGAATGAGGACGCCCGGTTGCGCGCAAGATCTTCCGCTGCGAGCCGGGTAGCTCTCGCCCTGGGCCTGGCTATCGTTCTTTTGTTTGGCCTATTGGTTGTCGCCGTCGCTACAGCGATGCACAATTCCGGCCGCGCCGCTTTCAGCCGTATCTGGTCCGCCGTAACCGGCCGAACCCTCAGCATCGACGTCAGCCAGCCCACCGTCGTCGATCGCATACAACGCCTCCAGCGCCTGGAGACCGTGGTTTATACAATGGACAAGATCGTGACGGGGGCTAAGGAAAATTCGATCCTGCCGGATTTCCTTGCGGGCGATCGGCTGCTGATGATGGTGCACGGCGAGGTGGTCGCGGGAATCGATTTCTCGAGTCTGAAGTCGGGCGATGTCAAAGTGAATGGCAAAGAGATTCACCTGCATCTGCCGGCTTCGCAGGTTTTCAGCACGCGGATCGATAGTGAGAAGACGCGCGTTTATTCGCGGCAGACGGGGCTGCTGGTGCCTACCGATCCAAATCTGGAGACGCAGGTGCGGCAGGAGGCGGAACGTCAACTCTACGGGGCTGCTCTGGCGGATGGTATTTTGCGGACGGCGCAGCAGAATGCGACATCGACGATTAGCAGCCTGTTGCAGGGGTTGGGATTTGAGAAGGTGGAGTTTGAGTAGCGGCATCAATCTTCTTTTTCACTATCTTTTTTCACCACGGAGGCACGGAGACACGGAGAAAACCAATTGTGTGGCAGAACCTTTCTCTCCGCGTCTCTGGATTTCTCGCCTTGATTTGTTGACGCGCGATTGGTTTATCATATTTGCGGCATGGCGTTTCCGATTCGAGTGTGCGTGGTGTGCTCGGAGGAGTTCGAGCTGAAGCCGGGTAAGCCGGGCTTTGCCAATCGTTGTCCGGCATGCAGCGAGCCTGAGGAAGTTGACTCCAAAGCGACAGCAAGCAAGAAGGGGATGGACGCGGACGAGCGCAAGGCGCAGGCCGACGCGAACGAGGAGCGGCGCAAGGCTATGCGGGATTTGCTTTATCGGAAGGATAGCTGAGGTGTTCGAGCCCCCGGCTTGCTCCTCCGCTAAAACGCGGCGAAGGCTTCCTCAATTGTCTTGAACTTCGCGGTCAACTGTTCAATCTTGCCATCACGAAGAAGTGAGCGTTCCCACATCAGGCAGTGACGAACCTTGGCTTCCAACTCTTCGAGAACGCGGCGGGTTTCGGGCAGCAACAGAAAGTATTCTTCCCGAAGACGGTCTTCCACCGTTCGCTGGGCCATCACGCAAGCAGGGCAGAAAGTTCCCGCTTCACTGCTTCAGATGGACCGGAATTAAAATAGAAGTGCCATTCACCGGGCGGCGGAGCGGGTTCGTTGATGCGCGCTTCCAGTACGCCCTCGCTATTATCCTCTATGAATTCCACGCTAAACGCTTTCCGAGCATCGCGGTTGACATAGATCATCCGATCGAAGCTGTAAGCGTAACCCGCGTCTTCCAGGATTTGCCTTTTGGTTGCTGTGGCTGGCATCTAGAAAGCCTCACTGCTAGGATTTTATCCCATCCGTGACTCTCCGACTAGAACGTACTTGCAGTCGAGAATCACAGCTTGCCGATCTGTGTTTGCGCATGAATCTTTGCCTTGGGAAATTACCTCTGCGGGCGAACAGCAGGTGCTTCGCTTCGCTCAAGCATGACAAATTCTTAGTGTTTTGAAAGGCTGCGGGCTGCGCTGGGGGTGGGCTCGATGCGGCGGCGGGCACGAGTGTTCGCTCCACACTTGCGTGTTAGATTCGATTGATGCGGTCGATTTTGCAGAAGCGCTCGCTGCGCTTTGTTTTTGTGGCGAATGTGATTTCCATGCTGGGCAGCGGGATGAATTCGGCTGCGGTGGCTTGGACGATTCTGCAGCGCACACATTCGGAGATGGCGCTCGGGACGTTTGCGGCCTTGCAGACGATTCCGGCGATGCTGATGCTGCCGTTTACCGGGGTCATTATTGATCGCGAGGACCGGCGGCGGCTGGTGATGTGGCTGGATGCTTCGCGGGCGGTCGTCATTCTGGCGGTGACGGTGCTGGCGTTTCTGCATCGCGTGCAGGTCTGGGAGCTTTACCTGATGAACACGCTGGTGGCGGCGGGGTTCTGGATGTTCTGGCCGACGATTACGGCGCTGATTCAGGAGTTGACGCCGGAGGGCGCGTTCGTGCAGTCGAATACGTTTCTGCTGGCGGGGATACAGGGCGGATGGCTGATTGCCGGGGCGATTGTTGGATTTGTCTATGAACATATTGGGCTCGGCGGAGTGCTGCTGATCGACGTGAGCACTTATGTTGTGTCCTTTGCTTGTTACTTCGC
>JBEKXO010000211.1:0-8595 GCA_049511995.1 Terriglobales bacterium
AAAACAATTTCGCGGGTTGAGGATGCATTCAGGAAGCGCCGCGACTTCTCGCGTGCGCTTTCGTAAGCGTCGGTTGCGCGGGCCGCGAGTTCGTGAGCGGCGCGATGAATGTTGGAATTTTCGTGCCGATAAAAATCCGAGATACGATCGATGACCGCATTGGGCTTCTGCGTGGTGGCGGCATTGTCGAGCCAAATTAGCGGCCGGCCGTGCACGCGCTCTTCAAGAATCGGGAAGTCGCGGCGGATGAGCTTGGCGTCGAGCGGACGCTTAGAAACTCCAAGGTCTTGCGGCACGACGTCGGGTCGAAACTCGAAGGCGTCGAGTCGCGAAGTCACAGATGTGGTTTCGGCCGGCTTTTGTCCTCGAGGAGTGATCTCGGTACCAGCAATATTGCCCAAAGCAGGAACGTTCGGAATCGGAGTGGCTTTACGCAGATCCGCTTCCGTGGATGGGACTCCCGGCGTTGAAGAAGGAAATCCTGGAATAGCCGGAGCGGACTGGACGCCGGGCACTCCGGGAAAAGAGAACAAGTCACTTAATGATGGAAGCGATGTTGCCGAGCCGGGATATGCCGCTTTTCCTGTTTCAGCAAGAATTTCAGATGAAGCGGATGGGCTGGTTGACGTTATGCCACGCAGCTCAGGCGATGTGCTTGGCGGCACTGCGGGCGTGACCGCCTTCACATCGTGCGGCTGAGCCGCGCCGGAAGCAGTAGTTATTGTTGCGTCTGGTGGAGCGGCCGACGGCGACGACGGCGGAGCCGGTGCGTTAGGTATGGTTTCGATGCCACTCACATTCGGCATCGCGGGCACGCGTGGAAAAGAGAATAGCTCGCTGATTGGCGGCAGCACTGATGCAGCGGCCGGAGATGTCCCCTTTTCACCCTCCACAAAATAAGGAGCGGAGCCGGGTATCGTTGGAACACTCCCAGGGGATTGAGGAATGGCGCTCATATCCGCTCCGCCAGGCACGGATGTCGGCGGCGAACTAAGCGTCGTTAGCATAGACAGGGGCATGCCAGGGAATGCAAAAAGTTCGTTTTCCGTCGGCAGCTTGGGAGCGACCGCCAGAGGCGAACTACTCTCCTCCGCGAAGAAGCCCGGAGGCGAGCCCGCAACCGGCGGCAGCGGGGCCGTTCCCGGAGTACCCGGAACCAGCGCCGTTGCGCCAGCCAATGAGGCAGCTATGGCTCGCAGATCGGATTCTGTCAGCGGCCCGGGGGGTGAAGACGGAGCCGAAGCAGGAATGCTCGGAGACGATTCGAACAAGGGCGATTGTTGAGCCGGAAGTATTTCCTCCGTAAACATCACGGTAGGAATTTCCTCCGATCCGACAGGCGATTCGACCGGCGGGGAAGAAATCAATTCCTCTACATCTTCGCCGTGCCCGTTCGCAAGATCCTTCGGCATCGCGAGAAAGAACTCATTCGCCAGTCTTTCGAGCGTTGCGGGATCGGGCAAAGGAATGGTGCCGAATGGATAATAGCGCGCGCCCTCGGCACTCGCCGCCGGCTTCGAAGCCTTCGATTTCGGCCTGATCGCCCCGTTGCCCGTCCCGTTATTTGTACTCGTAGTATTTGTCGACATGCACGTTCTCCAGTACGCCGAGTGCGTCTTGGGTCAGGACGACGATGGAGCAATAAAGAGAGATGAGATACGAGGCGATCGCCTTATGGTTGATGCCCATGAAGCGAACCGACAAGCTCGGAGACACTTCTCCGGGCAGTCCGGGCTGGAAGAGCCCGATGACGCCTTGCTTCTTCTCTCCGGTGCGCAGCAGAAGGATATCCGTGGTTTCGGCTTTTATTGCTAGCTTCGGGCAAGGCACTATCGGAATCCCTCGCCAGGTCATAAATGGGGATCCGAACATGGTGATCGTCGGCGGCGGAACGCCGCGGCGTGTGCATTCGCGGCCGAAAGCCGCTATCGCTCGTGGATGCGCCAAGAAGAAGCTCGGCTCTTTCCACACTTTTGCAATCAATTCATCCAGATCGTCGGGAGTAGGCGCGCCGCTGCGTGTCTTCACTTTCATCTCTGGCGCCACGTTGTTGAGTAGACCGTACTCGGTATTGTTGATGAGTGCCATCTCCTGGCGCTCTTTAACCTTTTCGATCATCAGGCGCAACTGCTCGCGAATCTGATCGTGCGGGCTGCGGTACAAGTCCGAAATGCGCGTTTGCACATCCAAAACGCTGGTCACAGCATTCAGGGCGTACTCGCGTGGCTTCTCGTCATAATCCACGTAAATTTCAGGTAAGTCGATTTCTTCGTCTGGTGCGCATTCAATGGTGCGCGTCCCGGGGCGGGTAGGTTTGACTTTGTTCAGCCGGTAAACGCCGGCTTCGACAGGCACCCAGGAAAGGAAAGTGATCAGCCAACGTGGCGTAATCGCTTCCATCATGGGTACGGTTTTGGTGACGGTTGCGAGCTGACGAGCCTGTTGCTCGGTCAGCGTATGACGGACTTCTGCTGTCGCCATGTGATTTGCTCCTTAGCGATGAAGGGATCGAATTTTAATAACCCTGGCGCAGGCAGACAGCCCTGCGCGTGCTTTGGTTAAAGAAGACTGCCTAAACAAATGGGAGGGCTTCTCCCAATCGTTCCCTTGGGGAAATATCGGCTGGATTAGCCAAGATCGTAAAGGCCAATTATCGGGGTACGGCAAGTATACAGCACTCCCTGTGTTTCTCGTCTGTGATGAAACTGACCACGCCCAGGCTCGAATTTCACAAGGCTTTGTGTCGCCGCCTTCCCATGCTGTCATGCCTGGCTCGATGATCGAATGTTCGACGACTCGCTGACAGATTGATTACTGAGACGAATAGCACTTCCCGGCGTAGTTTGTCAACTTTGTCTATTGAATTAGTAGATATTATTGGTTAGATTGTGACAGCCTTGGTTTCGTGGCTCCGGCTGTCGGGGTGAGCCGCGAAACGAGGTGCCTGCCGATGTAGATTCGGCAGGCTTTTTTTCGGTGGGGGCAAATTTTATGCAGAGACTACGCGCTGGTTGCGAACGCTTGCGTCTTGTAGAACATTTTTTTCGCGCGTGAACGAATCTCGTCCAGTTGCGCCTGTAATCTTCGTATTTCGGAATCCAGCTCGTTAAAAGTTGTGCATCGGGAAGTCATCAACAGTTCACCGTCGAAGGCGTGATCTCGTCGGTCGCTCTTCAGATATACGCACGCTGAGGGTTGCCCTGTTTCCCGATTATCTTCGAGATACAAAAGCTCAATATTGCCGACGTTCGGCATCCGCTCCTCCTCTGCTGCCGGTTCAAGCATGAATGGGATTGGAGAGCACGCACTCAGACTCTCTTCCTCGGGGAGTTCGGCCTCAGGGAGTCCGGCAGTCATCGCTTTCGTGTCAGCCAACAAATCGCCTTCCGCGATCCTGCGAATGAGAAAGGGCGGATGGTCATTTCCATTGCTGGACCATTCTAAATTGGCGACAGAATGACTAGGTTTGCAGGTTACGTCGTAGATCTCGCCGGTAGGACCGGTGATCTCGAACCTGCCGCTCTTGCCGCGCAAGGCCAGCCCGACATCGTAGGTGGCAATTGTCTCGCCAATCCGCATGACGATTCTCCCAGCAGAAAACCTCTCTGTTGACAGAGAATCGCGCAGCCTCTCTCGACCACGCAAGTAGTAATCCTGATTCCAAGGGCTTGGAGGTATGCGGCAAGGTATTCAGACGGTCCGGTGCGTGACGCAGAAGCCAGTCTCCAAATCAACAGGCTGCACACGCGAACCGCGGCAGTACGAGGTTGAAAATCGGCAGAAGCCACCGCTCCTGCTAGGCGGCGCCAACCGCCGCGGCAGATTCTGCTCTATAAAACTTCTTCTTGGCTCGGGCGCGGATCTCGTCGAGTTCCGCATGAAGTCTGCGGATTTCGGCATCGAGTTCGACGAAACTCAAACACTGGGAAGTGAGCAATTTGTCAGCCGTTATGCCCGCGTAATCGTGGCGGGCACTTGCCTTCACGTATATGCAGGCGGATGGCAGTTGGGTTGAGGGATCCCTCTCTAGATACACGAGATCGAGAGTTGAAGTTTCCATGCGCGGATTATAAGACTTGAATCTTCATTCCCGCACTGTGGATTTCTTTATTATTTTGGTTCGTCTCCCGCATGCAAGCGTATGGCTAAGCGCCGGCGGCAGCGGAATGTGCTTTGTAGAACTTTTTCTTCGCCCTCGCTCGAACTTCATCCAGTTCTGCGTGCAATCGTCTGATTTCGGAATCCAGCTCGATAAAACTCAAGCAGTGCATACTGACCAGGCGGTCTGCTTTCACTCCGGCATAATCCTCCGCTGCTCCCGTCTTCAAACAAATGCAAGCGGATGGCTGCTGAGTTCGCTGATCGCTCTCCAGATATACCAAATCAAGACTCGAAGTTTCCATGATGTGGCGATTATGACACGAACGAACAGTCACGCATCAGTTGTCGGGAAACTTGCCAGGAACTTAAGTCACCGCTAACGGATTTGAGTGTAATCCTGAGTGCAATCCTGAGTTCAATCCGAAGATCGCCGGTGAAACGCGTCATCTTCAATGAGGCGGCCAGCGGAAACCATGACGCACAGAATGGCGGGAGGAACATCAGCAATCCCCTTGTTCTTCCGACTCACGCCGCCCGCTTTTTTTCCTGTCCTCGACTAGCTTTCGTCGAATCATCTTTGCTCGCGGCCGGACGCTTTTTTGTGTCGTGTGCCGATACCTTATCTTTACTGGCTGGGACGCTTTTGTTCTTTTTCCCGTCTCTGCGTTCCGACTCGTGCACAGTTTCGAGCCACACGTCTTCCATTGTCATTGGGAACTCCTTTGCACATTTAGTGCGGTTTTAGGATGAGGAAGGGGGAAGTAAAGTTGTCAGCCGGAGTTGCGATTGTGGGTTTTGTTGTAATCTGATCGCGCTCACGACCCGGACTAACTGGTTCGGATTCTGGAGAGATGGAGAGCTAACTGGAAATCGTTCCGGGCAACTCTTGGCGGTGCGCCAAATTGTTGATCTGTCGGGTCTACGCTCTCCGCGTCCATTCCGCCGAATGTCCCCAACCGCGCTCGAAAACAAAGTCGTTCAGCGGCTTTCGCTTTCGCGGACTCGCATCTTTCTTGCGTAATTTCTCGGGAAGCTCTGCCGAGTTGCCGGGGTATCCAATGGCTGCAGCCGCGACAGGTTCATAATCTTGAGGAATCGAAAACTCGCGGCGCGCTTTTTCAACATCGAATCCGGCGATCTGATGCACTAACAGTCCCGATACCGTTGCCTGAAACGTGAGATTGGCGATTGCCTGACCAACGTCGTGGAACGCGTGCCGGTTGAGTTCTCCCGATTCAAACGTCAGCTTCGCAACCGATAACAGAAGCACCGGGGCGTGCTGCGCCCATTGGACATTGAATTCAAGCAAGCAGCCGAGCAGGCGATCGAAATCGGAATTATTTGCCTTCGTGGCCACGATGAAGCTCCACGGCTGCTCGTTCATGGAAGATGGCGCCCATCGGGCCGCTTCCATCAGGCCGGTCAAGGTTTCGAATTCGACGGATGTTGAGGCGAAGGCCCGAATGCTCCGTCGCCCTGCAATCAAAGGATGAATGGGATATTCGCAAATCTTCCGCTCGTCTTCCAGAATAATTGGTGCAGCGGCGTCGTTCACCATTAGATCTCTCCGTGCTCCTCAGGCTTTTACCACTGATCTCTTACCACTGCTCCTCGACAACCGGCCGGCGTTGCAGCACGCGGCCAAGTATGCGCTCTTCAAGCGCAGCGAAGCGGGCGCTGCCGCGGGTTCGTGGTCGAGGAATGCTTACGACTTCGTCCAACGCGACGCGGCCCCCCTCAATCAAGATGACGCGGTCCGCGAGACTGATGGCCTCGGCAACATCGTGAGTCACGAGCATTGCGGTAAAACCGCGGCTTCGCCAAACATCTTCGATGAGTTGCTGCATTTCGATGCGTGTGAGCGCGTCGAGCGAGCCCAGCGGTTCATCGAGAAGCAACAAATTCGGATCATGAACCAGCGCGCGGGCCAGTGCAACACGCTGCCGCTGCCCGCCCGATAACGTAGCGGGCCAGTCGTTGGCCCTTTCTGCTAGACCAACTTGCGCCAGGACTTTTCGCGCCTGCGGAATGAGCGCGCGCTCGAGGCCGAGCATGACGTTCGGAAGAACTCGTCTCCACGGCAGCAGCCGAGAATCCTGAAACATCACGCGAACGTCTGGCTTGCCGTTGGAGGCAGGAACCGCATCCAGGGTGATGCTCCCCGCTTGTGGTGTTTCTAATCCCGCAACTGAGCGCAGGAGAGTACTCTTGCCACATCCGCTACGGCCGACAATCGCCACAAATTCACCGGCGGTGACCTCGGCGTCAAAATTTTCCAGCACGGTGCGTCCGCTGAAGGCGATGCTGACCTTTTTAATCGCGACTGACACGCCGCGCGAGCAACGCTCGTCCGCAGTCGCGATCTCGCTCGAATTGCAAGTGACGGGCAAAGTGATCCCTTATCGCGCCGTTTGATACGCTGGATTCCAGCGCAGCCAGTAGCGTTCCAATCCTTTCGCCAGCAGATCGGCGAGTTTCCCCAAGATTGCATACAGCAGAATGCCGACCACCATGACGTCCGTCTGCATGAATTCGCGCGCGTTCATCGTCATGTAGCCGATGCCGGCGCGCGCCGAAATGGTTTCGGCGACGATCAAGATCACCCACATGAACCCGAGAGAGAAGCGTACGCCCACGAGAATGGAGGGCAAAGCTCCGGGCAGAATAATCTCGCGGTATAGTGGCCAGCCAGACAGGCCATACGTGCGCCCCATCTCCAGAAGTCCGCGATCGACGGAGCGAATGCCGTGAAAAGTATTGATGTAGATAGGGAAGAAAACACCCAGAGAAACGAGAAAGAGTTTGGCCGATTCGTCGATGCCAAACCAGAGAATGACCAGAGGAATGAGAGCCAGAGGAGGGATGTTGCGCACCATTTGGATGGTGGTGTCGAGCAAAATTTCAGCCCAGTGCAGCGAGGCGGTGAGCAAGCCGAGCAAGAGTCCCGCGCCGCCGCCGACCACGAAACCAGACAAAGCGCGCAAGGTGCTGACCCGGACGTGCCTCCACAATTCTCCGGAGGCGCTGAGTTCGATGAACGAACTCACCACTGCACGGGGCGAGGGCAGGAAGCGGCTGGGCAGAATCCCCACAGAAGATGTCCACTGCCAAACGATCAACAACACAATGGGCGGGGCCCAAGGCAACGCGCGCTTCGCCAGATTACTCGGCCGAAGTTGAGGCTTCATGGCAGGACTTTTCTGACTCACGCTCATGGTTCTTCTTTCAGACTTGCTGGCTCAGCGTTTAGCCTCGGTTCCGGTTGCCGTTCCATGCAACGTCGCATCTCGAACGTTAATGTGCTTGGGAATCAACTTGAGGTCATAGAAGACGTCCGCGATTCTTTGTTGCTCCGCCATCACGGCATCGCTGACCGGAGTGACGCCATAGCCGCCCCGCGAAAGTGCCAACTCAAGCGTTGCCTGATCCAAACCCATCTGCGGTTGTAGTGCTGCGGCCGCCGCCTTCGTGTCCGTCTTTGCCCATTCATCGACTTTCGCCAGTTCTTCAATGATGATCGCAATCACGTCCGCTCTCTTTTTTGCGTAGGGCCGTGCGGCAAGAAAGAATTGGTGATTGCTGACCGCACCGTTCCCATCGGCAATGATGCGAGCGCCAATTTGCCTTTGAGCCGCCGCGAGAAACGGTTCCCAGATCGCCCACGCGTCGACACTGCCGCGCTCGAAGGCGGCTCGCGCATCCGCCGGCGTCAGAAAGATGGTGTCTATTTCGTTGTATTTCACTCCCGCCTGCTCCAACAGTTTGACTAGCAGATAGTGAACGTTTGAGCCTTTGTTGAGCGCGACTTTCTTGCCCTTGAGTTCGGCCACAGTTTTGATTGGAGAATCCTTGGGAACCACGATGGCCTCAGCCGCGGAGCCCGGCGGCTCGTTTCCGACGTAAACCAAATCGGCTCCGGCTGCCTGGGCAAAAATGGGAGGGGCTTCGCCTGCGATACCGAAGTCGATGCTGCCCACGTTCAAACCTTCGAGCAATTGCGGACCAGCCGGAAATTCGGTCCATTTGACTTCAACGTGCAGCGGCGCCAGCCGCTTTTCCAAACTGCCGCGCGCTTTCAGCAGCACGAGCGTGCCATATTTCTGGTATCCGATGCGTAGGACGTTGTCGGAATTCTGGGCCAAAGCGAACGATAGCCAGAAGGATCGTGCAGGTAAAACTTGCAGGTCTCGAAGGATTCATAAGTTCAGGTTCCTATCAACTTTTCTCTCATGAATAAAACGATGGCTTCGGAACCTTGCGATTCAAAGCCCAGTCTCCCAACTCGCGAATCTTGTAGTCGACCGGATCGTGCAACGTGTGCGTGCGCAGATTGCGCCAGTAGCGGTCGATCCGCGCAGGAGCAGCGGCGGCGCGCGCTCCCATCACTTCGAACATCCGGTTGGTGATCTCCAGGCCGACCTTGCTGGTGGTGACCTTCGAGGTCGCGATGTCCAACGCGCACTTACCCCGCTGGTTGTCGGTAATGGCGTCTCC
>JBEKXO010000212.1:0-8119 GCA_049511995.1 Terriglobales bacterium
AGCAACAGAATTTCATCCCGCAGTTCGGCTTCCGGCTTCGAATCCGACACGGTGACGCGAGCGCCGCGCGACTTCAGAAAAAGCGCCGAAGCTACGCCCGACTTTCCCAGGCCCACCACCAGCACGCGTTTGTTGCTAAGCTCCATCAAAATTCATTTCACCACGGCCGTGTGAGCGCGAATTTAGGATTCGATTCGATGTATGGCCTTGACTGGGAAATGGTCATATCGACAATCCGCCCGAATAGCCTCTGTTGCCGTCCCTCCGTGTCTCCGTGCCTCCGTGGTAGATTTTTCTACCGAAGTTTCAGCGTGGTCAACGCGAACAGCGCAAACACCAGCGACGCAATCCAGAAGCGCACAATCACCTTCGACTCCGACCAGCCCAGCAACTCAAAGTGATGATGAATTGGCGCCATCTTGAAAATGCGTTTCTTGCGCAGCTTGTAGGAGCCGACTTGCAGGATTACCGACAGCGCCTCAATAACAAAAATCCCGCCAATGAACGGCAGCAGCAGTTCTTGCTTGATCATAACCGCGACCGTGCCGATTGCGCCGCCCAGCGCCAGCGAGCCGACATCGCCCATAAACACCTCCGCCGGATGCGCGTTGTACCACAGAAATCCAATCGCCGACCCAACCATTGCCCCGCAAAAAACAGTCAACTCGCCCACCTGAGGCATGCGCTGCAGTTCGAGATAGGTTGCAAACGTCGCGTGGCCGCTGAGATATGTGAGAACCGCCAGCGCCCCCGCCGCGATTACCGTACAGCCGATTGCAAGCCCGTCCAAGCCATCCGTAAGATTGACCGCATTGCTCGATCCGACAATTACGAGCACGACAAAAGCTACGAAGGGCAAAAAAGCCAGCGGCCAAAGTTGCGGATGCACCACCCACCGCTCGATGACGAGATCCGGCCGGAATTGTTTGAAAAACGGCACGAGCAACCGCGTGGAATACATTCCCCGGTACTGCAACGCGATCAATGCGACCGCAATGAGAATGCTGGCCAGAATCTGATAGCCGATCTTGGCGCGGGCGGTTAGTCCGAGATTGCGGCGGTGAACGACCTTAATATAGTCGTCGGTAAAACCGATCGCGGCGAATGCCACCGTGGAAAAAACTGCAATCCAAACGAACGGATTGCTCAAGTCCGCCCATAACAATGTCGGGACGAGAATGGCAATGGCAATGAGCAAGCCGCCCATCGTGGGCGTGCCCGCTTTTTTCTGATGCGCCTGCGGCCCCTCTTCGCGAATGTATTGTCCGATCTGAAAATCTCGCAACCGCTGAATCACGATCGGCCCGACGATCAGCCCTGTAAAAAGGGCAGTGAGGCTCGCGAAAGCAGTGCGAAAAGTTAGATAACGAAAGATGCGAAACGGCGGAAAATAATGGAAGAGCTTCAGGTAGAGCAGCCAGTAGAGCAATCCGCCTCCGACAACAGCTGTCAGCTCTCAGCTGTCAGCTCTTAGTAATCAATTACCCGACGACTACGGCGTTGGGTTAATGTTGGCAACGCCGATTTTCTGCTTCCAGGTTTCCAGCGCCTTTTCCAGTTTCACACCGCGCGATGCTTTCAACAGTACGACATCGCCCTCGCGAGTCTCGCGCGCCAGCCACTCGCCAGCTTCCTCCGGAGTCGCAACGAACTCCGCATTCATCGCGCTGTCGCGAGCAGCCTCGACAATCACCTTGGCCAGACCCCGCACTCCGAGCAGAAAGTCAATCTTGCGTTCGGCAATGTAGCGCCCGCACTCGCGATGCAGTTCCTCGCCCGTCGCCCCCAACTCCAGCATCTCGCCCGCAACCACAATCCGGCGCGCCGCAGGCATCGCCGCTAACGTATCCACGGCCGCCATTAGTGCCTTCGGACTTGAATTGTAACAATCGTAGAGTACCGCGATGTTACCCACTTGGACGACCTGCCCTCGCTTGTCGGCTGGCTGCAAAGAGGGCAGGGCTGCGGCGATCTCCGATGGCGTGATGGAATGCTCAAGGGCGATCGCGGCCGCCGCCAGCACATTGTAAACATTGTGCCGCCCCAGCAGCGGACTCTGCACCGTCTGCCGCAGTCCATCGATCAGCAGGTCGAAGCGCGTGCCTTCGGGCCCAACGACTTCGACATTTGCCGCGCGCACATCTGCGGGAACACAGCCCTTCCCGCTCATTCCGAACATGACAACCTTGCCCTTAAAGTCGCGCCCAAACTGGCAAACATATTGGTCATCCGCATTCAGCACGGCTGTGCCGCCATGCGGCAGAGCTTCAATGAGTTCGTATTTGGCGCGGGCAATACCGGCTAGAGAATCGAAGCTCTCGAGGTGTACCGGCGCAACATTCGTTATTACGGCCTGATTCGGCTGCGCGATGCGCGCCAGGGCCGCGATCTCACCGGCATGCGACATCCCCATCTCCACCACCGCGAGATCGTATTCCGGCTCCAGAGTTAGCAGCCCGAGCGGCAATCCGAAATGATTGTTGAAATTTCCCCTGGTGCGATGCACACGATACTTTGTCGCCAGCAAATGGGCCATGGCTTCTTTGGTTGTCGTCTTACCCATCGAACCGGTGACCCCAATGGCTGTCTTCCCCCAGATTTTTCGGACCGCCGTAGCCAGCGTCTGCAGCGCAATCAGCGTGTCACCAACAGCCAGCAGGCCCGCCGGTTTCGAATAGCGCGCCAAGTGATCTTTCTGCACCACCGCCGCAATTGCGCCACGTGCGAGCGCCTGCTCCACAAAATCATGACCGTCGAGGCGTTCACCTTTGACCGCAAAAAAAACTTCTCCCGTCTGCACGGTACGCGAATCGATCGAATATCCGTGCGCCGTCGCCTGGCCATCGTACTGCCCGGTAGCTTGCACAAATTCGGCGATGCGTGAGAGCAGAAGTTTCATGCGCTCTTCCCGGCGGTTCCCGCCATCGCGGCACTCTTGCAGTCGTAGCCCAGTGTCTTCAGATTCTCGCGAGCGACGTCGACATCGTCAAACGGAATTGTCCCCTCTCTCGTGACTTGCACTTTTTCGTGTCCCTTGCCCGCCAGGAGGACGATGTCGCCCGGCATTGCCTGTTCCAAAGAGAACGCAATGGCCTTACCGCGATCCGGCTCCAGAAAATACTTCGCGCCCGATTTCTGTAGTCCAACCAGTGCATCATTCATGATGGCGAGCGGATCTTCCGAGCGCGGATTGTCGGAAGTCAGCACCACAAAATCGCTGCCCGCTCCTGCCGCTTCGCCCATCAACGGACGCTTGGCGCGATCCCGATCCCCGCCACAGCCAAACAGAGCAATGACCTTTCCCTTGAGTCCGGCGCGATCCACAAATTCGCGAGCCAGTGCCGTGAGATTGCGCAACGCATCGTCGGTGTGCGCGTAGTCCACCACAACGGTAAAGGGCTGCCCGCAATCGACGCGCTCAAAACGCCCGGGAACGCTGGCGAGGTCGAAAACTCCTTTCGCAATCGCCTCCGCTGAACAATCGCGAGCATATCCCGCGGCCGAGGCTGCGAGCGCGTTATAAACATTCACCCTGCCGATCAGCGGAGACCACATCGCCAAAGTCCCGAACGGTGCCACCATTTGAAAGCGCGTCCCGCGCGGCGTAATCTCAACCGACTCCGCGTGAAAGTCACCCGCCGTAAGACCATACGAAAGCACGACAGCACTCTTTTTCTTGCACATCTTCAACAGTTGCCGCCCATAATCATCATCAATATTAAGCACGGCAGCGCGCGGCGGCTCTGTTCCGCAGCCCTCAAAAAGAATTTGTTTTGCGCGGAGGTAATTTTCCATCGTCCCGTGATAGTCGAGATGGTCACGCGTTAGATTCGTCAATACGGCAACATCAAAAGGAATTCCGAAAACCCGCTGTTGCTCGAGCGCGTGCGATGACACTTCCATCACTGCGTCGGTGACTCCCAGGCTAAGCCCTTCCGACAAAAGCCGGTTTAACTCCAGCGCCTCTGGCGTCGTGTGCGGGGCAGGAAGAATCTTTCCCGCTACGTGATATTCAATCGTACCGACCAGCGCCGTCTTGCGCCCCGCCACCCGCAGTATCGATTCGATCAGAAATGCAGTTGTGCTCTTTCCGTTGGTGCCGGTAATTCCAATGTTCGCGATTCGCTCGGCCGGTCGTTTGTAGAAATTCGCGCTCAGCCGCGCCAGCGCCCGCCGTCCATGCACTACTTGCGCCCAAGCCACCGTTGGACGAGGCGCTTCGGTTGCGGAGTCAGTGACGATCGCAACCGCCCCAGCGGCAATGGCTTGATCGATAAAACGATTCCCGTCGCTCGTCTCCCCTTTCATCGCGACAAAAACCGTTCCCGGCCGCACTCGCCGTGAATCATATTCCACACCGGCAATGCCCGGGTTTCCGCTCTGCGAGAGAACCTCGGCGCCTTGCAGGAGTCGTTCGAAGGTCATTGGAGTGATTATAAATAGCGGGCGTGAGGTTTTAACGAGGCTGAGGTTTCCTCATGTGAAACCCCTGTGTACTCTGTGGTTAACGCGCTTCTCAATCTCACGAGGCGCTGAAGTTCACAAAAACTTAGCGCCCAAACCGCACCACCACGCGGGAGCCCGCCGCCACATGCGCACCCGGAGCGGGCAATTGTTCACGAGCCACGCCGCTGCCAATGGCGTCCAGGTCAAATCCCGCATCCTGCGCCGCTTCCATGGCGCTACGCAAGGTTTTGCCGAGAAACGATGGCATCTCGATTCCTCCTTCTTCCACGTCGAGCACGACCGTTCCGCCCGCCGGCAACTTCGGTGGAGCTAAGTTCTCGGACGATAACGCAGGCATTGAAGGCGCCGAACTCGCAGAGTCCGCTGCGCTCATTTTTCCCGGTTGTTCCGCAACTTTCGTAATCAGCGCGGCGGGAACAACCTGTTGGTGGATTGGCTCCGTTTTCGCGGACAATGGACCGATCGGCGCTTCACTCGCTTCAGCCATTTCCAGGTTAGCGCCTAGATGATCCGGCGCACCCTCTTCGAGACTCGCCTCCGGCACGTCGCGCCGCGCCAGCAATACCTGCCGGTTCGCGGGCAGCTGCACATCGTGCGGCACGTGCAAATACTCCAGCGTCTGTTGCATCACCCGCTGAAAGATAGGCGCCGATACCTGGCCGCCCTGATGCAATCCCACCGCGGAATCGAGAATCACCACTACCGCAATTTGTGGATCGTTAATAGGAGCGAACCCCGCGAACGACGCCACATACTTGGTCTTCGAATACGCGCCCGTCGCCGGATCCACTTTCTGTGCTGTCCCGGTTTTTCCCGCCGAGCTATATCCCTCGAGAATCGCCTTGCGCCCCGTGCCGTGCAATACCACTCCCTGAAGCATCTGCCGCATTTGCGCCGCGGTCAGAGATGAAATCACGCGCGTCCCCTCGACTGGCTGAAACGCAATCGTTTGCGGATTATTCTGAAATGCCTTCTGCGGCGCGATCGTCCCCGCAACAATTCGCGGCGGCACATGCACGCCATCATTCGCAATCGTAGAAATCAGCCCCGCCAATTGCATCGGCGAAATCCCAATCTCTTGTCCCATCGAGATCGCGCCTATCGAAACCTTGGACCACCGCTCCACCGGCTTCGTCAAGCCGCGCGTTTCACCCGGAAGTTCGACTCCCGTCTGCTGACCGAACCCGAAGGCGCGAATATATCTATAGAAACGCTCATCGCCCAGCCGCAGTGCGACTTTGATCGCGCCCACATCGCTCGACTCGGCAATAATGTCGGCCACTGAGAGCATGCCGTGCGGCTTGCTGTCGCGTATGCGCATGCCGTTAATGACAATCGATCCCATCTGGCAATCGAACATTTCATCCGGCCGCGTTACTTTCTCTTCCAGCCCGGCCGAGATCGTGACCATCTTGAAAGTCGAGCCTGGCTCGTAAACGTCGCTTACCGCGCGGTCTTTCAGCGCTTCGTTCTTAATCTCCCTGCGAATATTCGGGTTGAACGTCGGCCGGTTGGTCAGCGCCAGAATCTCGCCCGTGTGCGGATTCTCCACGATCACCGTCCCCGCAATCGCGTGTGTCTCTTCCATCCCGCGCTCCAGTTCGCGCTCCGCAATGTACTGAATATTCTGATCGATCGTCAGCACGACGCTGCTGCCCGCCTCCGGCTCTTTTTCCACGCTGGCAAACCAGCGCTTGCGCGCGTCGACGGAAATCATCAGCTTCCCAGGCTTGCCCTGCAGTTGCGAATTAAACTGCCGCTCCAGTCCGCTCAATCCCTGATCGTCCGTCCCTACATAGCCCAGCACTTGCGCCGCCAGTTCGCGCTTGGGATAAAACCGCTTCGCTTCTTTTTGAAAATGTATGCCCTGAAGATTCAGCGCCCGTATGCGATCGATCACCTCCGCATCCGCCTTGCGCGCCACCCAGCAAAATGTCTTGTGGGCGCGGCAATCGGCGAGCACGACTCGCGGATCGTCCTGCGTAATCCGTGAAATCAGGCTCACAGTATTCGCGAGGTCGGGAGTTTCCGAAGGCACGATGAACGCTGAATCGACTTGGATCGACATCGCCAGCTCGCGTCCCGCGCGATCGTAGATGACCCCGCGTTTGGCAGAGAGGTCAAAGCTGCGCTGCTGCTGACGTTGCGCGCGCCGCTCGAAATCTCCGTAGCAGAAAATTTGCAGGTAGATCAGCCGCAGGCAGATCGCCAGCAGCCACAGGCACAGCAGTCCAGATAATGCATAAATCCGGAATCGTGCGCCGTTCGAAGTGGAGTTTACTGCCATTTCAGTTCCCAGGTGGGGAGTTCCCAGTTGCCGGTTCTCAGTTCTCAGTGAAAGAACTCACGATGTGAACTGAGAACCGAGAACTGGGAACTGAGAACTGCTTACCGCACCGACACAACCGACACCGGCGTCACGCTCGCCATCACCGGAGCCGCATTATCGCCCGCCGAATCCATGCGCATCACCTGTCCAGGCTGCGGCGATTGCAATCCAAGCTTTCTCGCCATCACATCGATTCGCTCCGGATCGCGCAATGACGCTTCTTCCAGATGCAGCGCCCGATTCATCTCCGCCAACCCATCGCGCTGCACCCGCAGGGTCTCGATCTTGTATCCATATTCAATGGCGCGGAAATGTTGCAGCGCATATCCCATCACCAGCACGAAGAGCAGGCAGAGCGCGATTCCAAACTGCTTCATCTCCCGTTCGCGACGCGGATCTTCGACTTTCACCAACCGGGAGTTATCGATCGTCTTGCGGAAATAAATCTCCGGAGTCCCCAGCCAGCACGTCTTATTCCTGCGTAGATCCACAGTTTGCATCGCGACGGCGCTCATATCTATGCCACTCCCAAGAATTTCGAATCGTAGTCCGCATTTTCTTGAACCGAGACAAACCACGGCTCTATGAGCACGGGTTCCAGTTGTGTCGGTTCGACTTGCGAAAGCTCGACTACGGAGGCCGTCCTCCGCTCCGCGCGTTCCACCGTCGCCATCAAGTCTTCAATCAGATTGCCAGTAAATGTCATTTCCGCTTTTCTCAGTTTTCTTCGCCGGACCCGGCCTTGTTTTTTCCTTCTTGGCCGCTCCAGCAAAACTCCACCACAGAGTCGCGGTCGCCCATACCGAACAACCGCCCTACCAAATTCTTACCCCGGCACGCCTTACTATCACCGCACCGGGATGCCCGGCAGTTTCTCCGGGGCAAACTCAAATTCGCTCAAACTCTTTCCGCCGCCCGCATCTTCGCGCTGCGCGATCGCGGATTGCGTTCAATCTCGACTTCAGATGCCATTACCGGCTTCTTCGTGAGCAATCGAAAGTTCATGTCCTTCGCTCCCGCCCGCATCGCATCTTTCACAATCCTGTCTTCCAGCGAATGAAAGCTGATCACCACCAACCTTCCGCCCGGTTTCAGCACCCGCGGAGCCGCTTCCATCAACGCCTTCAGATCGTCCAATTCACGGTTTACGAATATTCGGAGAGCCTGAAAGGTTCTGGTCGCCGGATGAATTCGCTCATGTTTCATTGACCGGGCCGCGGCCGCTACCACCTCGACAAGTTGCGTCGTCGTGCGTATCGGCCGCGACCGGACAATGGCTCTGGCGATTCTCCGCGACCTCCTTTCCTCACCGAATTCGTAAAT
>JBEKXO010000213.1:0-8116 GCA_049511995.1 Terriglobales bacterium
ACCGACAATAACAAGCAGGAAATGGATCGCTTCACGATGCGCGAATCGGGCGAGTGTTACGTCTTCGACGATGATCGCATCTGGCATATGTTGACGCCTGTGGCGGTACTGGAAGGCAATCAATATGCCTACCGTGACACGCTGGCATTCGATATGTTGCCAGAGGGCTGGGAGCCCGTGAAGTGATCGCAGACGGAGGGGACTCGAACCTCGGCACAGGTGTTAGCTCGTACAACGGTCTTGCAAATTCAGCTTGTCCTCCACCGCCATCAGATCACTTCCGGTAAGCCGACAATCCGGGAGTTGGCGCTACTGTGGTTTGCGTTTCAGCGGCTTGCCAATCGCAAGCAGGAAGATGGCACTCTTATCTCTCGCGTGCGGTGAAAAGAAGCTAATCACATCATCGTCGAAGAAGGTCAGCCCGGTCGCACCCAGGTGCTGGGCATACGCAGCCAGGTAGATCCTGCCGCCAATTGCACCCGCCTCGAGCTGAACGGCCCGGTAGCCGCGGTTCCCGTATTGCTCCAGAATGCGTTTTAAATCGGCGAGAAAGAAGATGTCGACGCAGGCGTCCGCCGGCAGTTCCTGTTCCAGCCCAAGGTGATGGGCCTGGGCGCGGAATTCCCCCTCCTTCAAAAGCTCCAGCGCGTCCTGGTCACGCCGGAAGAAGTAGGCGCCCGGCTTGAGCCCCTGCACCGCATGCACGATCAGGTAAAGATCGTTGAGTTGCTCGCCGGGAGGCTTAAGGAAGTCAGCCGGAAGACCTCGCGTGGCGCAGTGGAAAATAGTTGAAAGTTGTGCCAGCGTTATGGATGCCGCCTTATCGAAGGTTCGGGTAGAGCCACGGCGCAGGATTACCTGCTCAATCGTGTCCTTCGGTTGTTCTTCTTCCGGCAGTCGCCGCAGAAGAACTGCCCCGGCTTCCAGAGGGGCGCATTGAACGACCGGTGGCTTCCCGCGCCACTGAGCTACTTCCTCTGCGGACGCAAGCGAAGACGCGTCGTGCATCTCAAGCATGGCCGGATATTCGATCTCGTGCTGCGAAAGCGGAATCGTTTCCAAGCCGAGCGCCGGTGCCTCTTTGGTTGCTGGCAGCGAACTCTCCGACGTGTGCCCGATCGGCACGAGGCACAAGGAAACCTCACGCCGCGTGTCGAGATCGAGTAGGCGGTTCACCACGGCGTCCACGAACCCGAGCACGATCTCGGCCGGTAGCCCCGAAGCCGCAGACACGGCCAGCATATTGGCCAGCAGAGTGCCGTTGTCCCAACCGAAATGGCGATAAGTGCGCGCCTGATACTTCCAGGAGTTCCGCCAGTACGTTCCGGTGCAGATGATCGTCGCCGGCGCCTGAGCCACCGCGGGTTCCATCGCCGTCGCCTGAGCTAGGTTCCTGCGAAAATCACCTTTTCGCAAAAGCCGCAGCGATACATCCACAGGATTGAAGTGATACACGCCGGCATCCAGTCCCGGGAGATCGCCAGTCACGACATACAGCTCGATCTCGTATAGAGCTCCGGTGCAAGCTGCGGCGCGAAAGTAGATTTCTCCACCTGGATAGGCACGCTGTTTGGTAATCCCCGCCGAGAAATAAAGGAGGCGTGCTAGATCTGGTAGGCCAGGAACCGAATCAGCCCACGACGAAGGCGCCGGTTCTGAGATTGCGGAGAGCGCGGTCACCCCCGTTTGCGGCACGTCCCGCGGCAGTGGAAGAGGTTCGACCTCTGGGTAGATTTTGAAAGGCTGCGGCCGATTTGCCCAGTCCAAGAGGTGAGGATGCTCACGAATACTCCAGTAGGAGTGTTTCGTGCCATCGTGATACTTCCAAGCTGCGTGGATTTCATGGTTGCTCATCGGTTGCTATGTCAGACTAGCACCTGTCGGGACCATGGGCGCAACGAGCCTGGTGACTGAGGATTGTACTTGGATGACGGGCTAACCGAATGTTACATTTCCGGCGGACTCCGACGACGTTGTCCCGAAGTCGGTTTGTAGGAAGTCTCACCCCATCGGTAACGATAAACGCGCAAGCATCCAGGATTTTGTCTCCAGCCTAGCCGACTTCCCATTACTAATAGCGGTAAGCCGGCAGCGGATCTTGCTCGTCGGCCGAGCAATCGCTCCTGATCGCAAAACCTCTTATGAGCCAAACGGACTGATCCTGCGTTCTTGAAACTCAGTCGGTACCGTTAACATCTCTCCCGCATCTCTGCACCGAACTGCCCATTCCAGCAAGCTGCGATATTCTTCGAACCTGGAAATATTCCCCAGCCATATCTCACCCTGAGGACTCGTAATCACAACCACATTGGGCACGTCGCATGGTCCAACACAACCACTGATCGTCAACTGGACCCGTTTCAGCAGCCCGCGTTTCCGCCATTCACTCTTGAGCCATTCGACCGGGGCCTCGGGCAAACCACGCTCCGTATTGCCGCAACAGCAGCCTCGACAAATCGTAATCTGTCCGACCACCAAGCGCTTCGTTTTGAGAGGACAATCTTCCTGTTCGTTCACAACGATAGAGTTCTTTCAAAAGCCTGGGACCTTAGTGGCCGAATTTCGGTACTCCGCGCGGCAACAGTCTCGCGGAATTAAGAATGAATGCCATCTCCGAGCTGACATGAATGAATGCTGCCAGCAGTGGATTCAGGAATCCGCAGGCCGCCATTCCGACACCAATGCTGTCCACCACGAGAGTGCCCACGAAGTTCTGCATGATGATGCTGCGACAACGACGGGCGATCCGCAACGTCTCGACAAGCTTCGAAAGATCGCTTCCGATCAAGATGACATCGGCGCTCTCCCTGGCAACGTCGGTTCCTGAGCCCATCGCAATTCCGACATTTGATTCCACGAGGGCTGGAGCATCATTGATGCCGTCCCCAACCATGGCGACTTTGCGATGGTTCACGCGAAGATCGCTGACCCATTTAGCTTTCTGATCGGGTAACAGTTCTCCCACGGCTTCGTCGACACCGAGTTCACGCCCTACTGTCGTAGTGACTCCTTGGGCATCTCCGCTCAGCAAGATTGTTTTCAGCCCCATCTCTCGCATTGCCGCAACTGCAGTCTTTGCTTCGGGACGCAGCACATCGGCAATACAAATCGTCCCCAACATCTGCCCACCACGAGCGACGTAAACTTCGGAGATACCACCTTGGCCGTTGCCGTTACCATTGACAAACGGGATCCCCGCCACAGCATGCTCCACTAAAAGCGCCCTGCTGCCCACCAGAATCTCCGCGCCGCGGTATGTCACTCGCACCCCTCTTCCCGGGGTGTAGGAGAATTCATCTGGTTCGGTGATGGGAACTGCCAGTTCGGCGGCTCGCGAAATGATCGCCTTGGCGAGCGGATGTTCGGACTTGCATTCGGCGATGCTGGCAGCCGCGACGACGTCGCGCAGAGCGAAGCCATCGCAGGAGACAACCTCCCGAATCTGAGGAGTTCCAAACGTTAACGTTCCAGTCTTGTCGAGTAGCACCGTGTCAACTCCAGCCAGCGCTTCCAGGTATAGACCGCCCTTAACTATTGCTCCAAGACGCGCCGCGCGGCCAATCGCACCGAGAATCGCCAGGGGAGTTCCGGCGGCGATGCCACAAGCCCCGGCAACAATCACGACCGATATCGTTGACCTCACATTGCGAGTTACTATGAAAGTGAGGACCGCGGCTCCTAAAGCGAAATACACCAGGTAGCCGGCCAATCGATCCGCCGTTTTCTGAATCGGAGCGCGCGATTTCTCTGCCCGTTCAACCGCTTCGATGATCCTGCCGTACGTCGTATCGCGCCCTAGCTTCTGCGCTTCGACTTCCAAGGCTCCCGACTGGTTAATGGTTCCTGCGTAAACCGCATCTCCCCGCGACTTTTCAACCGGCATGGCCTCGCCCGTGATAGCCGCCTGCTCTACAAAGGATCGCCCGCCAAGCACGAGGCCATCGACGGGGATGCGCCCACCCGGCTTCACAATTACCGCGTCGCCGACTTGGAGATTGTCGGCCGGGACCTCCACCACTTCGTTGTTACGACGGACGGAAACGGTCCGCGGCAGGAAATCGATCAGATCCTGGATAGCTCGTCGGCCGCGGCCGACCGTTAGGCCCTCCAAAACTTCGGCGGAAAGTACGAACGCCGTGATCACAAGAGCAGTGAAGAATTCGCCGATCGCCAGCGCCGAAAGCAGGGCAATCGTCATCGATAGCTCCATCGTCATTTTTCGTTCGACGATGTTCTCGACGGCTTCCTTGAAAATCGGATATCCGCCGATCAGGGTAGCCGCGATGCCGATTACACTGAAGCGCGGAAACGGCTCCCAGAGACGAAACCAGACTGCGACTGCGGACAGTGCCACCAAAGCGATACGGAGGAGTTCCGTCCATTCGAGCTGGTTGTCGGGATCGGAGCTGTGATCTCCCGAACTGCGATTCCCCGAGTTGTGGTTCTCCAAGCGGTGTTTTTCCGACGATTGACCAGGCCTCGCGAGGGTAGAGACTGTGGAAGCCGTCAGATTGTCGTGTCCGCTCAAGGGGCGAGCGCTCATATCCGTTGCCTCTTCCCGCCGACTCCGGCTCGTCACTTCAAATAAGACTTGACCATGTCGATGACTTCGTCCGCAGCGGCCACTTGTTGTGAAGATGGGCGATGCTTCCCGTTAAGAACGTGACTGCGGATGTGACCTTCTAGGAGCTCCGCCATCAGGCTGTTCATCGCCCCTCTGGCTGCGCTCATAACTTGCAGCACGTCAGAACAGTCGCGTTCTTCATCCAAGGCTCGCACCAAGGCTTCGACCTGCCCCTGAATGCGCTTGGCCCTGAGAAGGAGGTTTTGTTTTTCTTTGATTGTATGGCTCATGGTTTTAATTCTACTTCCTCCCTCGCTTGCACTATACCATACATGGTATGGTATAACTCGGAAAACACAATTAAGAAATTGCTTGAAAATATTCGTGCAGTTTCTGAGCCAGTTGCGAGACAGACGGTGCTATGGCGAGTGGGGATTCCACAGCCATTAGCACGGCGAAAAAAAGGGGGGTACAGTACCCGGTATGGTAGTTGCATTACTCTTCTGTTTTTGATATAGATTCACAAATCGGGTTCGTGGGGGAGCAGGCTTTGCGTTCGATCTCCAAGTGGATAGCGTTGCTGTTGGTGTTGCTGACATTCTGGTCGGCAATAGTATCCGCCGCGCACCAACATTCGAGTGCGGCCGAGGCGGCAAAATGTTCGGTCTGTGTCGCTACCCACTCTGCATCTCCTAAGGCCCCATCCGCACTAACGAGTACCACATTCCTTGTCGTCTCTACCGTTCGAGCGCAAGCTATTTCTGCCAAGCAGAGCGTGATAGCGTTCGCACAGTTTGTCCGTCCCCCTCCTAGCGTCTAAAGATCAAATCTCAGATGTGTAGTGGCCGGTTCTTGTCCCGTGAACCGTGCCCTGATCTTTATACGGACCAATTTCTTTTGGAGGCGTTCATGCTGATTTCCTATAAGAGGTCGCTTCATGCGGCTTTTATGGTGGTTCTCTGTTTTGCACTTGGCCTTCACGCTTACGCGCAGTCGGGCGGGAGTTCGGGATCGATCAACGGCACTGCGCTGGACCCTTCGGGCGCGGTAGTTCCGAATGCCACCATCGAAATCCATAACCCGGTCAGCGGCTATGACCGCACGACCACTACTGACGCGAAGGGGAATTTCAGTTTCCCGAACGTGCCTTTCAATCCGTATCACATGACGGTGAGCGCCTCGGGATTCGCCGTAAGTGCACAGGATGTAGAGATACGATCGGTGGTGCCTGCCGTTGTCAAAATTAGTCTTCAAGTCACCGGCTCTTCGACGACGGTTTCGGTCGAGGCTAGCGGCGGCGATCTGGTGGAAAACGATCCGACATTCCACTCCGACATCGATAAGAACTTGTTCGACAAACTTCCCTTGGAAAGCACGACATCGTCGCTGAGTTCGCTGGTGACTCTCTCCACGCCGGGAATTGCCGCCGACTCCAATGGCCTCTTCCACGGGATCGGCGACCACGCGTCGAATTCGTTCTCCATCGACGGCCAGCCCATCACCGACCAGCAAAGCAAAGTCTTCTCCAACCAGCTTCCGGTCGACTCCATTCAATCCATGGAAGTCATTTCCGGTGCGCCACCGGCGGAATACGGAGGCAAGACCAGCGTGGTGATTGTCGCGACTACTCGCTCGGGCCAGGGCGCAACTACCCCTCACGGAGACATCACTACTTCCTTTGGGTCGTTCGGAACCTCCAACGTCGACGCAAATGTCGCGTATGGGGGCAAGAATTGGGGAAATTTCATCTCCATCGGTGGTCTAAATACCGGCCGTTTCCTCGACCCGCCTGAATTCGAGGTATCGCATGATAGAGGCAACGAAGAAAACCTGTTCGACCGCGTGGACTACCAACTCTCATCCGCCGACTCGATTCACATTGACTTCGGCTACAGCCGGAGTTGGTTCCAGACGCCCAATTCGCTGGACGCGCAAAACGCGACACCCTGGAGCGGCCTGAACGGGGTTCTTCCATCGGTCGAGAACTACGGAGGCGTAGTTCCCATCGGTACGCCCACGGGCTTTACTCCAGGACCTACCGTCGGAAGCAACGACCAACGCTCCAAAATTGGGACGTTCAACATCGCCCCTTCGTGGACCCACGTATTGAATTCGGACACCGTAACTACTCTGGGCGCTTTCGTGCGCCGCGACGATTACAACTACTATCCGAGCAGCGATCCGTTCGCGGACCTCGGCCCTCCAAGTCTGCAGAGACAGTCGGTGGGTCAAAATCGGACGCTCAGCAATGTGGGCCTTCGGTCCGATGTCTCTTACGTCAAGGGAGTGAATAACATCAAGGCTGGGGCCACCTACGAACAGACGTTTCTTAGGGAGGATGACACTCTCGGTATCGTCGATCCAATCTTTAACGCGCCCTGCATAACCGCGTACACAACGCCATTGAGCGCGACCGGGTACGTTCCTGTCCCCGGCTTCACGGATCCGTCGCAATGCACCGGGGCCAATCAACCGAATCTTTCCACTAACGGGAATGCGCCCGGCACTCCTTTTTATCCTTTCTTCAATCGGCTCTTGGCTCCTTATGACCTGACCCGCGGCGGCAACTTGTACACCTTCAATGGCCGCACTGACGTGAAGGAGCTTGCCCTCTACGTTCGTGACGCGATCACCGTCGGCAACTGGTCTTTGAACCTTGGCATACGCGGCGATCTCTACAACGGGATCACCATCGGGCGGCAAGCCGAACCTCGGCTCGGGATCGCGTACAACGTCAAGAAGACCAGCACCATCCTCCGCGTTTCCTACGCACGCACCTTGGAATCTCCCTTCAACGAGAATCTGGTGCTTTCGAGCACCGGATGCAGCAATGCGGTTCTCGCCCCGCTTCTTATCTGCACCGCACCCGTACCCAATCCCTTGGGTGTCGGCTTTCGCAATGAATTCCATGCGGGCTTGGAGCAAGCCTTTGGGAAGTACCTGGTCTTTTCCGGCGAGTGGATCTCGAAATACACGCACAACGGCTTCGACTTTAGTGTGCTCGGCAACACCCCGATCACATACCCCATTGAGTGGCACAACTCGAAAATTCCCGGTTATGCGGGCCGCGTGAGTGTACCGAATCTTCATGGCTTTTCGGCGCTCATGGTCTTCTCCAGCGTGGCCGCCCGATTCTTCCTTCCCCAGGTCGCCGGAGCCGGCGCGACCGTCGGTGGCCCTCCCGGAGCTCCATTCCGCATCGACCACGACGAACGTTTCAATCAAACCACCCACTTCCAATATCAGCCCTGGAAGCTTGGCCCATGGCTGGGGTTCAATTGGCGGTATGACAGTGGACTGGTGGCGGGCGCAACGCCATGCTTCGCGGCCACACAGGGTCCCCTACCCTCCAACGATTGCTTAGGATCAATTCCCAATCCGAGCGTACCCGGTGGCGGGTACGTGAGCATGCTTGCCGCCAACGTGGGCGGGGTGCCGCTTTCCGCCGATCAGGAAGCCGAGGCTGGGTTCGCCTGCAACGGCGTACGCGCAACTCCGACAGTACCTCTGCCCTACAATTGCCCGGCAGCTCAGTTCAACTCCAATCTCATA
>JBEKXO010000214.1:0-8107 GCA_049511995.1 Terriglobales bacterium
ACCGCAGGGCTGCGCTCGCAAGAGCCACTCGCCGCGCGCTAGACATGCCTTCTTTATAAATTGTTGTGTATCTTTTCTTGGTATTTATCCGCAACTATTTGCAGCCCACCTCCACTGCGTTTATTTTCTTTTCAATCTGGGGTCTGGGCCCTACAATTGCCCGCAGCCCTTACGTTTTCCTTCCCCAGGGTTCGGGCCCTATCTGCAACCGCCGTTAGGCGGGCCAAGAAAATAGAAATAGAAGAAGATCACCAGGAGGAGTACATGTTGAAGTTTTCCACCTCCCGCTCGCTCGCGGGAACTGCCATTTTGCTCTGCCTGCTGGCTGCCCTTGCCAGCGGTCAGAGTTGGACGCCTGTTGCGGCCGCCTATCCAGGCAGCGGCGCCGGCGCATCTTTTCTGCTTACCGACGGCACTGTGATGGTTCATCAGGAGCAAAGCTCTAATGATGCATGGTACAAACTAACGCCTGATATCAATGGCAGCTACGTGAATGGCACATGGACCGCACTGGCGCCGATTCCCTTTTACTCCCCCCTTTTCTTCGGTTCGGCAGTATTACCCAATGGCGAACTTCTCATCGAGGGTGGCGAATACGCCAACCTGAATGCCGACTGGACGAACATGGGCGCGCTCTACAATCCCGTTACTAACAAGTGGGCGAAGATCAACCCGCCCACCGGCTGGACCAGTATTGGCGATGCCCAGAACGTCATCCTCAATGATGGCACCGACATGCAGGCCAACTGCTGCACCACGCAGTTTGCCTACTTCAATCCGACCAAACATACCTGGACGGAATTCAGCGGCAACGGAAAATTCGACGTGTTCGATGAAGAGGGATTCAACCTCCTGCCAAACGGTGAAGTGTTGTCAGTCGATGCCTACGTGTTTCAATACGACGCCACCGGCATGAATTCCGAACTCTACAATCCCACCTCCGAGACCTGGTCGAGCGCCGGCAGCACGGGCGTTCAGTTGTGGGACTCGCACTGCGGAGTTGAGAGCAAAGCCACCTACGAACTAGGTCCGGCAGTGTTGCGGCCCGACGGCACGGTGTTTGCCACCGGCGCCAATACCTGCGACCCCGGCAACACCTCCATCTACAACACTGCGACCGGTACCTGGACCCCTGGCCCGACCTTTCCCGGCCAATACAATGTCGCCGACGGTCCGGCGTCGATTGAGATCAACGGAAACGTTCTGGTCATGGCCAGCCCCGGTTACGGGGGTACGCCCTCTGCTTTTTATGAGTGGAATGGAACCGACCTCACAGCGACCGTGAATCCGCCGAATGCCAAGAACGATTCGTCCTTTTACGGCCACTTGCTGGTTCTTCCCACCGGACAGATTCTGTTCGCGGATTACAGCCGGACGATCGAGCTCTTCAATTCCGCGGGAACCTACAACACAGCATGGGCGCCGGAAATCACTAAGGTCGCAAAGACGGTGACCCACGGCAAGAGCTATATGGTCACGGGCTATCGGTTCGCCGGCGTATCTGCGGGCGGAGCCTATGGCGATGACTACCAGCCCTACACCAACTACGCGCTGGTGCGCATCACCAACGATCAGACCGGCCATGTGTTCTATTGCAAGACCCACAATCCTTCGAGCTATGCCATGCAATCGGCAGCGCTCCAGACCACACACTTCAACGTTCCCGCGGGGATCGAAACCGGCGCGAGCACGCTCGTAGTGGTCACCAACGGCATTCCTTCACAGACCATCGATGTCACTGTGAACTAGCTTCACGCATTGGCAATACCTAAAAGCCGCGGCTGATGACCTCAGCTCGCGGCTTTTTTTCCCCTGCTCTAGTTGTGTTGCTGTTCAATCCTGTCGAAAGCACAAATGGAATCGATCTCCGTACAATGTTCCCATGCTCGTCCTCGCCTCAGCCTCACCGCGCCGCCAGGAATTGCTGCGCAATGCCGGGATCGCCTTTGAAGTGCAGGCTGCGGATATCGCCGAGGACCCCTTACCTGCAGAGAGCGCGAAGGACTGTGCCGAGCGCCTCGCTCGTGAGAAGGCGCTCGCGGTTGCGAGTCAACGTCCACAGGATTGCGTTCTTGGAGCCGACACCGTGGTGACGATCGATGGGCAGCTTCTTGGCAAGCCAGCCGACGCAGCGGACGCCGCGCGCATGCTGCGCCTGCTTTCCGGCCGCGAGCATCGGGTGATCACTGGAGTGTGCGTGGTGGCCGGCGGGCAGATATCGCTCGCGAGTGAAACTACGGTTGTCACGGTGAGCGAACTGACAGGAAGAGAGATCGCTGATTACGTCTCCAGCGGCGAGCCGATGGACAAGGCAGGAGCCTATGCCATTCAAGGACGCGCGGGTCGTTGGATTCCGCGCATCGAAGGAGACTACTTCAATGTGGTGGGATTGCCGGTAGCGCTGGTATTTCGCATGCTGCGGGACGTAAGTTCCCACCTCTCACTCAGCTCGCAAGAGACTTGCGGCTCTCCAATTCCCACTAAGAACTGAGAACCGGGAACTAAGAACCTTAAGCGGCGGGAGGTTTCGGCGTTTCTTTCGGCTTTTCCTCAGGCTCTTTCATCGACGACTTGAAATTGCGTATGCCTTCGCCCAGGCCTTTGCCCAGGTCGGCAAATTTGCTCGGCCCGAAAAGCAGCAAAGCGATACCGATAATTAACAGAATGTGTAGCGGTTGAAACAGTCCTTCACCCATAAAACCTCCCAAGGGGTTCCGCGCGCCATGGGCGCGGATTCACGGAAACGACCCTATACTGAATTCTAGGTTAGTGTGGACCCTAAGGTCAAAGCCGCCTGTGACAGGGGTCACTGGAGATGGTGAAATCGGTCACACGCGAAAGGGTGATTCGCAGTCGGCCATAACTCCAGTCAGCACAACTCGATCAGGCCGGCCAGCAACGCGGCCCGCCGCGGCAACTCCGATATCAGGATGTGCTCGTGCCTGGCATGGGCGCCGTCCCCAACGCCGCCGAGTCCATCGAGCGTTGGAATACCAAGACCCGCGGTGAAGTTGCCATCGGAGCCTCCCCCCACTGCAGCTTCCCCAAGTTTCCATCCCAGGTCTCGGGCGATGGCGGCGGCTTGCGCATAGAGCGCGGCCACTCCGGCGGTGCGTTCCATGGGGGGACGATTGATTCCTCCGCTGACCTCGATTTTGCAGTTGCGAACGAATGGGCGCAGACTGCGCATTTTCTTGTCGATGCCGGCCGCGTCTTTCAGTCGCGCAATGCGAACATCGACTTGCGCCACGGCCTCGGCTGGAACGACATTGGTTCGCGAACCGCCGCTGACCAATCCGACATTAACCGTCAACCCTTTCTTAAGATCGGTAAAGCCTGAGACTCTCTCGATCTGCCGCGCCAGTTCGCGAATCGCATTGACGCCCTTCTGGAAATCCAGGCCGGCATGCGCCGCCTTGCCGGTCACTTTGAGGAGATAGTCGCCCACTCCCTTTCGTGCGGTTTTTACGGCTCCCGCGCGTCCGTAGGATGGTTCGAGAACGAGCACAGCGGCGGCCCGCTTGGCTAGCGCCTCGGTGATCGATCGCGAAGAGCTGCTGCCAACTTCCTCGTCGGAGACGAGAAGAACAGTCACCGGACGCGGCAAGACGCCATGCGAGCCTTCCGTGTGCCATTCTTGAAGAGCCGCGATTGCGTGCAGCATCAGAGCGATTCCTGATTTCATGTCGAGGACGCCGGGGCCGGTCAGCCGATTGTGCTCGACGCGGCAGGGCATGGTGGCGAGCGTGCCCAACGGGTACACGGTGTCGTAATGGCCGAGCAACAGAACCGGCTTGGCCGATCTGCCTCCAAAGTTGATCTGCAGGTGACTGCCAAAACTCCTGGCGCGATGAAAACGGATTTCGCCGCCGAGCCGCGAGAATTTTTCGGCGACGGCCCCCGCTACCTGGTCGACAGCGGCCTTATTGTCGCTGGGAGATTCGATTTCGACGAGGTCGCGAATGGTGGCGACGATCTGGTCGCGACGCTCGGCGAAGTAGGCCAGACGACGCTCGGCTTCGGCACTTGGCTGCTTCGGCGTTTTTCTGGACGCGGAACTCACGTGGGACGATCCATCCATTCAGGTGGAATTATTGCGGACTTATTATAGATTGAGGCAACTTGAAAATTGTCTTGAGATGCGAGGTAGTGGTGCAATTTCAGGCCGCAGCCACCAAACCTCGAACCACGAAGAACACTAAGTATCACGAAGGCGCCGGCTTACGTATTTCCTTCGTGAACCTTCGTGACCTCTGTGGTCAATAATTTCGCAAACCGCACCACTACAGATGCGAGAGCGACACTTAGAGTTCAAATGCTGAACTTAGCGCGAGTTCTCAAACCGCGACCCGGGCACGAATATTCGTCTGCATTTCTCATGGCTTGCGCCGCATTTTGGGTGCTGGTAGGGACGATGAGCTATTTGTGGGGAAGCAGCCTCGTGGCCGGATTAATCATGATATTTCTCGCGATCATGTTCGGGATTGGCGCAATGGCTCGATCCAACGAAATTCGATACAACGAGGAAGAGGAAGCGGAGGGCGCTGTGGGTGGCCTCAGTCGAAACGGATCGCGGCGGATGTGGTTGATCCTCGCCGGACTGATTCTCGTTCATGGCGTGGCTGCCTTCGTTGTGGTTAGGCACTGGTTGCCGGTAATTGACACCTACACATTTCAGCGCGATGCTTGCTGGAATCTGCTGCACGGCATCGATCCCTTTGGCGCGACGCAGGCTGACATTTATGGATCACGCTATAACTTCTATGGCCCAGGAATGGTGGTCGACGGCCGAGTGCAAGTTGGATTTCAATATCCTCCGCTCACACTCTTTTGGGCGTTGCCCGGCTATTTGTTGGGAGACGTTAGATATGCCTACATTATCGCGGTGATGATTTCGGCCTGCTTTGTTTTTGCAATGGTTCCAAACTCGCGGAGTCTGTATATCGCGGCGCTCCTATTGTTGAACCCGCTCACATTTTTTGTCGAGGTCATGTGCTGGACGGAGCCGCTGGTTGTGATGACTCTCAGCGCGACGTTGTACGCGGCCGTGAAACGACGCTGGTGGCTTCCGATTGCGCTGGGGCTCTTTCTTGCTTCGAAACAATACAACGTGCTGGCGTTGCCGTTTGTCGCGGGGTTGATCAGGCCATTTCAGTGGAGGTCATACTTAAAATTAATTTCGTGGGCATCGGCCGTAGCGACGGCAACGATTCTGCCGTTTGCGATTTGGAGTTTCCGCGGCTTGTGGCACGACCTGGTTCTGTTCCATCTGGCGCAGCCATTCCGTCCGCAGTCGCTGAGTGTTGCCGTTCTCTATCCAATCGTTCTGAAGATCGGGCCGGTGCTTCTGTTGGTATTTATCGTGTGGGGCGCACGAAGAGGAATGCGCAATCCGGCAATGTTTGCGGCGGCCTATGCGACCTCGCTGCTGTTGCTGTTTTCCACCAGCAGGCAGGCGTTTTGCAATTACTACTTCTTGATCGCGCAGGCTTTTCTGTTGGGAGCGGCCGCGTTGCCCGAACTTCCTTTAAAGTTACGATCGATTGCGTCTGCGCCGAGCATTGGGTCGTCAGTCCGCTAGCTTATCCGGCGTTCGTCCCTTTGTTCGTTCGGCAGCCGATCCATCGTGCGCGCCAGGATTTCATCGGGAGATCCCTTGGCGACAATTGGCACGAGCAGTCCGAGATTTTCGTAGAACTGGATGAGCGGTGCGGTGCTCCGTTCGTACGCGTCCAGTCGCACCGCGATGGCCTCGGCCCGATCATCTTCGCGCTGGAAGAGGCCACCTCCGCAGTGATCGCATATGCCGTCGTCCTTCGATGGCCGCTCGGTAACGTGGAAAACTGCTTTGCATTTTTCGCAAGTGCGGCGGCCACTCAACCGCTGGATGATCTCGTCGACGGGCAGTTCGTAATTGACGACGGCGCTCAACGAAAGTTGCTCGTTTTCCATCAACTCTCTCAGCGACTCAGCCTGCGTCAGGGTGCGCGGAAATCCGTCGAGGATAAAACCAGCGCAATCGAGCAGACATTGGCTGCGCTCGCGCACCATCTCCCAGACCGTGGAATCGGGCACGAGTTCGCCGCGGCGCATATATTCCAGAGCCGCCTTCATGGCCGGAGATTGATCGCAATCGTGCCGCTTTCCGGCGGCGCGAAAGACGTCGCCCGTGGAAAGATGGCAAGCCTGAAGGCGTTCGCTGAGGAGCGCAGCCTGCGTGCCTTTACCCACGCCGGGTGCGCCAAGAAGCACAAGGCGCCATGGTCTTTGCTGCTTCGTGGGGATGGCGGAGCACTCTGCCGAAGGCCCCTTCAGCCAGGCGATACGATCGTTCTTTGCGGATAGGCTCATCCCTACAAATTTATGCCGTACGGGAAGGCTTGCAGTGATGGTGATCACAGATCAAGCAAAAAATGTGCGAGGCGGAGGGAGACGACGGGCGCGTTCAGGAACCGATCGCTTATCCAGCGTTCGGTCACGAGGGTGACGGGCGGCGGATTAGTGGCTCGCGGCCGACTTACAGCTACCCTGGCAAACCTTCTCTCCCCAGGTGGCGCCGAGCGAGTGGAGTATAAGTGCGTCTCCAACCGTCAACTTACTGGGATCCATAACAATCTGATAGGCATAATAAACAATTGGATCCCGTGTGATACACCAGGGTTCGTGGCGGATGATTCCTTCGCAATGTTCGCAAGCTGCTTCCGCGCTGTAACGGTTGCTGTGGTAGACGGTAGCCGGAGTTTCGTCGGACATACGGAATCCCTTGATGGTTGTTAGTAAAACCTTAGCGTTCGCTATAGCTGCAATTAAGTCGCCGTTCTTATCACGGCTCTCTCAAGCTTCCATGAACGCATCTTAGTACGGTTTTCGAACATGCCGTTGTAACTGAAGTCACATGAAATTGTGATGCCTATCACTTTGAGTCATGGCGCCCGTTGGACCGCCGTCGAAGAAGAGTTAGGAGATGAAATTAGGCGCGACGATATTCAGGAACTCGTTGGAGGAGATTACCTTGGTTTGCTACCCTTCTAGGCGGTGCCCCAAATTTCGCCGATAACTCGCTGGAAATTTGCACCGATAACCTTTTCAATTACCGCCGGGGGCTGGCCGCGTTTGGCGAGTTCGATGGCGATGATTTCCATGTGATCGGGTCCGTTGAGGTCGGGGACGTAGGGATAGCGATCTTCGCCGGGAGCACCGATGCCGAGTTTCTTGCGCCGAGCGATGTCCTGATCGAAGGCAGCTTTTTGTTCGGGAGTTAGAACCGTCTTCTGGATGGAGCCGTCCGAGCCGATGCCGACGTGATCGGCGCCGCATACGTTGATGGCGTGCACGACGTGATCGAGCACATGTTCGCGAGTGGGAATGGTGGGCGAAGCGACGACGTAGGGCATGAGATAAACCCCGAAATACCCGCCGCGATCGGCGAGCGATTTGAGAATTTCGTCAGGCTTGTTGCGAGGATGGGCGTAGACGGCGGCGCATCCGGCGTGCGTAATGAGAACGGGCTTGGCGGATTGGGCGATGCCTTCCGACGTGGTTCGGTATCCGCTATGACTGAGGTCGACGGCGACTCCGAGGTCATTCATTTTCTGAATTGCGGCGATCCCCGCTTTGCTGAGGCCGGCGTTGCCGGGTTCGAGGCATCCATCGCCGAAGATGCTGCGGTTGTTGTAGGTGAGTTGCATGATGCGCACGCCGAGTTGGCGAAACATTTCGATGCGGTCGGGTTTTTCTTCGAGAAAGGCCGTGTACTGGAAGCCGGGCATGATGCCGACTTTATTTTCGCGCTTGGCGCGGGCAATGTCAGAATGGCGGCGCACGATGAGGAAGATATCTGGATGCTCGTCGACCAGCATTTCGACGGTGGCAATATTGCTGACCGTGCCCTCGAAGGTCGGATCGGAGATGGTGAAGTTGATGGCGGTAACCCCCGATTGCTGGACCGCTCGCAGGATCTCTGGCTTCGGCGGCGCGTCCATGTCGACGAGCGGGCCACACAGGGAATCGATGACCACGGCATTCTTGTAGAGCGCAGCGACGGCGGTCGGCGCATCGTTCGGCGAGTGGTCGGGCGGTTGAGCCAGTAAGCGCGGAGACAGACACG
>JBEKXO010000215.1:0-8073 GCA_049511995.1 Terriglobales bacterium
GAAAATCCGGCGAGACCGGTTTCGACCAGCAGTTGCAGGTAATCGTTGTGCGCCTGGTTCACGAAGAAGGTGGTGTAGAAGCTTCTGAATTCCGGATAGACGATGGGAAACGCACCGAGCCCCCAGCCCAGCAATGGCCGCTTGATGAACATTCGCAAGCAGTCCCGATCGATGGTGAGGCGAACGCCGCCGCTGATCTCTTCGCGCGCTTCGGAGTGAATGCTGATCAATCGCCGCGTTAATTCGTTGCCCCCAATCCAGATCAGAAAAACGATGA
Organism: Terriglobales bacterium; assembly: GCA_049511995.1. Lineage (GTDB taxonomy): Bacteria > Acidobacteriota > Terriglobia > Terriglobales > Acidobacteriaceae > Acidiflorens. The sequence continues at coordinate 278 of JBEKXO010000215.1, forward strand.
CCACGGCCAGAAAGATGCCCAGGATGAGCGGCTGTTTCCAGCTTCCTTCGCGCCGGCGCATCATAAACACACCGAGCATCAGTATCTGGGCTACGAACGCAACCATGCCTCCGCGCGAACCGGAAAGGAAAATTGTTCCAGCCATTAGCGCGGCGACTCCCGCCACCGCAATTTTCCGATTGCCGCTGGTGAAGTGGGTCACGGCTAGCACCAGCGGGAAGGGGGTTAGCATCTCCATCAGGCCGGCGTAATGATTATGATTGACGTAGGGTCCGTAAATGAAGCCGCCTTGCTCTAAGGGAAAGATCCAATACAGCTTTCCATTCGGCGCCAAACCCTGCAGGACGGCAAAGGCAGCCACCACCGCGCCGTAGGCCGTAAACACCTTGGCCATCAGTTCAAACTGGGAAGACCGGCGCAGCGTTTGGGTCACGACAAACACCAGCATCCCGTAGGCAGCATAGAGCAATAAATGGGAATAAGTGACGTGACGGTAGGCAGTAATTCCGGCCAGCCACTGCACCATTACCAGGCAAAAGAAGGCCGCCATAGGGCGATAGAGCGGGTGATCGAGAAAGCTGAGTTCCCGATTGAGCCACTGCCGATATGCCCATACTCCGAACAGCAACATCGAGCATGCTTCCAAAGCAAAAATGGACCAAGGCTCGACTGCGCCGAAGGCTAGCGGGCCCAACAGTAGAATGGCGCACGCACCGACGAACAATGCGGTATTGGTAAGTCGCGGCGTCGCGGCTTTGACTACGGGAGCGGGTTCGGGTTGCGTCGCCAGGGCAGAGCTCACGGCTTGTCCTTCGCACTCTCGGCATGGTGACCGGGAGAATTATCGGAGGACGATTCCGAGACACCTTCAGGAGCAAGTTCGAAATCGTCGAGCCACAACTTGCCGCGAATCGGCGAACCGGCGGGGAAGCGCTCGATTGCCAGCACCAGCAGCGAAGTCGAGTTCGGGGTCGTCACCTTGGAGTGAACTTCTTTCCAGAAATCGGCATCGTTGAGCGGATCGCTGGCGAACAGCGGCGCGCCCGTGTACGCATCGCGAAGCACGATCTGCGGGCCGCCAGCGCCTTCAAAATCCGCCGACTTGTAATAGACAGAGAAATCGTAGGTAGTAGCGCCGCGCACGGGAATGACTTGCTGAATCCCGGCGTCATTGATCCCAGGACCCTCAAAGGTCAGGGACAAAGAACGATGACCCTCGCGAAAGGCGCTCGGATCAAGCAGGGGTTTCACTCCCGTGCGATTGACGTAGGTCCAGTCGAAACCGCCGTTCAAGATATCGAGGCTAAAATCGCCATTCACTATCAGGTTGTCTTCGGTGGGTAGATAAGCAGAGAGGCCGAAAACATCCGCGGTCTGTTCCCAGGCGGACATCGCGGCATCCGGGCGGCGCGCGCCAATAAGATAATTCACGTAGTCAAACAAATACCGGTTCTGAAATCTTTCATGCAACTGGGCGAGCCTGCTCCAGGTTTTGATCGCCCCATCGGTTTCCCGATTACTCATCAAGAGATTGAGAAATGCGATAAGCGAATCAGTACGGGCGGGCACGACCTCTTGCAGCATCGCGTCCGTATCGGGGCGAACGCGCCAACTGGCGCGCAGTGCCGCGTCGGCGAGTTCATTGTCGTTCTCGATGACGACGTGGAATTCGCGCAAAGCACGGTCGATATCCCCGTCGATCAGGAAAAAATTCGCGGCTTCCCACGCCACATCCGGCGCGGTCGGCTCAGCCTGCAAGGCGCGATCGAGTGCCGATCGCTGGCCCGCGATGTCTCCGGTCACCTGATATTGGGCTGCCAGGTCGAACCAATAACGAGCATCGTAGGGATTGAGTGCGACGGCGGCTCGCAGGCTGTCGAGGGCGGACTGTGGGTCGCCTGCAACAAAGGCAAAGTAGCGGCCTAGCCGATGACGATAGTCCGCATTTCCCGGGGAGAGGCGCACCGCGCGCTCCAGTTTTGGCAACTCGGGATTCCCGGCGAAGACACTGGCGGCAAATTGTGTGCCGACTAAGACGAGATAGACGCAGCCAAGAGAGACCACCGCCAGACCAAACTGCCAACGCTGCCGGTTTGAAAGCGAAATGGCCATTAATTGCTAATGCCCCGGAAGAGGCGCGCTACACCGCCTTCGATTCGGCGTCCTTTTCGGTTCCCACAGCGTCTTCCTGATAGTACTGACCGTACTTCCCCTGATACTCGTAGTAGTAGTAGTAGTCGGGAGACGTCAGGTCGACGGCGTTCAAAAGTACACCGGCGACGTGTGCATTGACCTGCATCAATACATCGCGGGCGCGGCGGAGCGCCTGTTTCGTCGTCTGGCCGGAACGAATCACCAGAATCGTAGCGTCAGCGGTTGGCGAGAGCACGACCGCGTCCGTGACGGATAAAGTCGGGGGTGTGTCGATCACGATATGGTCATATTGTCCGCGAAGTTCTGCGATCAGGGTCCTCATGTTGAGCGAGGCCAGCAATTCGGCGGGATTCGGCGGTGGCGTTCCTGCGGGCATGATAAACAGATTCGGCAGGATGGCAGAAGTGGTAATCGTCTGCTGCGGAGTGGCGCTTCCGGTGAGCACATTACTGAGACCGCTGCGCGGGCCCATGCCCAGGGTCTTGTGAACGCTCGGCCGCCGCAAGTCGGCATCGATCAGCAGAACGCGGACTCCCTTTTGCGCGAGCACGATCGCGGTGTTGATGCTGGTCGTCGTCTTGCCTTCTTGCGGACGCGCGCTCGTCACCATGATCACTTTTGGCGGCGCGCCCAGATTGGAGAGCAAAAGTGAAGTACGCAGCGCACGATACGATTCCGCCATCTGCGACTGCGGGCGAACCTGAGTGACGGTCTCGACCACTTCCTTCGAAGAAGTTAAGGCCAGCCGCTTGCCGCTGGGCCCATGGTTCCCTGACTTGGAGCCAAGAGGAATCATCCCAAGAGAAGGAAGAAGTGAGAGTGCCGTTGCCTGCTCGGGCGTGCGGACGGTGTTGTCCATGTTTTCGAGCACGAAGGCCAGACCTACGCCGGAGATGACACCCAGCACCAGCGCGAAAGATAAGTTGCGCGGAATGTTCGGTTCGCTGGGAGCTGTGGGCACGCGCGCCGCGTCGATGATGCGAAAATTGTTGGAGCGCAAACCCGCGGTGACACCGGCTTCCTTCAATTTTTCGAGCAAGCCCTCGTAGAGGGTGCGATTGCTGTCGAGGTCGCGCTTGAGAATGCTGTACTCGATCGCGCTCTCATTGAGCTTGTTCGCCTCTTGTTTTTGCTTCTCAAAGGAATCGCGCAACATGTTTTCGCGCTGCAAGGCGGCCATGTACTGGCCTTTGAGATGATCGACGGCCTTGTTGGTTTCCGATTGCAGCTGCCGGTCGATTTCCCTGAGCTGGCTATTGAGCTGCGCGACTTTCGGATACGAAGGGCCGAGTTGGGTGTTGAGATCGGCGACCTGAATGCGAAGACTGGCCTGTTGTTCCCGCAATTTGTCGAGCAATCCGCCACCCGTACCGCTGCCCGCCGTGGTCTGGGCTTGGATTGCCGCCGCGACCTGCTCCGGATCGTCCGACTGAGTTTGGCGATAGACCGCCTCCTTCTGCATGCGGTCGAATTCGGCGACCGTCATTTCCTTGTTCAGTTCGTCTAGCTTTTCGGTGATGATGTTCTGCTTTTCGTCAGTTCCAATAATCTCGTGCTCTTTTTGGTAGCGGACGAGCTTCTCCTGCGAGGTTTCCACCTTCATTTGCAAATCGACGAGCTGTTTCGAAAGCCAGTCCGACGCCTGCATGGTGGATTCGAACTTAGTCTTAAAGTTCTGCTCGACATAAGTTGAGGCCAACGTGTTGACAGCGGCAGCCGCGAGCTGAGGATCGGTGCTGTTGTAGTGAATTTCCATGATCCGCGTGTTCGGAATCAGCGTGACGTGGAGGTTTCCCCGAAATGCGCCGAGAAGAGCCGAGGTGCGGGCCGAATCGGTCTGCAAGGGATCAGCGACCAGGTTGGCTTGCTTCTGGTCGGAGTGGCCTCCGAATTCAGGGCGTTTGTCGAGATTAAGCTGCCGGATCACCTGCAGCGCCATCAGATCGCTCTGCAGGATGCGGACCTCAGTATCTAAATCGCTCTGGTCGTAGTAGTCGACTACTGGCCCCGAGTCTTTGAACGTAATCAGGTTCGAATCGGCTTTGTTAACCACGATGCGGCCGGTGGCCTCGTAGACGGGAGTCTGACGCAGGCTGGCGACAGCGACCGCCATAAAAATGCCGACGATGACCGCGATGACCATCCACTTGCGCTTGATTAGAACGCGCATGTACTCGCGCAGAGTGGATTCCTGGGCCGGCAAGACGTTGTAAAGTCCGGAGCTTATTGGCCGGAGGAATTCTGGTGGTTCGGTAGGCAGGAGCCCGCGCGAAAGCTCGTTGCGAGGGTCGTCGCCTCGATGATCGTTATTTCTCGGGTCGTTACTTCGTGGAACCAGGGGTCCCAATGACATCGTTACTCCTTAGACCGCCATGGGCTTGATGCGGCAAACCCTGCACACAGCCCTTCGCTCCAACCCGTTCTTGTCAGCAACAAGCCGGACACATCAGAGCGGATTGTGATGAGGAAATTGCCTGATTTTAACATCCCCGGAACAAGACTCGCGCAAAAATTGAAGGCCCGAGGATATTGATTCTGGTACGGGTTGGCGAGGTAAATGCGCTGTGGCAGTCGGTAGCGCGGAACCCGCAAGGACAGTGGTCGACCGGGGCATCCGCGTGGCTTTTTGGAATGGTTGATTCCTGTTGGATGTATTCGATCCGATAGCCGTACTTATCCGTTTCCTCGGATATACTATCGAGCACAGGAAAGCACTGAAATTCTTCTGTTTCTGAAGCGGCCGCAGGCAGCGAGCGGTGGATTTTCGGACGCATTCACTGAAGGCTCCGCGTTTAGCGCAAAGGTTTTGATCTGGACCAACCGAAGAGGTTTCAAACAAGAATGGTGAATTGGGCGCAAGAATCAATACTCGTGACCGGCGGAACCGGATCATTTGGGAAGAAGTTTGTGGAAATCATGCTGCGCGACTACCACCCGCAAAGGTTGGTTATTTTCAGCCGCGACGAATTAAAGCAGCACGAAATGAGAACATCGGGTCTCGATCATCCGAGCCTGCGTTATTTCATCGGCGATGTGCGGGATGCGGAACGCGTCAAACGCGCACTCGCAGGCGTCTCTGCGGTGGTGCACGCGGCGGCGTTGAAGCAGGTGCCAGCCTGCGAATACAACCCCTTCGAAGCGATCCAGACCAATATCATGGGCGGGCGCAACGTGATTGATGCGGCGATCGATCAGGGCGTGCATCGCATTCTGGCCCTTAGCACCGATAAGGCAGTAAATCCGATTAACCTGTATGGCGCGACTAAGCTGTGCGCGGAAAAGATGTTTGTGCAAGCCAACGCCTATGCGGGCGCCAAAAAAACGCGCTTCAGCTGTGCGCGTTATGGCAATGTGGTTGGCAGCCGCGGCAGTGTTATCCCGGTTTTTGTCGAGCAACGGCGGCGAGGAAAAATCACCATTACCGATCCTCGTATGACCCGTTTTTGGCTGACCCTCGAGCAGGGCGTGAAGTTTGTGATCCGCTGTTTCGATCAAATGCACGGGGGCGAGATTTTTGTGCCCAAGATTCCGAGCATGCGTCTGCTGGATCTGGCTGAGACGATTGCTCCGGGCTGCGAGGTGGAAACGATCGGTATTCGTCCGGGAGAAAAGTTGCACGAAGTGCTGGTGTCGGAAGACGAGTCGCGACAAACCCTGCAAACCGAAGACATGTATGTGATCCAGCCGTCGCATCCGTGGTGGGAGCCGAAGAATTGGGTGAATGCCAAGCCGCTCCCGGAGGGCTTTCGTTATTCGAGCGACACCAACGATCGTTGGTTGACGCGGCGCGAGTTGGAAGACCTGGTGGCGCCCGAAACCGCCGAAGCGGTTCAAGCGTCGGCATGACATGGCTGCCTTACACACAAAACTTGAAACGCTTGCCATTCACGGCGGTAAGCCCGTGCGGGAAAAATTATTGCCTTACGGGCGGCAGCGCCTCGATGAGTCAGATATTCATGCGGTGGTCGAAGTTTTGAAGTCGGACTGGCTGACCACCGGTCCGAAGGTTGTCGAATTCGAAGAGCGGTTTGCGGCGTGGGTCGGGGCGCGATACGCGGTCAGTTTCAGTTCGGGTACGGCGGCATTGCATGGTACGGCGTTTGCAAGCGGATTAGGTCAGGGCGATGAAGCCATAACCACTCCTATGACTTTCTGCGCGACGGCGAACTGTGTCCTGTACCAGGGTGCAACGCCAGTCTTTGCCGATGTCTCCGCAGATACGCTGAACCTCGATCCTCAGAAAGCTTCCCAGAAGCTTTCTTCCCGCACCAAGGCCATCATTGCGGTCGATTATGCTGGGCATCCTGCTGCTCTCGACGAGTTGGGCGAGCTCGCAAAGCAACAGGGTGCGCTGCTGATTGAAGATGCTTCGCATGCGCTTGGCGCGGAATACCACGGAAAACGCGTCGGAGGAATTGCCGACATGACCGTGTTCAGTTTTCATCCGGTGAAGCACTTGACGACCGGCGAAGGCGGCATGGTCACAACCAACGATGCGGGGCTGGCTGAGACGCTGCGAAGGTTTCGCAATCACGGCATCAGCAGCGAAGCCCGAGCACGGCAAGAGGCGGGGCAGTGGTTTTACGAGATGGTGCTGCTCGGCTTCAACTATCGGCTGACGGATATCGCCTGCGCGCTGGGACTAGCGCAGCTGGAGAAACTCGCGGCGAATTTGGCGCGGCGGCGGGAAATCGCGACGCAATATTGGGAGGCATTCGGCGATCTGCGGGCCGTCGTTACGCCTACAGTGCGCGGTGGCGGGAATCCGGCGTGGCATCTCTATCCGATTCGGTTGAACCTGGAAATGCTGACGGCGGGCCGAGCGGAAATCTTTCGAGCCCTCCGTGCCGAGAACATCGGCGTGAATGTTCACTACGTTCCCGTGCATCAACATCCGTACTATCGTAAGCGCTTTCCGTCGCAGAAAAGCTACCCGGTAGCAGAAGACGCCTACGAGCGGCTGATCAGCTTGCCAATGTTTCACTCTATGACGGCGCAGGATGTGGCGGATGTAATTCGCGCAGTAGGCAAAGTGGTGAAGCAATATCAGGATCGGGGAAAAGGTGAAGGAAAGAGTGAAGCCGCGGATTTGATCGAAACCAGGCTATCGGAGTAAAAGAACGTCGGAAATTTCAATTCGGCGTTACAAGCGACTACCAAGCCGTCCACCCACCATCCACCGCGAGGTTAATTCCCGTCACGTACGAAGAAGCGTCCGACGCCAGAAATAATAATGGCCCTTGTAGTTCTCCTGGTTGTCCGGTCCGGTGCATCGGGTTCTTTCCCTGGAGGCGGCCGTGAAACTCTGGATCTTTCTCCAAATATTTTGTACTCGGAAACGGGCCCGGGCTGATGCAGTTCACCCGAATGCGTTGGCCGGCGAGATGAATAGCTGCGTACCGCGTCAACTGGATGAGAGCTGCCTTCGCCGGCCCGTAATATGGCGGACTATTGGCTCCGCTCGTTGCATAGATTGCTGGATCCGGGCTCACACTCCCATACATCGACGCAACGTTGATGACCGAGGCGCCTCCCGGGTTTCGAGATCCCGCCTCCTTGAGCAGTGCAGTCGCAGTCTGAATCAGCTGAAATGCCGCGATCACGTTAACTCGGTAGACTTGATCAAAGTCTCGCGCGGTGGC
>JBEKXO010000216.1:0-7987 GCA_049511995.1 Terriglobales bacterium
GGCATTCCATGGTGGTATTTTTACAAAAGCGGTGGTTCGTTTGAAGGACACCATCTCGAATCGGTCGATCCAGGTGGGCGGCTGTGGGACACTCTCGGCCCCGAACGGGCTATTGGTTGTGTTATCCAGCCAGCCTCCGAAGTTATAGCGCCCGGTGTGGTGGAGCACAAGGAATTTAAGCGATTTACATTGGGCGAACCCAATGGGAGTCTCTCTCGTCGCGTGCAGGTTCTCAGCGAGATTTTGTCCGGTGCCGGCTTCGACCCGGTGGTCCGTGAGGATATCCGCTGGAATGTCTGGCTCCAGCTCTGGGGCAATATTTGTTTTAGTCCGATCAGCGCTCTCACTTGTACGACACTCGACCGCATCACGACAGAGACCGGCCTGCGCGCACTCTGCAAGGCACTGATGGCGGAGACGCAAGCGGTAAATGAAGCACACGGCATTCACATCCCATCCGAAATGGCCGACCGCCGGTTGGCGGCAGCTGCCTCTACAACTGGCCATAAAATGTCTATGCTCCAGGACCTGGAGCGCGGCCGGTCTATGGAGATAGACCCCATTGTGACGGTCGTGCAAGAACTGGGACGGCTAGCCGGGGTGAAAACACCGGTAATCGATGTGGTCCTTCCGCTTGTGCAGGAGCGCGCGAGGGTTGCAGGCCTTTATCCGGCGAACTTGATGCCCGCCTAGAGCAGGCGCCCAACGCTGAGTCGCAGGACGGCTGAACCTACACTCGTCCCCTGAGGCATATCCGGAACTCTCAAGTTCTTTTGAGTGTCGGCAATTGGACAGTCAATGTCCGAAATCCGGTCTCGTTTATTGACACACAATCGTTCGAGTCAAACCATGGAGCCCCCGATCGTGAGATTTGCCATGCCATAACTATGACTGTACTCAGTCGCCATCGATCCACACTCCTGTGCCAGTGGAACGGAAGTTGCAATGGCTTAATCGGAGATAACCGTTCACCTTACGGCGGTGCTGAAGGATTCACAGTACCGGAATAGTTCATCTGTGGACAGTTAGAACCCACGTTTCAGCATGTTCGCGCTGAACTTGCGTTCGACCTGGACTTGATGTGAATGGAGAGAGGAGGAATATTGTGCTTAAGGTTGCTATTGACGGGGTTGTGCATGAAGCCCAGCCCGACGAACTCCTCATCGATCTGATCAACCGTGCTGGCGGTTCGGTTCCTCACGTCTGCTACCACCCGCAGCTCGGTCCTGTTCAGACATGCGACACATGCATGGTCGAAGAGAACGGCCATCTGCTTCGGGCTTGCGCGATCAAAGTTGCCGATGGAATGACAATCTCTACAAAATCGGCAAAGGCTTCGGCTGCCCAGGTGGAAGCCTTCGACCGGATCCTGAGTAATCACCTTCTTTATTGCACAGTCTGCGATAACAACAATGGCAATTGCACCGTCCATAACACGACGAAGCTGCTGGCCATTGAGCACCAGAAAATCCCTTTTCGATCGAAGCCCTATGAGGTCGATAACACAAATCCGTTCTATCGCTACGATCCCGACCAATGCATCCTCTGTGGCCGTTGCGTTGAGGCATGTCAGAACGTTGAAGTAAACGAAACGCTCTCGATCAACTGGGAAGATCCGAATCCCCGTGTGCTCTGGGACGGAGGATCAACGATTGGTGAGTCGAGCTGTGTCTCCTGCGGCCATTGCGTCACGGTTTGCCCCTGCAATGCGCTGATGGAAAAAAGCATGCTGGGTCACGCCGGCTTCTTGACCTCGCTGAAGAAGTCCGCGCTCAGCGGCATGATCGACGTAGTCAAAGGAGTCGAACCGGAAACCGGCTACGGAGCCATCTTGCAGCTCTCCGAGGCGGAATCCGCCATGCGGACTCACCGCGTCCGCAAGACGAAAACGGTTTGCACTTACTGCGGCGTGGGATGCAGCTTCGATGTCTGGACGAAAGATCGGCACATACTCAAAGTGGCGCCTGAGCATGGCCCGGCCAATGGCATTTCTACTTGCGTAAAAGGAAAATTCGGCTGGGGCCACATCAATAGCGAGGATCGCCTTACCACACCGCTGATTCGTGAGGAGGGCAAGTTTCGTCAGGCTAGCTGGGAGGAAGCCCTCGCCCTGGTTGCCCGCAAATTGTCGGAGCTCAAGAAGAAGAGCGGTCCAGATTCAATCGCCTTCATCTCTTCGTCTAAATGCACGAACGAAGAAAGCTACCTGATGCAAAAGCTGGCGCGGGCCGTCATTGGCACGAACAATGTCGACAATTGTTCCCGCTACTGCCAGTCACCTGCGACCGCGGGCTTGTTTCGGACTGTCGGGTACGGCGGCGATTCAGGGTCGATTCGGGACATGGAGAAGGCTGACCTTGTGCTCATTATCGGCAGCAACACGGCGGAGAGTCATCCAGTCATTGCCACCCGGGTGAAGAGCTCTCACAAGCTGGACGGGCAGAAGCTCATTGTCTCGGACCTTCGTGAGAACGAGATGGCCCGGCGCGCCGATCTCTTCCTCCATCCAAAGCCGGGGACAGATATCTTCTGGCTGAGCGCGATTAGCCGCTATTTATTGGAGAACGGCCTCGCCCACACTAAGTTCCTCGATCGATGGGTAAACGGACTGGACGCATATCGCAAGAGCCTCGAGCCTTTCACCATGGAAGCCGCTGCGCGCATTTCTGGTGTGCAGGAGGAGACTCTCAAAACCGTCGCCCATATGATCTCGGAAGCCAAAGCAATGTGCATACTCTGGGCGATGGGGATAACCCAGCACTCCCAGGGTTCCGACGGTTCCACGGCGATTTCGAATCTGTTACTGATCACCGGCAATTACATGCGACCGGGAACGGGCGCTTATCCACTACGCGGCCACAACAATGTGCAGGGCGCCAGCGACCACGGGGCCATGCCGAACGACTTACCGGGATACCAATCGGTGGATGATCCCGAAGTGCGCCAGCGATTTGAGACTGCTTGGAAGGTGAAGCTCCCTTCCACCAAAGGGCTGGATAACCATCAGATGGTGGAAGCGATTCATGAGGGCAAGCTCAAGGCGATGTATCTGTTCGGCGAAGAAATGAGCATTGTGGATTCGAATGCCAACTATGTTGGGGATGCATTCGCCAAGCTCGACTTCTTTGTCGTGCAGGATATTTTTTTCAGCAATACCTGCCACTATGCCGATGTTGTGCTGCCGGGAGCGCCAAGCCTGGAAAAAGAGGGCACCTTCACCAGCACCGAGCGGCGCATCCAGCGGCTCTACCAGGTTCTTGAACCGCTCGAGGGTTGCCGTCCGGATTGGAAGATCACGCAGGCCATTGCCAACCAGTTGGGCGCAGACTGGCACTATCAGCATCCTTCCGAGATCATGGATGAAATTGCTTCGCTCACTCCGCTGTTCGCCGGCGTGAACTATGACAGGCTGGCGGGCTACAAATCTCTGCAGTGGCCAGTCGCGGCGGATGGTAGCGATGAGCCCTTGCTTTACACCGAACGCTTTGCTTTCCCGGACGGAAAAGCGAGGCTATTTCCCGTCTCCTGGATTGGTCCGACGGATCAACCGGACTCGGAATTTGACTTGCACTTAAACAACGGTCGGCTTCTCGAACACTTCCACGAGGGCAACCTCACCTATCGCACGGAAGGGATTCGCGAGAAGGTGCCCGATGTTTTTGTGGAAGTCTCGCCCGAGCTTGCTGAAGAACGCGGGATCCAGAGCGGCACATGGGTACAACTGGTTTCGCGGTACGGCAAAGTTCGGGTCCGCGCGCTGGTAACGGATCGCGTACAGGGGCACGAACTCTACATGCCGATGAACTCCGTGGAAAATCCCGTGAATCGATTGACAAGCAGCCACACCGATCCTGTGACCAATACGCCCGCCTACAAAGAGACCAGCATTCACATGAACGTGTTGGCCGAGGTGGGCGAGAGTCCATTGCCCCGCATCAATTCTCGCTTTGGTCATCCAACCCCGCAGAATGGAGTGGAAGTCGAACGTAAGTGGAAGCGACCCGACTATGCACCTCCAGGAAACGGAAATGGGCTGGTTCAACTGCAGACGAAGAAGTGACACGAGGAGAAGAAAATGGCGCAACCTATTCCTCTAGAAATTCTGCCGCGCAACCCACGTGCAGAGTTGCAGTCTCGCCTGGAGCATGCTCCGGAGGAGCATGCGGAAGCGGTCTTAGCGGCGTACGAAGTGCTCCAGCAGTTGCACAATCGCGGTGTGCTTGAGATCATGCGCGGTGCCCTGATGGCGAGCGACGAGATTCTAGAGACTGTCGTCGACGACGTCAAAACGCCGGAAGCGATTCGAGCCATCAGGAACCTCTTATTCTGGCGGCAAATTCTGGGAAGCATCGAGCCGGAATGGTTCAAGGGTATTTTCCAAGCTATTCCAGAAGGAATCGCCGAGGCGACAGCAGAGCGCGACCAACCGGTCACCTTATTCGGCCTGCTTCGGCAATTCACCAGCAAAGACAGTCTTCGCGGGCTGGCCGCGGCCATGGATTTTCTGCAAGCCTTTGGACGTCACCTCCACTCGTTAAAGAGTGCGAACTCACAACCGGAGAAGATCTAAGTTGGTCCTTCATGCGCCTAAGGGACAAGTTTGGCCGCGCGATTACCGACCTTCGAATTTCGATCACGGACCGCTGCAACTACAAATGTGTGTACTGTCGCACCGGTAATGAGGGTGCGATTTAGGGTGACCTGCCTTTTCCCATATATCTGCGCGTCGTTCGGGTCTTCGCCAGCGCAGGAATCAAGAAGGTCAGGATTACGGGCGGCGAGCCGCTCTTGCGCAAGGGTGTCATCGATTTCGTACGGGAGTTGTCGCAGCTGCGCAATTTGGATGAACAAGGGTTACTTGCAAGAAACTACCGCCGATCCGCTCAAGCGGAGTGGACAGCGTTCCAAACGCGCACCCTTTCGAGACTGGCGAGGAACGGCTTTAAGGCTGCATAGAGAAACACCGCAGCGAGTCCGCATGCCACCGATGTCACGATGACCAGCGAGTAGCGCACGGCATCATCCCGTCGAAACGCGTACTGTGTCAATGCTCCCACGGCAGTGGGTCCGATTCCCAGCCCGATGAGATTGATGGAGAACAAATACACAGCCGATGCCTGCCCACGCATGGTTGGGGGCATCATTTGCTGAATTGCGGCGGGAGCGATACCGAAGGGAGCTGCCGCCAGCGCGCAGCCGGCAACCAACCAGAGGGTTGCCCAAGTCGCCGACGGCGCCAGGTACAAAAGACAGTTAACAGGTATCCCGACTAGTCCGATCAGTGCTCCCACAAACAGAGTCGCGTTGTCCCGGCCGCGCTTGCGCAAGTAGTCAGCGATCCGGCCCGCGCTGATGATTCCAGCGCAACCGAAGATCGCGACGCAGGAGCCGTAGACAACGCCTGTGCGTCCGATGGCCCAGTGGAAATTGCGCCGATAGAATTCCGGCAGCCAAGCGGCACTGGCGTATGAAGAGAGCGCAAGTAGGCCGAAACCGATGTTGTGGAGCAGGAATGTCCGCCGGTTTTTGAAGATATAGGAGAAGACTTGCCGCGTTGGAACAGCTGCCCGTGGGGCGGTTCCGGGGCGTGCGGGGGGTTCACGTACCGTAAAGAGCAGGGGCGCCACAGCAATGCCGGGAAGGCCGATCGAAAAAAAGATGATCTGCCAGGGATGGACGGCTCCCAGCAGCGGAATGATCCACATGGCCTGGGTCGAAGCGTACGCCACGACTAATCCACCGAGCAGGTAGGCCAGGCCGGAACCGATGTAGATGCCCATCGAGTAGACGCTAAGGGCGGTAGCGAGCCGCTCGCGAGGAAAATAATCGGTGATCAGCGAATAGGCAGCCGGGGAAAGCGCTGCTTCTCCAACGCCGACGCCCATGCGCAGCAAAAGCATTGTTTCGAACGTTTGCGCCAGTCCGCAACTGGCTGTGAACCCGCTCCACAGTACCAGGCCGGCCGCGATGATCAGCCTGCGGCTGTAAATGTCGGCCAACCTGCCAAGAGGGATTCCGAAGAATGTATAAAAGAGTGCGAAGCTGAATCCGATCAGCAAACTCATCTTAGCGTCGCCGATGTGTAAGTCGCGACGAAGCGGGCCGACCAGCAGACTGAAGATCTGGCGGTCGATGAACGAGAATGCGTACAGAAGTGTTAGGACTGAGACGATGTACCACGCGTACCGCAATGAATGCGCGGTAGAGTCAGCGGTGGTCTGAGCGGCGGCGGTTGTGGCTCCGGTTGGCGTGGGAGCGGGCATCTTTTTGTAATTTCGTTTGCTTCAGATGATTGACGGGATCAGCAGTTCCGGCTGTCCGCGCGGTTAGAGCAATAATCGTTGAGACTAACACAATTTGAGAACGTGATTTTCTCGATCAGGACCTACACGTGACTCGGCCTGTGGAGCGCAGCTTTCCCGGCGTGACCAGCGGCTGAGCCTGTGCGGACAGCCCGACTCGGCCCTCCCTGCAGTTACGCAAGGCCATCCAAGGGAACTACTTTCCCTATCCTGCAATGGAGAAAGACCCGCTGTTCGATCCCATTCGTCAGCGTGGGCAATTCGGGGAAATGCGGCAAGCGGCAATCCAGCAGAATTTCCTGGCTCATCGCGAGCAAGTTGGGCATGGGCATTAAACTGAACGGTCAAAGCAAGTCATAAGTCCTCCGGCTGCCGAGCAGATCTTGGTGGGGCGGTTGACCAATCTGGTGCAGTAAGAGAATTTTCGTAGCGTTTCATTCGCAATTGTGCACAAACTGTGAAGGTAGGGAATGCGTAAGCTGTTGAAAAATGGTGGCCAGGGACGGAGTTGAACCGCCGACGCCAGCCTTTTCAGGGCTTGTTTATGTTGTAGTTTGAACGACTTACGTGACTCTGGGTGGCCGCCTAAGTCCTTGAAAAGTCGTTAAAGACGTGCGAATCGTGGGTTGAATTCGTGGGTTCAAGAAGCCCTGCAACCGAGCGGTTTCACCTTGACATTGGCGAACAAGCTCTTCATCTCGTTGTCATCTATTACCACATGTGTGGTATATTTATACCACAATGCTTGGCCTTCGCTCTAAGGCGCGCCAGCAGCTGCTGGCCTACTACTTCACGAACCCAACGGCCCGTCACCACCTGCGCGACTTGGCCGAACGGCTGAGCATCGATCCGTCTAATTTGTCGAAAGAGCTGGGACGCTTGGAGCGCGAGGGTCTATTCGGGTCGGAAGTGAATGGCCGCCAAAAGTATTTTCAACTGAACCGCGAGTATCCGCTTTTTAATGAAGTGCGCACGATCGTTGCAAAAACCATTGGTGCGGCACCGCTGATCGCGCAATCCCTCAAGAAGATTGAGGGAATAGACGAAGCTTACTTGTACGGCTCGTTTGCAAGCAATCAACAGGACGCTGCCAGCGATATAGACGTGCTCGTGATTGGCTCCGCGCGCGAGAAAGATTTAGCACAGGCCGTGGGAAAGCTTGAGCGGCAACTAGGTCGCGAAATCAACTACACCGTGCTTACGCCGAAGGAATTCGGGTCGCGCCGTGCTCGGAAAGATGCCTTTCTGGAAAACGTCTGGCACAATAAGCGTATTCCGCTCGTAGGCTCAAATGAAGAAACTAAAGCCACACACCGTTGACTGGGCGCAGATCGAACGCTTTCTCGCGAGCGCGGATAAGAAGCTGGCCTCGGCTCGCAAAATTCTCGCTTTTGATGAAGAAGCTTGTCTTCAACAAGCCTACGAAGCAATGCTCAAAGCTTCGCTGGGATTCATGTTCAGCCATGGATTCCGGGCGAGAAGTCAGCGTGGGCACCACATCGCCATCATCGAGTTTGTGCGTTCGCGAATCGACAAGAAAAATGCGGGTTTGCTGATTGTCTTTGATCGTCTCCGCCGGAAGCGCAATACAGCCCTCTATGATGACACCGGATTTGTTTCTCACCAAGATGCCGAGCAAGCTCTCGAATCCGCCGCCGACTACTTCGAACGTGATCCGTATTGAT
>JBEKXO010000217.1:0-7923 GCA_049511995.1 Terriglobales bacterium
ATCGCCATAGTGGTCGCGATGGCAAGCTGGCCAACCGCCAATGGAATCAGGGCGGCGATCAGGCTACCAAAAGCCACCAGCAGAAGTGCGAGGGTCGCGGGGATCACCAGACTTTCGCCGCGGTCCACGTCATCGGAGCTCGCTTTCCGAATATCGAAATTCAGTGGAATCTCGCCGGTGAGTTCGAGCTTCACCGCCGGATAACGGCCCCGCAGTTGATTTTCCAGCGAGCTTGCCAGCTGGTGAAGCTTCGGAACAAGCAACTCCACGGAACCGTCGGTCGACGTGAGTCCCACGAGAACAAACGTTCCCCCTCCCGGGCACAGGAAAATGGAATCGTGAGAGTCGAGATAGGACACCACTCCCGAAACGCCGGGGTGCTCTCTCAGTGCGGTCACGATGGGTTCTAATGCTTGCGAGCCGTCCGTCGAATCCGCAGGCGGGAGTCCCTGCATCACCAGGACCACTTCGTCCACGAACGGCGAGTGAAAACGGTCGGCCAACTCTTGCCGGACAGTTTCAGCCTGGCTGCCTTCGACACGGGTCGCGGTCTCAAGGTGGCGCTCGGCATGAAAAGAGAATGGAAGAAGTGCAAGGACTGCTGCGAGGACGATCCCTGACACCCATAAACGGTTCAAATGCATCGCACTCATCATGTCATACAAGATCGTCGTCACGAAAGCTCTGCACGCTCGCGCACCATCCACGGTAACAAGCTATTGTGAATCTGCTAACTATGCGAATCTGCTAAACTTTCGACATCAACGTGGGAGGATCAATCCGCACCTTACTGTTGTTTGCACTGCTTGCCGCCGCGCAACCTGCCGTTGCGCAATCTGGAGCGCCCGACCCGCGCATCGGCTTCTGGACGCTTATCTCGGCGCAGTCTAGCCTGGATCCTCCGAACCGGCTCTCTATAACCCACGCACATGGCGGCGGGGTGCATGTGGTCATGTCAGGCGAAAAACATTTCGATTTCACTGCGAACCGGAATGGGCACGATTCGCCCGCACCCGGCAATCTCGGCTTCAATCAAATTGATCTGCATAAGATCGATAAGCGGCAGGCCGACGTCACGCAGAAAAAGGACGGAACGGTGGTGGCGACAGTTCACGAACAAGTTTCGAAGGATGGAAAAGAACTGACGGCGACGACTGCGATTGCGGGCCATCCCGATAAGATCACGGTGTGGACGCGAACCGGAGGTCAGAAGCTCGCCATTGACCCGTTTGTCGGCGAGTGGACGCAGGATCTCGGTAAGACCCGTTTGCGGCAGGGCTTGGTGCTCAAAATCGAGGCGGACGGAAGCGGTGGGGTGCGTTTTATCGGCGACTTCAGCTACACCGCCCGTTTCGACGGAAAGCCATACGATCTCAAGAACTCGCGCAACGATACCGTGACGCTCGCACTTGTTGATCCTCGTACCGTGGATGCGAGTTACCAGCGGGACGGTCAAGTCACTCAAAAAGATCGGTGGGTGGTTTCCGCGGATGGGCAGCAGATGACCGTATCCACGACGGGCACGCTGGAAACGGGGCAACGGTTGACGGAGAAGCTGGCGTTTAAGAAGTAGCAGGGCGGAATGCGTCGGCGCGGTGCAGAAGCGGGTCGCCTCGGGGGGCGATGAGTGTAACCGATGAAACGTTGGCGCCCATTCTTGATTGCAATTTGTGGTTGACGCTCGATCGTTGTATTTGTAGTTTTACCTTGAGGAGTGCAACTCCCGCGGCCACAGTTTCATCTCACTTTTATCGGGAACTCTACGCCGATGTATGCCGGACTTCATCTTCCCGTGACTGGACGCAAACTGCTCACCTGCGGGACTGCCTTTCTCTGTCTTATCTCTCTAATCTCTATGACAACGGGAGCAATGCACCCTCTTCCTCCTTCGAAGCGCGCGCAGTCGGCGACGGTCGGGTTCGCGGGCCACAACAGCAGCCCGTGCTTTGAAAATTTGGATCTCCAATTTGAAGTGTCCCCCGCCAACGCGCAAGCGTTCCATGTAATCGCAAATCCGCATCGTCCCAAAGCGGTTGTCGACTTCATTGTTGAGACTCCCGTTGAAAGCGGACGTCACAACCGGCCGCCCCCGAATGCCTAGCCTCTCCATGTTCCTTCGGCAATAGTAGATTCTCCATCCAACAAGCGACTGGACCGCCAGACTGATTGTCCGTCGCCGCCTGACGGTTTTCGGAGGGAAACTTCACAATGGCAACCGGTGAAACGAATCTATCTTCGTGGGCGCGTGTCCTTGGTATCGCATGCAGCGTGGGAGTCGTCTCGTTGCTTGCCACCGAACTCATGCATTCTTGGCTTGTGCCCGATCTTGGACGCAATCGAGAAAGATTGCTCGCTGAAGCCTTCTCGGCGCTCATCGTAACCGGCCTGGTTGCGAGACTAGCGCACATGGCCCATGAGCAGCACCGGGCCACTGTCGCCCGTATACAGGTGATTGACGAAATGAATCACCACATCCGCAACGCCTTGGCCCCGATCGCGCTCTCCATGGAAGCGATCGAGAATCAGCAACTCATTCGCATCATCTCTGACGGGGTCGATCGCATTGACTGGGCGCTTCGCGAGATTCTGCCACGCGAAAAACCATTTTTGAAAGAAGAGAGGTACGCCGGGTCCGCGTTCTTTCCACACCCCCAAAGTCTCGGGCGGCAGAAAACAAAGTCCGCGAAACCGTCGGTCGCGGCAAAGACTTGATCAATATAAAACGCGGGCACGCGAGAATCTACGCCCCCGCTCATCTCACAGCTGCTCCGAGGCTTCGACCTTGGGAATCTCCGCGACGCACTCGGGCTCTCCGGCATCGGCCATGCATTCGAGGCAATTGGTACCGCAATCCACACCTCTCCGATGAGTCTTGATGGTTAGTTCGCGCTGGAACATCGGTGGCACCGCGACCTCGCGAGCCGCGACCGAAATGATTCCCTTGCGGTGCATAAATTTCAGAATGCCGTTGACCGTGTCTTCCAGAGACGGGTCTGGTTTGCCCCAGACGGAGGCATCCCTGGCCATCTGATAGGAAGAGTTGTCATAGCGTTTGAACTCCATCGCCGAGATGTTGTCGACGGAGCCCACCAGAAAATCGAGAAGAGGGAAAAGAAGATCTTCCTTCCGGCATCTCCGGATCAGCTCGGGAACGAAATCGGGAAGGCTGAATATTTCGAATCGCCGGCCAGTCGCGTTGGTAATAAGGCCGGTAATATCCATCATGTTCGAGTAATCGTCCCGAACGACATGGTAAGTCTTATTCGCTGTGCCGGGAGTGGTGGAGATGGCAACGATATTGTTCGCCACAATGTCGGCCGGAACAAAGCTGACCTGGTTGAGAGTGTCGACGCCGATGCCGTGATTCACCATGAAGGCCACCAGGCGAACGGCGATATCGAAGTTGTTGCCTCCGCCGGTGACGGATGGACTCACGAGAGCCGGGCGGAAAATCCGCGCGGAAAGTCCCCGGGTGCGCGCGTCAACAACCACTTGTTCCGCTACCCATTTCGATTGACTGTAGCCGAAATCGAGAAGCTCCATATTCTCGTTCAGGTCGGTTTCATACAAAACCGATTTGACCGCCCAGCCAAACACGAAGGTGGTCGAAACATAATTAAATTCTTTGGGCCTTCCCTCGAACGCCAATCTTAGGACCTCATTGGTTCCGAGCACGTTAGCGTCGCGCATCAGGTCGTAATTGAGCAGGTAATTGACCGTTGCGCCGTTGTGAAAGACGGTGTCGATGTCATTCGCGAGGAAATCCCACACATCCTGCATCAGGCCTAGCTTGGGTTGCCCTAGATCGCCGGAGACGGGGATCACGCGGGCCTCAAACATCTCCATCAACGCTTTCCCGCATGGCCCCATTGACGCCATTGCAGCTCTGAGTCTTTGCTTACCCTGCTTTTCGTCGGAAGACCTGACGAGAACATGGATCTTCGCCCGCGTCTGTTCCAGCAGGCTTTTTATGAGGAATGGCCCTATGAAGCCGGTGCCGCCTGTGAGCAGCACCTGTTTCGGCGCCGGTATCTCCGGCATGGGCGCAGGCACCCGTGGCTCGAAGATGAGCTTCCTGTCGTTGCTCATCATCTGTTTCTCAGCGGTCGACTGCTCTTCACGGAAGGCTGCAAGGGAATGGCGCAGATGATCCAGCGCCTCTTCGGGAGCGCGCTCGAGTTGTTCGGCTAGTTCGAACAACTCGGCTACGCTGACACGCTGAATGACGCCGATGTCTACCTGCCTCGCCAGCATCTCGGCGCCTTTATCTTTCAGGAGTTCCTTGAGTTCATGCATGAACACGACAAGATCCAGGGAATCCAAGCCGGCTTCGACGAGGTTGTAGGATTCCTGACCGGTCAGGTTGTATCTGGCTTTCAATTCGGCGAAAGTGGAATTGATGTCGGAAATGGACCCACAGTTCCCAGCGTCCTTCTCGCGCGAAAAGTCGGAGAGAACGGTGAACTGACCTTGCAGCCACATCTGTTTAGTCTTATGGCGCATGATCTTCCCTGAACTTGTTCTCGGGATGGCACGAGGCGCGATGAGGGAGATCACGGCCACTTCCACGTTGAGATAATTGCGGACCGCGGCGGCAATCTTGCGTGCTTCGGGAAGCGCCTTAGGATTTTTGACTTCGGCGACGATTGCCAGCGCCGGTTCGCTGTCTTCCTGAATCTGGAACGCGACGACGCAATTGTGCCGGAGCAGATTGGAAGATTTCTCCACGACGTTCTCGATGTCTTGCGGGTAATAATTTTGCCCGCGGAGAATAATCATGTCCTTGATGCGGCCGCAGACGTAGAGTTCGCCGCCGTGAATGAATCCTATGTCGCCGGTGCGAAGGTAGCCGTCGTCATAGGGAGTATCGTCCACAAGCCGTGCTCGAAACTGCTTCAGAGTCAATTCAGGGTTATTCCAGTAACCCTGGCACTTGCCGGTTCCGGCGACCCAGATTTCGCCGGTGCGCTCCGGCTTGAGAGCAAAGTGTCCTTCCGGATCCACGATCTTCAGATCAAGACCGGGGAGTGGAGTTCCACAACTGACAATCTGCGTGGCCCCGTCGATTTCTGAGACCTCGGTAGTCAAGCGGGCCTTCCCCAGCGCGAGGGCACGCTTGTTGACGGAAACGATGTTGCGGCCACCGAGCGAGACCGCCAGAGTATTTTCGGCCAGTCCGAAGGCAACATAGAAACTCTCGGACTTGAGTCCATAGGGCTGAAACGCTTCTAGAAACCGGGTGTAGGTGTCCGGCTTTACCGGTTCCGCCGCGCACATCAATACGCGCAGCGAACTCAGATCGCAGGCCTCCAAGCTCTCCTTAGAAAGCCTACCGGCGCGCAGGCAATAGTCGTAGGCGAAGTTGGGGGCCGCAGCCGCAGTGGCGTGGTACTTCGTTATCGCGTTGAACCACAGGATCGGGCGCTGAATGAAATCCATGGGAGCGAAGCCGTAAGTCGTCCCACCTTTCAGTGCTGGATATAGGTAGCACCCGATCAGCCCCATATCGTGATACTGCGGAAGCCAGGAAACGACGACCGGCGATGGATGGTCGATCACCAGCGGACAGGTAGTCAGGATATTTTCGTGCGTAACGATCACGCCCTTGGGCTCCATCGTCGAACCGGACGTGTATTGGAGAAACAATATCTCCGAAGAGTCGACAGGCAGGCGGCCCGAAATCGTATGTACAAAATCTTCCGTCGCGATCCACGGAAGGTTGGAAATGTAATCTACGTCGACGCCCGAGGCAGAGACTCCGCTTCTGGCGAGATTCGTTTTGAGGGATGCGTGGTAGTCCTTACTCGTTAATATCCCAGCGGCCTGGCAATCCTTTGCGATGTGGACCGTTTTATATAGGGCGCTCTGAAAGCCGCGCGAACTGGGCGGATAGACTGGCACGGGGATCAATCCGGCGCGCACGCAAGCAAAAAATGCGCAGATCATTTCCAGCCCCGGCGGATAAGCAAGCAAAAGCCGGTCGCCGGCCGCGAAACGCCCCTCTTTCAGCAAATGTCCGGCGATCGCTTGCGTTCGGTGGAGAAACGAAGCGTAGGTATAGCTTTCGATGGGATCGCCGTTTACGTCAAGGTATGAATATAGGAGTTTGTCCGGGTGCTGATCCGCCAGCCCATCCAAGTGGTCCAGAATTGACGCCGTCATCAATCAGCGATCCT
This sequence comes from Terriglobales bacterium, assembly GCA_049511995.1. Lineage (GTDB taxonomy): Bacteria > Acidobacteriota > Terriglobia > Terriglobales > Acidobacteriaceae > Acidiflorens. Next base: position 6,177 of record JBEKXO010000217.1, read on the forward strand.
CCAAAGTCGAATCGAATGCAAGTCAGTAAACGAAACTTATCTCGCCCGCGAGCGAGGTGAAACGTGATTAAGTCTCAAAGTGCAGATCGCAGTGCAGGCCTGGAATGTGGACTGTGAGAATGTACGCGTAATTTTCTTGTCATCGCAAGCGTCGCTCGATTAGCTGGGGAACAGACGTTCTCCTTTTTGCACAGGACGCGAAGTAGACTTTTGGGGCTCCTATACCACATGCAAGAGGCCCCATTCACTAAGGTTCATTGTTTCGTATATATTAGCAAAACGCTTGCACAATGTGATGCGTCATCGCTTTCTGGATGAGAGACAGCGTCATCCACGCTTTGTCCGTTCTGAATCTTCTTGATTGCCCTTAATGGCTCGCACTAAAATATTGCAGCGAGACTGTCGACGGCGCGGCAACAATTTCGCTGCGGGTCAGGGCTACGCATGCGGCATATGGAGCGCATCGGGTCCCCATTTACAATGATCGCGGAGGCGCCGTGACGTTCCAACCCGAAGTGGTAATTGCCGATCGGCCGGACATCGCAGATCTTGTACCATCGGAAACTTCAGCTGCGCCGTTTATCGAATCGGCCAATGTGTCTTCATTCCCAAAAGTCTTGCGTAGCCGCCTGGAGAGGTTTTTTGCCGATCAGAGCATCTCTCCCAAAGCGGACCGCACAATGTGGGTCAAGATCGCTATCGGTCTGGCCGTCCTCGCGGGCGCATGGATTGCTCTGTATACGCTCCGGCCCGGCTCATGGAAGTTTGTCGCCCTCTACCTTTTGGGTGGCCTCGCGCAGACATTCCTTTTGCTGAACATCGCCCACGACAGCAATCACAACGCCATCTCGTCGCGGTCGCGCGTCAACAAAACTCTGAACTATGTTTTCGATCTGTGCGGGATGAGTTCGTACATGTGGCGCATCCTCCATCATCGGGGCCACCACTCCTGCATCAATCTCCACGGTGAAGATGACGCGCTTTCAGGACGCGGCATCTTTCGCTTTACGCCTTATGAACCCCGAGCGCCTTGGCACCGGTTCCAGCACATCTACGTGCTGTTCGTTTACGCGATGTTCTCTCTCGATTATGTGTTCTTCAGGGATTTCCAGTGCTTTTTCTTTCCGACCCATGAATATCTGAGACGCACGAAACATCCTCTGCGCGAATATGCCGTTCTCTTTGCCGGCAAGGGCTTCTACCTCACTTACATGCTTATCCTGCCGGTGATGGTGCTGGGGAAATCGCCTTTGCTGGTCGCCGGGGCATTCCTGCTGGTCCATTTGGTCGTCGGTTTAAGCGTAACGCTCGTATTCCAGTCGACGCACACCGTCGACAGCACTTACTTTCCCTCGGATCGTAGCGAGTTTGAAAACGGCGTGTATCACATCTTCGCGACAACGGCGGACTATGCGACGGAAAACCCGCTTGTTGGTTGGCTCGCGGGCGGGCTCAACCATCACGTTGTCCACCACCTGTGTCCCTTTGTGTGTCACACCCACTATGCTCCGCTGACCAGGATCGTGAAGCAGACTGCCGAAGAGTTTGGGGTTCGCTATAGGCAGCACTCCACCATGACCCTGGCCATCCAGCATCATCTGATACTTTTGAAGCAACTGGGAAATGAAGACTGATTTGAGCTCATCAACCTCTGTGCCTGTTCCCGTTGTGTCCCGACTCCGCTGCTTTGCGGATTCTCGCGCCATGGCGCGCAATCCGGTGCAGATTTTATCCCGCTACAACGAAA
>JBEKXO010000218.1:0-7909 GCA_049511995.1 Terriglobales bacterium
TCCGCCGCTATGAGCCGCCGTCAGCCGTATCAATCCACTCGGATTCTTGCCTTGACTCTTGCGCACCGCCGGCTTTTCCAAACCATGATCCACCGCATTGCGCACCAGATGCAGCAGCGGGTCTTTCAATAGCTCCAGCACCGTCGTATCCACCTCGACGTCTCCACCAATCACTTCGAGACGCGCCAACTTTCCGTGGCTCTTCGCCATATCTCTTACCGAGCGGATAAACTGCCGAAACAGCGGTCCGATCGGCACCATGCGTATGCTCATCACTTCGCTTTGCAGATCCATGTAGAGCCGCTCTGCTTCGCGGTGCATCTCCAGGATCGCGCTGCCTTGCTCGGTGCCGAGTTTCTCGATCATCCGCCGCAGCCGCCCTTGCGCGATCACAATCTCGCCCGTCAGATTCAGCATGTGATCGAGCTTGTCGACATCGGCTCGCAGCGTCCGGTGATTGGCGTTCGGAAGCGCATCGACCTTGACCGCCGCCCCAGTGCCTTCTGAAGTTTCGCCGGCGGCCGCGGTCGTCTTCGCTCTCTCTCTGGCCTCCTGAGCGATCTCCTTCTTGATCTCTTGCTGGGATGACGTAAGTTCGCGTGCCCCCGCCGTCGCTCCCGCCACCATGCTTCGCAACTCATCCACTGCCTTTAGCAACAGCGAAATCAAATCGGCGGTTGGAGCCGCCTGCTGCTCGCGAAAAACATCGAGCAGGTCCTCAACGACGTGCGCGAATCCCGCCAGCTCGCTGAGCCCAAGCGAAGTTGCATTCCCTTTGATCGTGTGGGCAACACGAAAAATACTGTGCAGAAGCTCTGGGTCCGAAGGACTCGACTCCATCTGCACCAAAACCTGCTCCATCAAATCGAGGCCTTCCTCCGATTCGACGACGAACGACGCGAGAACTGCATCCCGGTCAAAGTCCGCTAGATCCACTGTTTCTCCTAAATCTGGTCAAAATTCTTAATTGCAGTAACACCATCGAAGACTTGAAACGCCAACCTGCGTCCGCGCTTGCCCGATATGTCTCGTTCCACAATCGGAATGCCCATCGAATGCAAGAAGTTCTCCGCCAGTTCCACGTTCCGCGATCCCACCGATTGCGATGGGTCCGCGCTGAAGGCGCTCGACCCTCCAAAGATCTTCGCCTGCAAGAACCGCACTTCGCATCCCAACGCCAGTACGCGCTGCAACAGTTCCGGATTCGCCACATTGCCGTAGCGCAGTCGATTCGTTCCTTCGTTCGGCCCCTCCGGCAACAGATAGTGATTCATCCCTCCGGCCTTCCTGTGCCGGTCCCACAGGCAAACCGCAGCGCACGATCCGAGTATGGTCGAGATCGTCATCGGGTCGCGCGTTGCGAATATCTGCCCCGGATAAAGAAAGTGGCGGCGTTCGCTCGAGTCTTTATGCTCGAAACGCTTCATGAACTCCGCCGGAAGCACTGCCGGATTAAATTTCGTCGAATTCTCGCTCATGCTCTCATTCCTGATTCATCACTCTCTGCCTGCGAATGCCCGCTCCGCCCAAATAAAGGTGTGGCCGCTTCATCGGAAAGAAGTTTGAACAACTCCATATCCGATTTGTCAAAAGCGATCTTCTGCGGGAGCAGCCGCAACACCGCCAAAATCGCCATGGTTTGATTTGCCCGCCGGATCGGAATAAACGCCTGCGCCTTATCCACCGCGCCAAACCGGTCGCGCGTGCCAAGCTCCACATGGCATTCTCCGCGCATCAAACGCTCCAGGCCCGGTTCGCCCAGCATCTTCCTCAGGTCGTAATCCTCGGCATCGATTCCGAAGGACCCCATCACCTGAAACCTTGCCTTGTCGCCGTCAATCCTGAACAGGCCGATTTCCTCGGAACCGAGCAACGTCGCCACAATCTCGCGCAACCCATCAATCGCGTCTTCCTGGTCGCGGCTCTCCGCCAGCCTTTTCCGCGCCGCCCGCAGCCGCGCATCATTTGTCGCGTCGACTCCGGAAAGCTTCGCTCCAGTGGCATTACCTTTGTTATCGTTCATAGCGATCCTTGCCACGCGAAATTGCAAGTTGTACTGATTGAAGCTGGCACGACTCGAACTGACACCACTCAAAACGTTCGTAAGCGCCGGGCTCATAGAATGAACCCGACTGACAGCACGCCCCTTCATTCCCCTAGATAGCTCTCCACCAGCGCGATCAGTTCATTGCCGTCAACCGGCTTGGTGATGTAGTCGTTGCATCCGCTCTGAAAACCGGCCTCGATGTACGACTCTTCGCCGCGAGTCGTCACCAGAACGATAGGAGTCTCGCGCGTGCCCTCCTGCTGCCGCATCAACTTGCACGCCTCAAATCCATTCATCCGCGGCATCACCACATCCATTAACACCAGGTCGGGCCGCTCGAGTTGTGCTTTCTCGACCGCTTCCTTCCCATCGCAAGCGGTCACACACTGATATCCGGTGCGCTTTTCCAGAATTTCGCGCTCCATCATCAGTGCTGTCTTGGAGTCGTCCACCACTAAGATTTTTTTTGACATGAGTGTTCCTCGAACTGCACTGCCGTCTTGGCAATCGCTGCGAGGAGGCCCGAATCGGACCAATTCCCGAAGCTGCTTTATTAGTAATCTCTAACACAGCGAAACGTTACGTCGTAATTACGTCGGTAATTTGCCCGACAAGATTTGTCGGACAGATTTGCCCTTCGTGTGCGCACATCCGCAAAGATGTTCGGTTGGTTCTTGGAGGGAGCGGCGGCTTACCCGTCACGCTGAGGAGATGTTGTACTTAATTTTGGCGCAGCAGTTCACCGCTGCGATCATTCGCTGATTCCAGACTGGCTTGCTGCAAAACCGTGCTTCGTATCAGGGTATCGCTTTAGCGATACCGTATTCTCGTCGGATCCGAAACCCCTCTAGGGGCTGCGTTAGCCGCTGACGGACGCCGCGACCACGTTACTTCTGCTTCTTGTCCCAATCCTCGCGCGAAGTGACTTTTAACTGCTCAACATTCTTCCCTTGTAGCGCCGAATTCACCGCCGGAACCTGCACCGTCGCAATCGTCTGAAACTGCGTTCCCGCTTCTTCCAATTTCTTCCCGAGCACGCTCGTCTCTTCGATCTGCGATTGTGTCGGACGCCCCGAATAAGCGTTCACCGCGCCATATAACTCGCCGAGATGTTCTCGCAGCTTCTTTTCGCCAGTAATCATGCCGCCTTCCTTTACCGATACTAGCGATGAGCGGAACTCTTCCAATTTCTGCGCCAAGCCATTCAGTTGCTCCTTCGACTTATCGTCTGCAGCCGCCCCGGCCCGCTGCTTCGCCTGCTCCCGCAGTTCATTCGTAGCGTCGACGATGTAAGTCAACTGTGCCAGCATGTCGTAAAGCTGAGTTACCGTCTTATGCTGCAGCGCGCGGTCCGCAGCCGTACTCCTCGTTCGCGGATCCGGCACCAGCTTGACCTCGGAAGAGTAAGTATCCTTTCCTTTCGTCAGCTTGACCTTATAAGTCCCTTCCTGCACCTGCGGACCATAGAAGACAAATTCGTTTTCCACCAATCCAGCGGCGGGCGGCATCTTAGGCGGCTTCGCCCGCTCCGGCCATTGCAGCCGGTTCAATCCGCGCCGCTTCTCGCCCTGCAACGAAGTTAGCAACTGACCCTGTGCATCGAAAATGTCCACTTTCAAATCGCCGAAGATATGCCGCTTCCTCTGGTAATAGGCGATCGCAGCCGCTTCCGGCAGCGTCCGTCCGCGAAATTCCGAATCTCCATCGAACCGCTGTTCCCCCGCCGGCAGCGTCAGCACCGACGGCCGCGACGGCAGCATCACCAGGTCTTTCGCCAGAATCTCCGGAGTCAGCGCCCGGATCGGCGTCAGGTCGTCCAGAATATAAATCCCACGGCCATGGGTCGCGAGAAGCAAATCCGATTCTCGCGCTTGTATAGCAATGTCGCGCACCGCCACATTCGGCAGCCCGCCCTTAAACTGCGCCCAGTGTGCGCCGCCATCAATGGAAATAAAAAGTCCAAACTCTGTACCTACAAAGAGGAGGTTGGCATTGACCAGGTCTTGTCGCACCACATGTGCGTAGCCGCTCAATTCCGATGTAGTAAGAGAAGTCCAAGTCTTCCCATAATCCTTCGTCTGGTAGACATAGGTCTTCATGTCGCCCGCGGCGTGCCCATCAAACGTCGCATAAGCTGTTGCAGGATCGAAGTGACTCGCCTCAATTGTCGATACCCACGTTCCCGCAGGCAGTCCGGAGACATTCTTCGCGACATTCGTCCAATGTTTGCCGCCGTCGCGCGTTACCTGTACATTGCCATCGTCTGTTCCCACCCAGATCACATCGCCATTCTTCGGAGACTCCGCAATCGTATAAATCGTTTCGAACTTCTCTGCGTCGGAATTGTCGATCGTCAGCCCGCCCGATAATTCCTGGTGTTGCCGCGCCGGATCATTTGTCGTGAGGTCTGGCGAAATCCGGTCCCACGACTCGCCATGATCCTTCGACCGAAATAAAAATTGCCCGCCCAGATAAATCGTTCCCGGATGGTTCTCGCTCATATGAATCGGCGCATTCCAGTTAAAACGAAACTCCGGCTCATTCGCTCGCGGCAACGGCTTGATGTCTCTCGACTCGCCCGTCGACTTTCGAAAACGCGAAATCATCCCGCCCTGATATTCCGCGTACGCATAATCCGCATCCGACGGATCGGAAAATGCCCAGAACCCATCGCCACCCCCGATCACCCGCCAGTGGCGATTGGCGATTCCATCCACCGCGCGCGACGGCCCCATCCACGTTCCGTTATCCTGCAACCCGCCATAAACGTTATAAGGATCGGCCATATCCGCGCTCACGTGATAAAACTGCGCCACCGGCAGATCGTTGAGAAACCGCCAGTGCGCCGCGCGATCCAGCGACTGATACACGCCACCATCGGTGCCCAGCAGCATCTGATCCGGGTTCTCCGGATTGATCCACAGCGCGTGCAAATCTCCGTGCACCGCTTCGCCAAATCCTTCGCTCGTGGAGAACGCCGCGCTGAAACTCTTTCCGCCATCATCGCTGACGGTCAGAAAAAATCCCGGCTTATACAGGCGATCCGCGTTCTTCGGATCCACGGCGAGGCGCGCAAAGTAAAAAGGCCGCCCGCTGATGTTGAACGAATTATTGACCTCGGCCCAACTGTCGCCGCCATCATCCGACCGGAACAGCGCCGTATGATTCCTGGCCTCCACCACCGCATACACGCGAGCGTGATTCGTTGGAGCGACCGCAATTCCGATACGCCCCAGATCGCCCTCCGGCAGCCCTTTTCGCAGCTCATGCCAGGTAGCGCCTGCATCCGTGCTCTTGAACAATCCGCTTCCCGGCCCACCCGATCGGAAGTTGTGCGGTTCTCGCCGCACATCCCACATCGCCGCATAAAGTGTGTTCGAATCCTGCGGATCCATCACCATCTCCGCGCAACCTGTGCTGTCATTGCGGAAGAGAAGTTTGTTCCAGGTCTTGCCCCCGTCAGTCGTCTTGAAAACGCCGCGCTCCGTATTCCCATTCCACAGATGGCCGAGCGCGCACGCATACACCGTGTTGCCGTCCTTCGGGTGGACGATGACGCGGCTGATGTGCTCGGAGTCGGCGAGCCCCAGCGCTTCCCAATTTTCACCGCCGTCGCGTGAACGATAAATTCCGGTGCCCACCGACACACTGTTGCGGGCCCACGACTCGCCCGTTCCCACCCAAACCGTCTGCGGATTCGAAGGGTCAATGGCCAGCGAACCAATCGAGAGCGATGGCTGCTTATCAAAGATCGGCTTGAACGTCGTGCCGCTATCCACCGATTTCCAAACCCCGCCGCTCGACGAGCCAACGTAAACCGTGAACCGCTCGCCCACTCGCACTGCAACGATATCCGCAATGCGTCCGCCCATCGCCGCCGGGCCAATGGAGCGTATGGGCAGCCCGCTCAGCGTGTCAGAATCCAGCGTTACATCCTGCGCCGCAGCCTGCGCTGTAACCACGACCGCCATCACCAGCACGCAGCAAGCCATCAGGAAAATTCGCACACGATCAGACATCGTTCCGTCAACCATTGTCCCCTCGAGTTGTAGTCTTGATTTTGTTCTGAACGGGCGCGGCTTCAGCCGCGCCGCAGCGTTCCAATAAAACAGAGGGGCTTTAGCCCCTCCCGCAAGAAGTCAATTTCTTAAAGCCCCATTTCACAAACCTAATTCTTTGGTGCGTCCATCTTCGGCGGAGCCGGAGCCGCCGCCGGCATCTTGAATACCGAATCATCCACCGGCACGTTGAGTTCGATCTTCGTAATCGTTAGCTTCTGTTTTTCCTGGCTTCCCTTAACTCCGCTCTCCACCGCAAACGGAAAAACCACCCCGCCGACTTCCTTATAGTCGCCAATCGCCGCTTCATACACCTGTTCGCTTCCCCGCACCGTCCGCTTCGTCTCTTCTTTAATCTCAAGATACGAATCCGCATCGATATAGATAGTCTGCACGTCGCCGTTCTTCAGGCTGACCTTCATCTTGTACGCGTCCGTGCCTTCCATCTTCTCTTTGCCCAGCAGCTCCACCTGGTTCCCTTTGGTCTTGTAATCCACCATCGGCCCATCGATGTCCGCCAACTCTTCAACTTCTTTCGCTTCGTCCGCCGACATCAGCTCAGGATCTTTCTTACCCATAAACGGCATCACCTGCCACGCATGGCTGCCGTCATAAGCCTGCACTGCGGTTAGTCCCTGAATGGTGAACTCCAGCCGCGCCAGGTTTCCTCGCTTCTGGATCAGCGTTCCCGGCGCTTCCATCCCCGGCCCCATTGCCAGCGTCGCGGTCGACTTTACCGACTGTACGCTTTTCAGCTTGTCCGCTCCGCCGCGCGCTGCAACATTCTTAGCAATAATGTCGTCGACGGTTTGCGCCCACACTGCCGGAGCCAACAGCGCGACCGCAACCATCCCCAAACATAGCTTTCTCAACATAGTGATCTCCTGAATTTTTGCTCTTGATTTCGTCAACGGAGTGAACAGATCACCATAAGACCCTTATTCAGGGCTGTCAAATCATTCTTCCCGGCTCGCGAAACCAGACACTCGATCAATGTTTTGTAGCCTGTCGACATCCGTGGCTGACCGGAGTATGCTGCCTTGGCAGATTTTCACTCTCGACGCGGAGTGCAACTTCAATGCATGTGGAAACATTGCAAACCGGGCCCGGCAAAAGCGATCGCAACGCGCCCCTGACTCGAAATCAAGTCCGTGGTTTCTGGGCGTCCTGGGGAGGTTGGACACTCGACGGCATGGATTCCGTCATCTACGCGCTCGTGCTCGTCCCCTCGCTGCGCGAACTTTTGCCCCGCTCCGGCATCGCCGCGACCAAGGGCAACATCGGCTACTACGGCGGCCTGCTCTTCGCTCTCTTTCTCGTCGGATGGGGTCTCGCCTTCCTTTGGGGCCCGCTCGGAGACAGGTTTGGCCGCGTCCGCACGCTGATGCTTACCGTGCTCTGCTATTCCGCGTTCACTTTGCTCAGCGCCTTCGCGACCAATGTCTGGCAACTCGCCATCCTGCGCCTCCTGGCTGGCATCGGCATTGGCGGAGAATGGGCTATGGGCGGCACCTTCGTCGCGGAAGAGTGGCCCGAGAGCCGACGCATCGCCGGCGCCGGTTTCATGCATACCGGCTACTATTTCGGATTCCTTCTTGCTGCTCTCGCCAACTACAGCATCGGAAGCCATCTTGGATGGCGAGCCATGTTTGCCTTCGGCGGCTTGCCCGCTCTCCTGCTCGCGTGGATCCGCTACGGAGTTACCGAGCCCGCGCGCTGGGTACAGAAAGAAAAAGTTGTGCAAACATTGCCCTGGTGGCGTCCGCTGGTGACGCTCTTTAATCCAACCTTGCGCCGTCGCACC
>JBEKXO010000219.1:0-14133 GCA_049511995.1 Terriglobales bacterium
CGGAGGTAGCGCCGCTAGCTGGTTAGTGCGGCAGGCGCACTACGATCTGGCGCGGGTACGCGCCGATCGGATCAAGCTTCATCGGCTGCAATTAGCTTAGGCTATTTGAGATCACTTCATCTCCCGCCCAAAGAACTCATCGGTCGCGCCATAGGCTTTGATCCAACTCTTCCACATCAGGAAGCCGTGAATTTCGTCGGGGAAGACTAGCTCTTCTACGTGGACTTTTTGGTCGCGGAGGCGTTGCAATAGATCGACGGTTTGCGAAAAGGGGACGTTGCGATCATCGTCTCCCTGGATTAGAAGGACGGGCGACTTCCAGGTTGCGATGGCTGAGTTTGGCGAGGACTGGAACGCGAGCTTGAGGAAGGCGTCGTGGTCGGGGGCATCGGCGGGAATTTCTTCTCTCAGGTCAGACCAGTCGTGGACACCGTGCAGATCGACTCCGGCGGCGAACAGATCGGAGTCGTGCGCCAAGCCCATCGCGGTGAGATAGCCTCCGTAGGAACCGCCCCACAGGCCGATTCTCTTCGCATCGACGTTCGGCAGGCTCTGCAAATATTTCCCGCCGGCAACAATATCTTTATATTCGGCGCCGCCGCGCGGGCCTCCATCCGAGGGCTCGCGGAAGTGGCGGCCGTACATGACGCCGGTGCGGTAGTTGATCGCGAGCACAACGTAGCCTCGGCTCGCTAGATATTGATTCATCGCGTAGGCGTTGTGGTAGTAGTCCATGTAATGGAAGCCGAGCATCATCTGGCGGATCGATCCGCCGTGAATGAAGATGAGCGCGGGGTGCTTGCCGCTCTGCTTTGGCTCAAATAGCTGGCCGTGAATCTCCCAGCCGTCGGCAGCTTTGAAGATTACTTGCTTCGGCGTGACCAGTTGGGACGACGGGAAATCGGCGGGCAGCGCTGCTTTTGCGATCATCTCGCGGCCGGATGAGGTCACGCCGTAGGGCATTGCGGGAGTCGTGGCCGTCGAACCGAGGCAGACTACTTTGCCGGCTACTTCTAGCGGAGTCCACTCCATGGTCGCGCCACGGGTTAGCGCTTCGGGCTTGCCGCCTTCGACGTTGACTCGCCACAGATGGCGACGATCGATATCCAGCCGGTCTTTGTCGGGATCATATTGGTTCGACGAATAGATGACGGAGGCTTTGTCGATACTGAGCGCAACATCTTCGGTTTCGAATTTTCCTGGTGTCAGCAGTGTGGCTTGGCCGCCAGTGGTCGCTACGGAGTAGAGGTGGTTCCATCCGTCTCGCTCCGACGAAAAGATGATGCGATTCTTGGCGGCGAATTTGAACGAGTTCCCTTCGGTCAGCAAAGGCAGCGAATCATCGAGGTCGCGACCACTCTTCCAAATCTCGCGGCCGGAATCGTTGGCCACGTCATAAACAAAGATTGACCAAGGCAGCGGCAACAGAGGGATGATGGGCTGCTTCATCTCTTTGCCGATGAGGCGCACGAAGGCGATCTGAGTGCCATCGGGCGACCAGCGCGGGAATATATCGCGGTCGGCGCCAGGCAAAACGTAATGCAGAGTGTCGCGGCCGAATTCGTAGATTACGACGAAGCTGTGATCGCCACGATCGCTGACGAACGCAAGCTTCTTTCCATCGGGCGACCACTGTGGCTGCTGGTTGTTGCCGCGCGCGAAGAAGAGCGGCTTGGCCTTGGCGGCGGCGTCTTTGTCTTTATTCTGATCTTTGTCTTTTTCGCTGGTCTGAGCGGATGCGGCCTTGGGATAGGTCGGCGCGATCCAGATCTGTTTCTTGGCCGACCAGACGGCAAACTCGCCGCTCGGCGAAATCTGAATATCTTCGCATCCTTCTTCATCGCAACCCATGTCGCCGAGCAGGCGCGGCTGGCCGCTGTCGACGTCAGCGGCCCAGACTTGCTGCGTGCGCTTCTCGACGTTGCTGGTTGGGTCGGCGGTTTCTCCGGCGCCATTGACCTCGGTGCCACGCGCGTAGATAACGGTCTTGCCGTCGGGCGTGAGCTTCAAGGCGGCGATGGGCATGCCGTCATCGCCCTCATAGTGCGTGACCTGCCGCGCCTCAAAGTTGGGAGCATCCGCGACCCACACGTTGCGCGTGCCTTTGAAGGAGAAGACCCAGGCGATGCGCCCGGCGTGTTCTGCGGCGACGAGGTTGGTGGGAAAGGGCGAGCTTAGCACCTGCTCGAGCGTGAACGATTGAGGCGCTTGTTGGGCGGACGCGAATAGCGGCGAGATAGCGAGAAGTAAAATGGCGACGCAGAGCGAGGTTCGAATTCCCATGCGCCGCAGACTACGTGAAACGCAGCGTGATTGACAAGGCCAATAAGACAAGGCGCCGAGTTTGAAGCGAGCTTTGGCGATTCAAGGCAGGCGATACCCCATCACTTTTCTTTAGTGGCAGACCACGTTTGAATGGCCGAGGAAAACGCGGAGAGCGCCTGCTGGTGTAGAATTTGGAGGTCGAATCCCACGCTGCTCGCCACTCTGGGCAGCGTATTCATCGGCCGGATCGTCGGGACGTAGCGCAGCCTGGTAGCGCACTTGCTTGGGGTGCAAGGGGTCGCGAGTTCAAATCTCGCCGTCCCGACCAATTTCCTCCATCGCCAAAGAAGTCCTTCGGCTCCGCTCAGGATTTCGTCAGCGGGTTCGGCCGTCCCTACGGGACTTGAGTCACTTGGTTTCGTCTTCCCAGCGCTGAAGCGCTGGGCTAAGGTCGGACACCCTTGCACGGCTTGAATCTTAGCCGCTGCGCCACCCAAAGCCTGAACCGCAGGCAAGTTTTTCAGCAATCGCCTCAGAATCAGATACGATGCTTTTCCGCACACTCAGGGCTTTGATTCTTGCAGCAGGACTACATCGGAGTCGATGTGGCCTCGCAGGATGCCTAGATTCTTGCCGTCGGGCGACCAGTGGAAGAACTGGATCTGCTCGGAGGTGAAGTGGGTGATGGGGTGGCCGGCGGTGCCATCGAGGGATTGGATCCAGATGTTGTCGACTCCGTTTTCGCGGACGGGGTAGGCTACCGATTTTCCGTCGGGAGTGAATATTGGGCCGGCGGAGATGTGATCGTTGGCGTCGAGCAGGCGCGGGTTCTTCAGGGTCGCGAGATCGAGCAGGGCAATCTTGATGGTGCCTTCTTCTTTTTCTGGACTCAGATACTTGATGAGATAGGCTAGGGTCTTTCCGTCGGGCGAAAGGCCCATTCCGCGGCCCGTCTGGAAGGCTCCGGCTTTTTGAATTTCGCTGCCGGGAATTGGCTCTTCTTTACTGGAGCCATCGAGAGGCACGCGCCAGAGAGTCTGGACACCTCGGGCAAAATAAACCCAGGGCTGATCGCCGGAGCAGACTGGAGGGTATCCGAAGAAGGCATCGTGGGGTCCCTCTGTCAATTGCGTGGGGTGGGAGCCGTCGGCATCGACGCGCCAGATGGCGGTCACGTTGCTACCGCCGTGGAAGGCCCAGGCGAAGACGATGGATTGCGTGCCGCAGGGGGCAAAGGCGAAGATTGCGGCGGAGGGATCGCTCGCGAGTACGGTGGGATTCTTTCCGAAAATATCGGTTCGCACGAGGCGCGCGTAATCAGAGGTGAGAAGCGCGCCGTCGGACGCCCAATTAAAACTGCCGATTCTTACTCCATCGACAGATAGAGGAGTGGCATCGGCAGAGGCGCTGCCTGCGGCGGACACGACGTAGAAATTGCTGACCGCTTTTTGCTGGACGGTGGCGAGCGTCTTGCCGTCGGCGGAAAGGGCCAGGGTTGAGTAGGTGTTGGTGTCGTGGGAAATGGGCCGGACCTGGCCATTGGACTCTTCGGACCATGGTAGGAAACCGATCTGGATGCGGGCAATATCAGGACCTTTTTGCCGATATGTAACAAACCATCCATCGCCAACCTTGGACCACTGCAAGGCGGTGATCTCTTGATCCGCGAGCGAGAGATTCCATACTTTTCCCGTCGCCAATTCGAACAGACTCAGCGCTCCAAATGCGCCGTGCGGGTTGTTTGGATAGGCGAGGTGCTTGCCATCGGGCGACCACACGACCCAGCGCGGAAGGTAGGTGAGCGGCTCGACGTGAAGAATCTTTTCGTCGCTGCCATCTAACTTCGAACTGAGCAGCCAGACTTTGCCGGTCTCCGGATCGTTGGCGCGGAAGTAGGCCATGCGCGTGCCGTCGGGCGAGAAGGCGACGGAGCTGTCGACGTCTTTGACGATCCTGGTCGGCGTGCCTCCGAGGACGGGGGTGCGATAGATGCTGAAATCGCTGTTGATGAAGTTTTCGGCTTTGCGAAAATAAACGTAGTTTCCGTCGGGCGAGAAGGTGACATTGGGAATGCTGGCCGAGGGGGGAACGATTTGCGTGTCGCTCGCGGTCGCGATATTGCGCAGCCAGAGGCTGTTGCGGCCCTTGTCATCCATCACCGTGAGCAGGTATTTGCCGTCGGCGGAGATGGCGGTGACTACGGCTTTGCTGGAGTTGGTGACCTGCGAGATGCTGAAATTTTGAAAGGGAGTGGGCGCGGAGCGATGCAGCATCGAGTAAACGCCGAAGCCGGCGGCGGCGAGAACGACGAAGGTTACAAGCGCTGCTCCGACTACGCCGAACTTGTGTTGCTTGGCGGCGGCGACCACGGCGGAACTGCTGCCGTGGCTTGGCGCGGGGTGCGTGCCGCTGGCGGGAGGAGCTACTCCGCTAAGCGGCGAGGGGGTATTTTGCGCGATGGGCGTGGCGGTTGAGCTGGCTTGAGAGCTGGCGTCGGAGGCGCTCGAGGCTGGGCCGCGGCTGGATTCGGTTTCGCGCTTGAGGCGCTTGAGGTCGGCGCGCATGTCGGCGGCGTGCTGATAGCGGAGGTCGCGATCTTTTTCGAGGGCCTTGTTGATGATGCGCTCGAGTTCGGCGGGGAGATCGGGATTCATGCGGGCGGCGGCGGTGGGCGCGCGATCGAGAATTTCGCGCTGGATGACTCCGGAGCTTTCGCCGCGGAAGGGCAGCGTTCCGGTCGCCATCTCGTAGAGGACGGCGCCGAAGGAGAACAGGTCGGAGCGGGCGTCTAATTCTTTGGCGCGCACCTGCTCGGGCGACATATAGGCGACGGTGCCTAGCGCCATGCCCGGGCTGGTGAGGTGGGCCTCGATCGTGCCGGTCTGCGTGGCATCCAGTGCGGGGCGGGATGTGGATGCGTTCACTTTGGCGAGGCCGAAGTCGAGGATTTTGGCGTGTCCGCGCTTGGTTACGAAAATATTCGCGGGCTTGATGTCGCGATGCACGATGCCTTCGGAGTGGGCGGCGTCGAGCGCGTCGGCGATCTCGATGGCGAGGCCGAGCGAGACGTCGGTCTCGAGCGGACGGCCGGCGATGCGATGTTTCAACGTCACGCCTTCGAGGAATTCCATGGCGATGAAGGCTTGGCCATCCTGCTCGCCGATATCGTAGATGGTGCAGATGTTGGGGTGGTTGAGGGCGGAGGCGGCTTGCGCTTCGCGCTGAAAGCGGGCCAGGGCCTGGGGATCGCGGGCAACGTCTTCGGGCAGGAATTTGAGGGCGACGAAGCGGCGAAGGCGCGTGTCTTCCGCTTTGTAGACAACGCCCATGCCGCCGCCTCCAAGCTTTTCGACGATGCGGTAGTGGGAGATGGTTTCGCCAATCATGCAGTCGCCGTATGGTAGGCGGGATGCGGGGGCAAGTCAACGACAGCGGTGGTTTGAGTGTCTCCTAATTCCGTGCATGGCGATTGTAGCGCTGGCATCCTTGCCGGCTGTCCCGAGGTGCGTCCTCGTCTTCGCTCGGCGAGCGGGGACGCCCGCCGGGACGGCGGCACTACCTAAGGCAGACCGGGCATTCTGGAGCTAAATATCTGTTTCTCTCCGAACCGATTTTTGGGGCGTGGCATCCAAGAAATTGAACCGGCAGACCGGACCGGAGCCTTCCACCTCGGCTCTGGAAAGCATCCTTCTTTCTTTCTGGCTGCCCGCAAATTCGTAATTTCAGGAGAATTCCATGAATAAGAAACCCGTCTCCGGCAACTCCCACAAGGCATCAGCACAACCGCGCTTTCATCAGTCGGCACGCGAACTCCAGGCATTTGGCACGGTGACCAGCATGCAGCCGTTGCAGTTGGAAGAGCCTGTGCGGCTGGAAATGACCGAACAACTTAACCAGCTATTGGCCGACACGATGACGCTGCGGGATCTGTATAAGAAGTCGCACTGGCAGGTATCGGGTGCGACCTTCTATCAACTCCATCTCTTGTTTGACAAGCATTATGAGGAGCAGAGCGAACTGGTCGACACGATTGCGGAGCGCATCCAGTTGCTGGGCGGAATCAGCATAGCGATGGCGGCGGATGTGGCCGAGACGACGAAGATTCCGCGGCCGCCGAAGGGGCGGTTGCTGGACGCTCACGAGATCATCATCGAGCATTGCCGCGTACTGGCGGAGCGGGCGGACAAACTGGGCGACGCCGGGACCAACGACGTGGTAGTCAGTAATGTGTTGCGGACCAATGAATTGCAGGTGTGGTTCACCAGCGAACACCTCGTCAACGCGCCGCTGGTCGAGGCGGAGCGGGAGACAGCGTAAATAATTTAGATCGCTAGATTTTGTCATCCCTTGCGAAGGGACGGAGTTGCAGGTTGCGGTGAACTGCAGATCCCTCGCTGCGCTCAGGATGACAATTTTTTTTGGGGACGGTTAGTGTCGGGCGGAGAGAATGTGAAGTATCTGCTGCAATTCGTGACGGATGAGCGCCACGTTGGCGACAGGATTCACGGGGAAAGGCAGGGCGGTCTGGCTGCGCTCGGATTTTGTCTCTTCGCGTAACTGGGCGCGGGCGCCGGCGATGGTGAAGCCGTCTTCATAGAGAAGCTTCTTGATGCGGACTACGGATTCGACGTCGCGCTTGCGATACATGCGCTGGCCGGTGCTGCTTTTTACGGGCTTGAGCTGAGGAAATTCGGTCTCCCAGAAGCGAAGGACGTAGGCGGGAAGACGACACAGACTGGCCACTTCGCCGATGCGGAAATAGAGTTTGTCGGGGATGATGATTACGGGGCTGCGGGATGCCTTCTTGGTCGCCTTCTTGCGGAGGGTCATGGGGGACACTTCCGTCACTCCTGTATAGGCGTTTTAGCACGACCGGCGCTGTAGAACAACCCCCAAAGGTGCAGAGCGGGCGCGGCGCGAGGGTTTTGCCGGCAAAGCGAGGACTCTTACCTGAAATTGTGCCGCCGAGACTTCGGCGCTACTCCGCCTTAGGGAGACAAGACCCAATACGTCATCTGCTGCAGGGTCGCGGGGTGCATTCCAAAGCGCCGTGGAGGAGGCAAGCCGTTCTGCATGACTTCGAAAATATCTGTGAGAATCGAACGATTGTCGCCAAAATAGGCGTGTCCAATCAGCCCTGTGTCTACGGCGCTGGCATCGATGGTGTCGATTTTTGGAACCACGCAGATATGAGTGGAATCGCCAGCGCGAGCGAACTGGTGAATTTTTTCGGAAGCGGCGATCGCTTCGTCGCGCGAAGACGCATAGAGAGTGATGTCGTTGGCCGCCGAGGGAAAGGTCGCGGCGAGTTGGCGGAACACTCCTACGTCAACGTCGGGCGCGGCGAGAAATACGTGCTTGAACATGGGCAGAATGTCCGCTTGATTCTGCGCGATGGCGTAGAGCGCTCGCGCCAGCGCGCGGTTGCCCATGCTGTGCGCAATCAAGTGGATGGTCGTGGCGTGGGAGCGAGTCGCTAACGACTCCAGAAAGCGCTGCAGATGGGGCGTTGCCCAGTCGATAGTGGCTTCATCCGCCGTATACTCGGCGAGCTTTCCCTTGGAGGGCCAGGAATACATGATGGCCGCTCCCTGAAACCCGAGGTCGTAGGAAAGCTGCGCCGTGCGCCAAGCTGCTTGCTCAAATGTGTTGTCAAAGCCGTGGATGAAGACGAATGCGTCTTTTTTGGCTGACGACTCTACCTTGGTCGTAAGTTCAGCGTAAAACTCCTGTTCCGATTTGGGTGTGACGCTCATCAAGACGACGTTATTGTCAGGGTCTTCGCGGAACTGAAGCGACCAGATGGAGGGCCGCTCGATGTCTCCCATGCGATGGTCGCGAGGGATGCTGACATCGAGGGTGCCTAAGTGCAGCGATTCGTCGAGCTGGCGTTCGCCTCCATAGACATTGGCAGGTGCGTTGCCGCCGGTAGGCTGGCGATCGGTGGCATAGAAAACGCGCACGACGGCGTAGTTCTTGTCGAGCGGCGGAGGGGGTGGTGGCGGACCGGAGGTCGGCAGAGCAGCAGTCGGCGGGGTCGAGTATACGTGGTGCTGAAGCCCTCCTAGTCCGTTATGGCCGGCGACGGCCCATCCGCTGCCAACCGTGAGTGGGGGCTCATTTACTTGATAGTGGTTTCCGGTGGCGGCCGCGTGAGTGGTTCCAGCGCCGGGACCCTTGTGGCCATGGTTCGCATGTACCGCGGTTGCGGGCGGCGGTGGAGGATTGGCACCTCCTCTTGACGGTGAATCAGGAGCGGATGTAGCCGGAGGCGGCGAGGATGATGCTTCTGTTTGGGAATTCAAAGGCGACGCGGCAGTTGATGGGTGCGGAGGCGGCGCCTGCCTGGAGCAGGCGGAGAAAAGAAAAACAGAGAACAACACCGTTAGGAAGAGACTTCGCGAATAAAGAGTTGAATTCATGGAGCGCCTCCACTGAGAGCTTTGGCCGGAGAAGCCGGGAGGGGAAGATCGAGGTCGGAGACCAAAAAACTACAGGCGAAGCTTAGGACGTCTGACCGTGGATGTCAACATCCGTGAATGGCGCATTACGCGAAAATGCCCGGGATTCTCTCGAATCTCGGGCACTGTTGTCGCTTAGAGATCGTTGTCGCTACCTAGACAGCGGTAACGTTCTCCGCTTGCCAGCCTTTGGGGCCCTTGGTCACGTCGAACTGCACGGTTTGGCCTTCTTGCAGGCTCTTGAAGCCGCCAGCTTGAATAGCGGAGAAATGCACGAAAACGTCTTCGCCATTTTGACGGCTGATGAAGCCATAGCCCTTGGCGTCGTTAAACCACTTCACTGTTCCTTGTTCTGCCATTGTAGATGTTCCTATTCTTGTTACTTGATTGAAATATGCTGAGGTGATTCGCTGCTGAAGAGGGGGTGACGCTGGTTGGCGGTACCATCCTGCAAGTGCATGTGAGTCAAACTTAGCGAGTACAGTGTAGCACGGCTCGCCTTGGACGGCACAGGAATATTAGGGGCAGCGGGGCTGGATGTCGGTGATTGCGAGGGAATGGGTGCTAAGTGCTTTAGAATTAGGTTGAATAAGCTGCTTCGCTCCGCTCGGCTGGGGCAGGTGAGGGCACCCTTCGACAGGCTCAGGGCAGGCTCTGCCCCTACGTGGTCAGGCGGGCATCATAATTCGTATCTATTCCGATCATGATTGCTTTTCTTACGCTCGAGCTTCGCATCGAGGCGGCGCAGTCGCTTAAGGACAAGCGGCAGGTGACGCGCAGCATGAAGGATCGGTTGCGAGCGTCGTTCAATGTGTCGGTGGCGGAGCTTGATCCGAGCATGCTTTGGAATCAGGCGACCATTGGAGTGGTGGGCGTTTCGCACTCGCGCGACTATCTAGACGGGCTGATGAAAAACGTGGAACGCGCGGCTTGCCGGATTGCTAATAATGCGGGAGCTGAGGTCACGGATTCCTTTGTGGAATTTCTGTGAGCCCGGATACGGGCGTTTACCATTAAAGGCACTAAGGATCACTAAGGAAAACTGGCCTTACATCTCTCTCCGTCTTTCCGCTTGCTGACTAAGCCTTTCGGGCGTCAGCAACTCACAGGATTTCGCCGAGCTTTCTGATATTCTTACGAGTTTTCTTGTACGAGGTGTGCGGGTGGAGCATCGTGGCCAGAAATATCATCGGGAACGGCTGAGCGAGGCGATCCGCGAGGAGATTGAAACCATTCTTGAGGGGGAGTTGCGCGATCCGCGGATCGGGCTGGCTAGCGTTACTTCGGTGATTATGGCGCAAGACTCGCGTTCGGCTCGCATCATGGTGAGCGTGGCGGGCGATGATGCCGAGGCGGAGCGGACTCTGGAAGGACTGGCGGCGGCACGGAATTACGTCCGGCACGAACTGGCGGAACGATTGCGGCTGAGACGGCCTCCGGAACTTTATTTTCAGGTGGATCGTGCGGACCAGTTGGAAGGTCGCGTGGATGAGTTGCTGAGTCGGGCGAAAAAGCGGGCGAAGAAAAATACGGGATAGGGGCGTCGTTAGTCGATGGTCGGTCGTCGTTAGGTTCGTTGCGCGCGGTTTAGCGAGCTTGCTCGCGATAGCCTGTCATCCCGAACGACTAACGACAAGCGACTAACGACGGAGTTGATCGCTGAGAGCGTTGCATGCTGGAGCGGGTTTTACAGGAGATTCGGGCGCGCCGCCGGTTCGTGGTGACTTCGCACGCTCGCCCCGATGGAGATGGCATTGGGTCAGCGCTGGCGTGCGGGCAGATCTTGCGGGTAATGGGCAAAGAAGCCGAAGTGGTGATGCACGACGGCGTGCCTCGTATCTATCAGAGTCTTCCTTTCGCAGATCGCGTGGTCCAGGCGGATGCAGTGCCGGAGAACGATGCGGTGATTCTGCTGGAATGCGACAGCGTCCAGCGGACACAGCTGGCCGGGCTAGGACAATCGTTTCTCATCAATATTGATCATCACGCCAGCGGGCGCAATTTCGCTAACCTCAATTGGATCGACTCGAAGGCGATGGCCACGGCGGAGCTGGTTTTTCGTCTAGCGCGGCTGGCGTGCGTGCCGGTGGATCGCGACATTGCCACTTGCCTCTATACGGCGCTCATGACGGATACGGGCAGCTTCATGTTCGTGGGCACGAATGAGCACACATTTACGGTGGCGCGGGAGTTGGTGCTGGCGGGAGCGGATCCGGCGCTGTGTGCGCGGCACATTTATTTTGGCCATTCCACGGCGAAAATGCGGCTGCTGGGAGCGGCGCTTTCGAATCTGCATCGCGAAGGTACCCTGGCCTGGATATGGGTGACGCAGGAGCAGATGACGCGGTTCGGGGCGCGTGAAGAAGATTGCGAGGGTCTGGTCAATTACGCACTTTCGATTGATGACGTGCAGGTCGCGATTTTTTTTCGCGAGCTACCCGATCAGCGTTTTCGGGTGAGCCTGCGCAGCAAGGGAGAAGTAAATGTCTCGACGGTGGCCGAATCTTTTGGCGGCGGCGGACACAAATGCGCCAGCGGGTGTTCGATTGATGGTCCGCTGGCAATGGCGGTGTCGCGGATGGTCGAGCGTTTGCGGACGGTGGCGGCGGGGTTGAAGGCGGAGTAAGAGGGTGGTCGTTGGTCGTTCGCTATTCGCCGTTCGCCATTCGCACGGGTAAGCCTCCTGGTGCGGTTTTTAGCGGTTTTGCTCACCACAAATGAATCCTGGAATGAGTCCGCGAAGCCGCACTGACTTGCTGTTGCTGGTGGCGTTTTGCGGATTCCTCTTTTTTTATGGGCTGGGAGCGTTTGGCTTGGTGGGCGCGGACGAGCCTCGCTACGCCCAGGTGGCGCGCGAGATGATCGAGCGCTCGGATTGGGTTACGCCGACGCTGCTCGGCAAGCCGTGGCTGGAGAAGCCGGCGCTTTATTACTGGGAGGCGATGGTTGCGTTTCGGGCCTTCGGTGTGAGCGATCGGGCGGCGCGACTGCCGGGCGCGGTCGATGCTGCGCTGCTGGTGGCGGCGATTTACTTTTTTCTGCGGCGGTTTCATCCAGGCAGTGAGATGGATGGCGCGCTGATCACCGCCAGTTGCGTTGGTGTGATTGGATTTGCTCATGCCGCAGCTACGGATATGCCGCTGGCTGCTTGTTTTTCTATTGCGCTGCTAGGCTGGTACGCGTGGTATAAGAGCGGACGGCGCGCATATCTTGGCGCATTTTATATTTTTATTGCGCTCGGCACTTTGGCCAAGGGGCCCGTCGCGCCTGCGCTGTCGGCGGTCATTATCTTTCTTTTCGTCGCGCTGAAGCGGGACTGGCGCGCGATCTCGCGTACATTGTGGATTCCGGGAATTGTTCTTTATCTACTTGTCGCATTGCCCTGGTATATCGCCGTTCAGACGCGGAACCCGGAATTTTTTCGCGTCTTTATTCTGGAGCACAATCTGGCGCGATTTTCTGCGAACGTCTATCACCATCCCCAGCCATTCTGGTTTTATCTGCCGGTGTTCCTATTGGCCGTGATGCCTTGGACGTTCGCCCTGATCGTCTCCGTCTGGGAGCGTGTACGACTTATTTGGGCGGATGGGAAGCAGGCCTTCGCGAGCGCGGAAGATTCGTGGGCGCTTTTTCTATTGATCTGGATGCTGGTGCCGGTTTTATTTTTCAGCGCGTCGCAATCGAAGTTGCCGGGATATATTTTGCCGGCGGTTCCGGCGGGGGCGCTGCTTATCGCTGCATATCTGGCCGAGCGTAAGGGCATTCAGTTCTTTGACGCAGAGCACGAGGTCTCACTGTTGGACAAAAGAAAATTGGCGCGCGAGTTCGTTAGCGGTCACGGACTGCTCTGCGGACTGCTGGTTTTTGTTGCTTTTTCCGCATCCTCCATTGCGATCAACCACCATTTGCCGCGGGGGCCGGAGACGTTTCGGGCCTACATTGTAGCCGCTGTATCGGCGTTCGTGATCATGGCGGTGCTCTCTGGGACTGGACTTCGTCTGCTGGGCCGCGTCACCGGGCTCGTAGTGATCGTATGCGTGGCTGCGGTGATTCGCTTTACTGCGCCAGTGATCGATGCTACGCAATCGGCGCGTCCGATCGCGGAGAGTATCCAGGGCTTTTCGCGAGAGGCGGTGCCGGTGGCGTTGTATCACATCCATCGCGAGCAGGAGTATGGGCTGGAGTTTTATCTCAACCGCGCGGTAGAGAAGTATGAGGATGGGAAGATTCCGGCAGAGGCACATGTGCTGGTTGCCGCTCAAGGTTCGCAGGTGGATGTTGCAAAAATCGTTCCTGGACGCCGAGTATCATATCTAACCAGCATCCCGGCGCAGAAGTTAGAGTTGTATTGGGTGGGGAAGTAGCAAGGTTTCAAGGTTGCAAAGTTTCAAGGTTTCAGAGCAAAAGCGCGGGCAATGTGAGCATCAGATTCTCAACGCCTTGAAACCTTGAAACTCTGAAACCTTGAAACCTGGGTTCATCATGGAAATTCTTGATCTCCGACATTTCTCTTCCGCGGACCTTCGGCCGTTGCTGGAAGATGAGATCGCCATGTGGGGGCGGCTGCTGTCGTGGGACTACACGACCTCGGCGGAGATGATTCTGCGCTACATGGATGCGAAGATTCTGCCCGGTTATGCCGCAATTGAGCGCGGCAACATTTTTGGCTATTCGTTTTTTGTGTACGAGCAGAATAAGGGTGTCATTGGAGATCTGTTTGTGCGCAATGGCGCGCGCGGCGGTGGGCGTGAGGGCGGCGCGCACGAAATCGGCCAACATGAGGTAGAAGAAAAGCTGCTCACGCATGTCATCGAGACGCTGCAGCAATCTCCGGGTATTCATCGCGTTGAGGCGCAGTTGCTCGCGCAGACGACTGGCGAAGTGGCGCGGCCGTTTGTGCAGCAGGGATTCAGCCGGCATCCGCGGGTGTTTATGAATTTCGATATCGGCAAGCATCCGCAGACTGCTCCCGTGTTGCCGGCGCAATTCGAGATTCGCCCGTGGGCAGAGGCAGAATATCAATCGGCGGCGGCGCTGATTACGGCAGCGTATCGCGGGCATGTCGATTCCGAGATTAACGATCAGTATCGGACGCTGACCGGGTCTCTTCGCTTTTTGAATAACATCGTGCGCTTCCCCGGGTGCGGGACGTTCGATCCCCAGGCATCGTTTGTGATTCATGAGCGCAGGACGCGGACGCTGGCTGGATTGATTCTTTGTTCCCAGGTACGTCCGGATGTGGGACACATCACGCAGGTTTGCGTGCTGCCGGAATACCGGTCCGCTGGACTTGGCGCAGTGATGATGGCGGCGTCGACGAGGAATCTGCGGGGGCGAGGATTCCGCTTTATTTCGCTGATGGTGACGGAAGCGAATGACCGGGCGATCGCGCTTTATAAGCGGATTG
>JBEKXO010000220.1:0-7796 GCA_049511995.1 Terriglobales bacterium
GACTGTCAAGCAGAAGCAACGTTTCAGAGTTTCAAGGTTTCAATGTTTCAAGGAAAGAGCAAGGCCGCGAAGTAAAACGGCGGAACCACCGGAAAACGTTGCAGTCTTGAAACCTTGAAACCTTGAAACTCTGAAACCTGCCTCCCAGCGCTACAATAACCCCGTGGTCTTCGTCCTCGATAACTACGATTCGTTTACTTACAACCTCGTCCAATATCTGGGTGAATTGGGCGCGAAGGTTGAAGTTCGCCGAAACGACGAAGTGACCGTCGAGGTGATCGAGGCGATGCATCCCGAGCGCATCGTTGTCTCTCCCGGCCCTTGTACTCCACAAGAAGCGGGGATCAGCGTTCATGTCATCCGGCATTTTGCCGGCAAAGTGCCGCTGCTCGGAGTCTGCCTCGGACATCAGGCAATTGGCGCGGCCTTTGGAGGACAGGTGGTTCGCGCGAAAAACCTGATGCACGGTAAGACCAGCCAGGTCGAGCACGACGGCAAGACCATCTTTCGCGGGTTGTCGTCGCCAATGACCGCAACCCGCTATCACTCGCTGATTGTCGCCGAAGACAGCCTCCCGAGCGAGCTTGAGATCAGCGCCTGGACTGCGGACAAAGATGGAACTCGCGTCATCATGGGCCTGCGGCATAAGAAATTCGCGGTTGAGGGCGTGCAGTTTCATCCCGAAAGCGTGCTGACGGACGAAGGGAAGAAGCTCGTGGCAAATTTTCTGCGCCCTGTTTGAGTAGGGCACCTCGGCATTCAGTCACTGCAAGAAGACGGCCGGCGACACATTAAACCGCTTGCCGAGCCGTCGAATATGGTCCGTCGTGAGAGCTCGCTTTCCTTTCAGCACCTCAGACGCAACGCTGGCTGTTTCGAAGACTCCAATAAGATCTTTTTGTCTGAGGCCATTCGCCGTCATGAGTTCCTTGATTACTTCAATGGGAGAGGCTGCGCGAATCTTGTAGCTCTTCTTCTCAAAATCCTCGACCAGCACGCAAAGCGTATCGTATAGATCTCGTTCGGCCTGGGACAAATCATTCCATCGAGTATTCAGGTCCTCAATTTTCTCAATATAGAGTCGATTCTCCGCCTCGGTGTGAATGACCTTTGGGGGGACTTCCGCTATGAGTTGCTTGTACTCCATAGCTAGGCTCATCGATTCCAACCCGCTTTCTTCGTATATTCTGCATGCGTCACCAGTTCCTTAACGATAACAGTCTGGCTCGCATAATTGACGATGGCTAGCAAGCGATACCTGTTTCCCTTGATATTGAAGATTGTCCGGCCTTTCACGCTGTCCGTATCTCGCCAGGTTTGTCGCAATTCATTCAGGCTTTTCCATTTGGCGCCACTGGCAATCGAGAGCCACGCTGCCACTGAAGGGCCCAGGTCTGAATGTTTTCGTATTGCGTCGTCCAGCACTTTCGTTCCGAGTATCCTCACGTCTCTGTCTCAGCGCCGCTGATGTGCCGTCCGTCCGCGCAGAGCGCAGTTCCCGGAGGCTGTCGTTCCATTTGTTCGCAATCTGCGAATCATGTCAAGGCCTTTCAGCGAACGGAAATATCTGAGGTAATTCAAGAACGTGGGGAAAAATCGTCAACCTATTGATAAAGATGGGCTTGTGGATGATATTCCGGGAACTTCGCAATTTGCGAACATTGGCGGTACAATTTGAAGCTGGCGTCGCGAGAGGTGAGATATGCCCGATGTCGAATTTGTGGAATTTACGGTTCGCTTGTCAGAGATGCGAAAGGCGATAAAGCATCTGTTTTTTAACCGTGCCGAATTCAAGGACACAGACTCTGCCGACTTGCTTGTCTCCGAATGCGGTGCGACATTTCGCGCGGTGGGAACTGAGTTCGAGGTGCCAGTCCAGGGGACTCGCTCCGGAACGGTGAGACTACCGCTGAAGGAGTTGGACGGCCTCATGTCAACCGCGAGTACCTACAAAAAACGCGAAGTTCAACTGCGCTTCGAGCCGGGCAAGTTTCCGATTGAAGCATATGTACGCCGTCATCCTGATATCTCGCTCGGGATCCTTCCCGATCGGAAGATCGACTTGCCACCAGACGCTGGAGTCTTAGACACACTAGCTATGGCACAATTGCTCTCCCCGGAGGAAGTTGTAAATCAAGGGTTCCGAGAACGCGTGGAAGCAGCTCAGAGACAAACGTCGGACGCTGTTACGACGGCGTTCGAGACCCTGCGCGACTTTGGGGTTCAGCGTGGACGTATTCAGGAACTCGTTGACGAACGCATAAAGGAAACTTCTGAGAGGTTGGGGGGCGTGATCCACGGTCAACATTGACCGCGTGCAAGCGTTACCAACAGCGCTGTCCGCTCGCCTCGAGGCCGGGAACTCGTTGCTGCTTCACGGAATTGCGTCCAGCAGTTCATCGACCGATGCG
Organism: Terriglobales bacterium; assembly: GCA_049511995.1. Classification (GTDB taxonomy): domain Bacteria; phylum Acidobacteriota; class Terriglobia; order Terriglobales; family Acidobacteriaceae; genus Acidiflorens. The sequence continues at coordinate 2,412 of JBEKXO010000220.1, forward strand.
TTATCCCCGAAGGTCTGGCTGACGTGCCGGTACAAGTCAACATTGCCGGGAGCGAAAACAAAGCTTCCTCCGAGCTGAAACGGATTTTTGCCCAGCTTGTGCTGCCGTTGTCCGGCGGCAGCAGCCCTTTTCCGCGCCAAGGAATTATCGCGGCGAAGAAGATGCAAGAGCGAGCCCTGCAGCAGACCCACGGCGCGATACGCCTGCCGCTCGGCATCGACCAGAAGTGGGAAGGCGATCCCAGTCTCCTCGCGAAAAACCTGAGCGTAGTAGGCGTCGCCCAGGCCGATGGCGGCTAGCCCCGCGCCTTTATTCCGGAATGCCTCTTCGTGGCCGCGCAACTGCGCGACGTGCTCGCGGCAGAAGATTCATCCATAGTGTCGCAGGAAAACGATCACAGCGGGGCGGTCGGCCCAGAGTGAGCCGAGGCGCACAGTGTGCCCAGCAGAGTCCGGCAAGAGGATTTCTGCGAGCTTTTCGCCTATCATTGAGTGCAACGACTGCGGCGGCTGGGGCACGGCCTCATTCTCAAATGGCTTCTCGGGGCTGTCAAGCAGGGCAGGGGCCGCGGTTGAGACGTGCTTTTGAAAATTGTCGCCGGCCTTTGAATAGAGTCTATGCCAGCCTTTTGCGTCCCACCTTAACGCGAAAAGCGCGCGTTAGGATTGGGGCACAGGGCACTCAGTGATCGGAAACGAAATCGCAATGGAATCTCGCCGACATTTGATCTTCACCGCGGTTCAGATTCTGGCGGCGATTGCTCTCTTATGGATCATCGCCACGCGCAACACTCCCTGGAATGCCCAGCGCTACCTCGGAACGGCATTGGTCGTGGTGGGGATCAGTTTTATTGCGGTTGCCCGCTATCAGCTCGGTAGATCATTTGCGATCACTCCGAAAGCTCGCGAACTTGTTACGCACGGCCTGTACTCGAAGATTCGCAATCCTATTTATGTGTTCGGCATTGTGATGTCCATAGGGGTGGCAATGGTCTTACAGATGCGCGTCCTCTGGATCGCCGTGGTAGTGCTGTTCATTCTCCAGGCGACGCGCGCCCATCGTGAGGCCCGTGTGCTGGAGGCGGCTTTTGGCGATGCGTACCGCGACTACCGGCGCAAGACGTGGTTTTGAGATTTCATCACCACCCGTCGTCTTGCAGTTATCTTCACCACAGCGGCGCCACCGGCTCTTCCTTGAACACCGGCGCCGGGCCACCTTTATTCGATAGACGGATCACCGTCATATACGCCTTTGCTTGCGGATCGTAGGTCACGGTAATGCTGCCGCCTTTTCCGGGCGAGCCATCGAACCCGTTCCGCCCGTCGGAGCCGTTGCTTCCGCTGCTGCCGCTGGGCGTTCCCATGCCTCCCGAGCCGCCGCGGCCACCGCGACCGCCTCTTCCGCCGGAGCCTCCGGGGCCACCATCCGCGTTCACCGTCAACGAGCCTCCCTGCGGATCGACGAGGTAGAGCTTATCCTTGCCCAGCGCCGATACGCCGACCTGTAAAAGAGGATGGCTGCCCGCTCTTAGCGCGATACGCACTTGCACCGGCGGCGCGTTTCCGCCGGGCCCTCCATCTCCGCCATTCGAGCCATCGGTTCCGTTGCCGCCGTTTCCGCCAGGGGATGGATTATTCGGATCCATCGATCCCGAGCTGCCGCCGGCGCCGTCCATTCCGTCGCTGCCACTCATGCCGCTGGAGCCAGGGCTGCCAGAGAAATTTGAAGTGAAGGCATAGTTATAACGGACTGGAACGTCGAGCTCTGCGCTGTGAATGTCGGGATGGCTGGGCACGGTGATGGATATGTGTGCTAGCTTTCCGTCGCTGATTCTCGGATCTTTGGGAAGAGTGAGAATGCCTTTCTGATTGACGGTAGCTACAGTAGCCGTGACGTGAAGGTCTTTCCACATCACTTTCCCCTTGCCCGCGCCTTCGGTCTGCCATGTCTTGCCGTCGGTTTCGGTTACTACGACGACGAGCGGAGATTTCTCTCCTGGAGCCATGCCCGGACCGTTCGGCAGGCTGACTGCGATGGAAGCGGCAGGAATCTGGGCGAGGTAAACCTTGATCCCCAGGTGGACTTTCATCGACGTGCAACCGCTTAGACCTAACAGGAATACCATACCCAGGCAGGTCTTACAGCTTGGGATCGTCCAGCGCCGTATCGTCAGGGAAGTGAGCGACATTAACCTGGCCATGATGGGACTCCTCTAAGCGTTCCACAAGATCTAGGTCCGGTCTTACGTGACAAAGCACGATCAAGTTATGAGACTAGAAGTTATCTCATAAATCGGTTTTGGGTAGGGCACGGCTTCAGCCGTGCCGCAAAACGCCAGTAAAGACAAGGGCTTCAGCCCCTGAGGGAGCCGCTAGCTTACTTCCCCGGTTTATTATGAGATGGCTACCACTTGAAAATTTTAAGTGGATCGGGCACCCGAGGGCCATTTCAGTTGACAACTCTTTTCAAGATGCTCAATGAATCGAACACGCACTAACTCGGTATGTTGTGAGATAAGTTCTAGGGGCAGGTAAAGTTTTGTGAAGATTGCGTTTTGATTTGTCAGGAGCGCGGTTGCCGGTAAGTGGAAAGTCACTCAGAGATGTTACTCGTGCAGTTATTAGTCCGGTCCCACTCATCCGCGACGAACGCGAATGAGTGGGACACGCGAGTCTCCAACGCCTACTGGTTGTTAGTGACCTCGTACACAATGCCAAGGTTCGACGCCCCGCCATAGGTCGTGGTGCCATAAACGTTGCCGGCGCTGTCGAGTATCACGCCACCATAGGGATTGATTCCGCCCGCGGCGGCGACGCTGGCGAGAATCGCTTCGCCGTAGGAGCCGTCAAGAAAATTGAATAGCTCATAGACGGTTCCGTAACTGTACTGGCCGCCTGCTAGCGTTGTGCCGAAGACGTCCCCGTCTTTGTCGAGCGTTACACCCGCGAAAGGATTGGCGCCGTCTCCGTTGGCGTAGCCCTTGAAGGCGTAGAGAACTTTCTTTCTCCACTCGGCTCCCTTCGTTCTCGTCAGCGGCGGTCGCAATTCGAAGACGGTTCCGAAGCTCTTCAGCTTGCCGCTTCCCACGGTCGTGCCGTAGATGTTTCCTTCTTTGTCGAGCGCGAGCGTGCCCTCTGGACCAGTGCCCTGCTTAAACGCAGGAAAGCTATAAAGCACGGCCGGCATCCAATCGCCCTGCAGATTTTGAGAGAGTTCGTAGACAGTTGGATGGTCGCCGACAGAACCGATCCCGTAAATGTTTCCTGCGGGATCCATCGTCAGTCCGGCGTCAGTACCCTGGGGGTAGGTGTAGATTATTTGCTCCGTCCAAACACCGCCAGAGAGGCTAAGCTCGAAGACGCCTCCCGCGCCAGTGCTGGACCAGGTCGTGCCGTAAAGGTTGCCGGACGAGTCCATGATCAGACCATTGATCGGGTCGGAGTCGTAGGAACCGCCAGTGAAGCTATAAAGGACGGTTTCGGTCCAGCTACTGCCCACGGGACTCAGTTCGAATACCGTGCCGTATCCATTCGCTCCGCCCGCCATCGTCGCGCCGTAGAGATTTCCCGAATGGTCGAAGATCAGTGCGCCATAACCAGGGCCGCCACCGTCCGCTCCACCGGTGAAACTATAGAGCGTGGTTCCGGTCCATCCGCCGCTGCCATTCGGCGATACTTTAAATACGGATCCTTCGTCGATGCCGCCGTTGTTCGTCGTGCCGTAGTAATTGCCGGCGCTGTCCGCGACAAGTTTGGCAAGCGAACCCGTGCCATAGGGATCGCCGTATTCCGGCTGATCGTAGAGGTCGGTTATGGTTTGCGCCGACGCAGGACGTGCCGCCATGATCCATGCCGACAGCACAGCCACGGCCAAGGCGATCGCCAGTTTATTCGAGCCGAATTTAGGCTCTACAGAAATATTCGAATGGTGTGCGCCGTTCTTCTTCGCGGCTCTTGTGGTGTTTACTGCGGAATACATACTATCCTCCCCGATTCATAAGCCTCCGATGGTTCGAGCACTCGAGGTTCGCGAACTTGCTTTTCGCCGACTATGGGAAAGATCGAGGCTCGAACTTAACGAGGCGGTGATTCGGTGCGAGTTCACTGCGGGGGGTTGTACTAAAGATCTATCAGGAAAATCCCTAGACGGCACATGTAGGATTGCGGTTTCGAGGAAGCGCGAAGGACGAGACTCCGAGTTCTACTCCAAGCCTCTGGCCATCTCTACTGCGCGGAGAACCGCTCGCGCCTTGTTCTCTGTCTCCTCAAACTCGCGCTGCGGATCGGAATCGGCGACGATTCCCGCGCCGGCTTGCAGGGTAGCCTGCTTGCCTTTCATCACCATGGTTCGAATGGCGATGCAGGAATCGAGGTTGCCGGCAAAATCGGCGTAGAGAACGGCGCCGCCATAGACTCCGCGCCGCGTCGGCTCCAGTTCTTCGATAATCTGCATGGCGCGAACTTTCGGCGCGCCGCTCAGGGTTCCAGCAGGGAAGCAGGCGGCGAAGGCATCCATCGCGCTCAGTTCCGGACGCAGGCGGCCTTCGAGCGCCGAGACGAGATGCATGACGTGGGAGTAGCGCTCGACATACATCAGATTTCGAACTTTAACCGAGCCGTATTCGCTGACACGGCCGAGATCGTTGCGGCCGAGGTCGACCAGCATCACGTGCTCGGCACGCTCTTTTTCGTCGGCCAGCATCTTCTTTTCGAGCGCCGCATCGTCCGCCTCGTCGCGCCCACGCGGGTGCGTCCCCGCAATCGGACGGTATTCGAGCCTGCGCCCTCCGCCGGCCGCGCGCACCAGCATTTCGGGAGAGGAACCGACGACGTGCAAGGTGCCCCACTCATCGCGTCTTTTGCGAGGAGTGGGTGCGGAACGCGTCGGCCCGTTCTTCATTCCGCTACCGAAGCGCAAAAAATACATATAGGGCGATGGATTCACCGTGCGCAGTGCGCGATATAAATCGAATGGAGCGACGCCCGGCTCGAAATCCCAACGCTGTGAAAGCACAACCTGAAAAATATCGCCGGCAGCAATGTATTCTTTCGCGCGGCGAACGCTTTCCAGGAACTTCGGTTTCGGAGTGCGCGCACGCGGCTTCAACTTTGCCTCGGCGATGGCTTTGCGCCAGTGCGCCGGCTTCCATCCGGCGGCAAGTTTTCGCTCGATACGCGCAATGTCTTTCACGGCACGTTCGTAGGCCGCTTTCGGTGCTTCCCGCTTAACGTCTGCCGAGGCCACAATGTGAATTTGGTGGCGCAGGTGATCGAAGGCAAGCACGCGATCAAAAAACATCAGCACGCAGTCGGGGACGTCGAGGTCATCGGCCGCATGTTGTCCGATGTTTTCAAGGCGGCGCACGATGTCGTAGGCGCAATAACC
>JBEKXO010000221.1:0-7788 GCA_049511995.1 Terriglobales bacterium
TCGGGCTTGAGCCCGGAGTAGAGCACAACGTTCTTGTGATCGAGCAGAGTCACGAAAAGCCATAGGGTCAGTCCGACAACCGCCGCGCCGCCAGCGAGCAGCGCCTTTTGCTGCAGGCTGAGGCCGCGGAGGAAGTCCTGGATTTGTTCGAGACCCTGGCTCAAATTTCCCTACCCCTAAAAGCAGTTCAACCGCCGAGACGCAGAGGTCGCCGAGATGTATTGTCTTCACTCCGGAATGCTTCGAATCGCAGCCACCAAACCATTCAGAACTGCATGTTCGAGATCTGCTGATATGCCTGCACGATTTTGTTGCGCACCTGCATCATTAATTGAAAGGAGAGGTCGGCCTTTTCGACGGCAATCATGGCACTGTGCAGGTCGGCGCCCTTGCCGTTGAGGAGCTGCGCGACCTGGGTCGCGGCCTCGCCCTGCGCGCCTTCCACCTGGTCGATCGAATGTTGCAGGGTTTCGAGGAATTTTCCGCCATCGGAGGCGCCGGCGGGTGCAGCTCCGAAATCGACGGGCAGAATGCGAATCGAAGGAATGGAATTATTCATGGCTGCGCCTCCTTAGAATTTTCTCAGCTTTTAAGCCAAAATTAGAGAACAACTCACCACGGAGGCACGGAGTCACGGAGAATATCGCAAACGACCAAGCTGCTTTACGGTCGTCGATAACTTTTGACCGGATCCCTCCGTGTCTCCGTGCCTCCGTGGTGAAAATTTCACTTACCGCAGCAGATCGAGCGACTGCGTAATCATGTTTTTCGTCGCCTGCACGGCCGACGCATTCAATTCGTAGGCTCGGACGGCGCCGAGGAGGTCGGTCATCTCCTCGATCGGATCGACCTGCGGATAAGCAACATAGCCTTGCGGATTGGCGTCAGGATGTCCCGGCTCGAAGCGCATTACGGGCGGCCGCTGATCGGCGACCACGGCGGCCACACGGACAGCGGCAGCAGTTTGCGGATGCAGCCCAGCCAGCGCCAGCGCAAAACGAGGCGCGCGCTGCGACTGAAAGACGACCAACTGGCGGCGGTAGGGACCACCCTGAGGAGTGCGCGTGGTTTGCGCGTTCGCCATGTTACTCGCGACCACCTCCGCGCGCTGCCGCTCGGCGCCAAGCGCCGAGCCGCTGAGTTCAAGCATGCCGAAAAGGTTCATGATGTGGTTCCTCCGTTAATCGCGCTCGACAGAGTGTGGAATTCAGATTTCAGAAAGGCCACGGCCACGGTAAAACGCAACTGGTTCTGGGCGAGCAGCAGCGACTCGCGCTCGACCGAGACATTGTTTCCATCGGGACGCTCGAGCAGGCCGGGAATTTCATGCGCGATCGGGGTAAACGAAGCTGCTTCGCCCGCCATGGCCTGTTCGATTTCACCGGCAAACTCGCGCACATCGCGAGTGCGATATCCCGGGGTATCGATGTTAGCGAGGTTCGCGGCAATGACCTGATGGCGGAACGCGCTGCGGTCAAGCACGCTCTCGAGGCCGCGCATCAGCGGGGTGTCGATCATGGACATATCTGCTCCTTGTTGCGGTTCATATCGTTGCGGGAAATCTCGTGGCGATAGTTGTTGCGTGGCGGCAGGCCAAACTCACGAACCTTATTGCGCACCGTGCGCAGGCTGACTCCGAGCAGTTCGGCGGCCCGCGCCCGGTTGCCGCCCGTCGATTCGAGGGTCATGGCAAAGAGCTGGCGCTCCATTTCCCCGAGCGAGAGACCGGGCTTCCACTCCGGCGATAGGGACGGGCCTGGGGATAGAGTTTTTCCGGGAAGGTTCTTGCCATGCTCAAGAGCTTCGACACCGATTTCTCCGCCCCTGGACAAAGCCACCGCCCGCCGCACGAAGTTCCCGAGCTCACGCACGTTCCCCGGCCACGAGTGTTCCGCGAGGCGGTTCAGCAGTTCGCGCGATAAACTCGCCGCGGTGCCCGGAACGGCATAAAGGCGGGCGAAATATTCGGCCAGTTCCGCGATATCGCTGGCGCGCTCGCGCAGCGGCGGCAGCGAGATGGGAATGACATTCAGGCGATAAAAAAGATCGGCGCGGAATCGACCCTCGGCAATGGCGGCTTCGAGCGGACGGTTGGTGGTCGCGATGACGCGGATATCGACGTGTATGGTTTGATTCGAGCCGAGGCGGTCGAACTCGCGCTCCTGCAGGGCGCGCAGCAGCTTCGGCTGGAGTGCGATCGGCATTTCCCCAACTTCATCGAGCAGCAGCGTGCCGCCCGTCGCCATCTCAAACTTGCCGGGGCGGGCGCCGACCGCTCCGGTAAAAGCGCCGCGTGCGTGGCCGAACAATTCGCTTTCGAGCAGCGTTTCCGGGAACGCCGTGCAGTTCAGCGCGACAAACGGCCCCGCCTTGCGGCGACTGAGGCGGTGAATGAGGCGGGCGATCAGCTCTTTGCCGGTGCCGCTTTCAGCCTCGATGAGAATATCGGCATCGGTGGCGGCGGCCTGGCGTGCGCGCCCGACCGCCTGCTCCCATGCTGGAGAATGGCCGATCAATGCCTCGGTATCTTTAGTTGCCTCCTCGGCGCGGCGCAACACCTGTTCGACGGCCAGTTCGAGCTTCTCGAAACAGACGGGTTTGACCAGATAGTCACATGCGCCGTTGCGGATCGCTTCGACCGCATCCGGCACGCACCCGTAAGCAGTCAGAAGAATGACCGCCGTGCGTGCCGACGAGCTCTGCAGCTCGCGCATCAGCTCGAAGCCGTCGCGTCCGGGCATACGCACGTCAGTAATTACGAGCGAATGCGCGCCGGGGCGAAATTTCTGCAACGCCTCGACGCCATTGACGGCCACATCGACAAGCCATCCGCGGCGGACGAAGCGGGTTTCGAGCGCAGCGCGCATGCCCGCATCGTCGTCGGCGATCAGGAGGCGCTTCATATTCGAACCTCAGAAGTTTGCGAGTTGTGTGCGGGCAGCCGCAGGCGAAACCTGGCGCCATGCCCCGGTCGGCTTTCGGCTGTGATCGTGCCGCCGTGCTCTTCGATAATGCGCCGGCAGACGGCGAGCCCGAGTCCGGAACTGCCCGCACGCGTGCTGAACCCGGCGTCAAAAATGCGTGGCAGGTCGTCCGGCAGAATGCCCGGGCCAGTGTCGCGCACTACGATTTCAATGCCGCCCGTATCCCGCTTGTCTGCCGTGCCAACGGGCGCGGCGTAGCGCTGGCCGCGAATCGAGAGCGATCCGCCGCCCGGCATAAAGCGAAATGCATTAAGCGCGAGATTGAGCAACACTTGCTCGAGGCGATGGCGGTCGGCGGGGATGGTGATGCCGTGAAGTTGGTTGATGACCTGCATTTCCACGCGCGCCTGCTTCGCGAGCGGCAGCAGAAAATCGTGCGCCCAATTGAGCAGCTCTCCTGCATCGGTCCGGGCGTCGGTGCACCTGGGCTCGGGCGGATTATGCAGTTGCAGCACGTTGTTGACTGTGGCCGAGAGCGTGCGGAGACCCGCTTGGACATGTTCGATCCAGCGCTGGCTTTCGGCTTCCAGATTAGCTTCGGCTAAGAGTCCGGCGAAAAGTTCGAGGCTGCCCAGAGGATTGCGGATTTCATGGGCGAGCAGGGCGGACATTTCGACCAGAGCTTGTTGCCGCCGCAAGTGTTCGCGATCGCGTTCCAGCTTCTTTGCCTCACTCACATCGCGCAGGATAAAAACCGACGTCGGATGCGGTTCACTTTGTTCGAGACAGGCATGGCGGATAGCGATCCAAACCGAGTTCTCTGCGATGAGGGTGTCCGCGCTGAGGTTTTCATGCGGAGGATTCGCGCACGAAAGCTGCAACTCCGGTTCATCGCTCGTATCGCGGGCCCGGTTAAGCGCTGCGCGAAGCGCATCCGGCAAAGCATCTGCCGTTTCAAAACTGCCGCCGACGAGGCGCGCCGCCTCGGGATTCAGAATGGAAATGCGCGCTTCCGCTTCGAGCACAAGCACTCCGCAGGGCAGGCCCTCGAGAATGCGGCGCAAGCGTTCGCGGATGCGATGATTCTCGTCGAGGCTCGACGCGAGATCGCGATTGGTGACTTCAAGTTCCTGGCGCAGATGAGCGACCTGCCCTTGCAGTTGCCCATAGGTGCGCTCGAGAGAACCGGCCGCCTCGGTAAACGAGGCGAAGGCGCGCGCCAGCGGATGCTCGGGATCGCCCGCCGGATCGCGAAGTATGGGAGCCGGATCCTGCGGCATTGGAAAAGATGAGGACATGGAGATTTCATAGCAATGGCGATACCAACCCGGCATAAATTGCCTTAGATCGCGCTTATGCGGAGTACAGATGAAGATGACCTGTCGCTGGCCTGCGTAACCTTCGCCCGCAATTCTTTGCGAAGTTCGATACGTTTTTCTATCCAGCAACATTGTTACAATGAAGCAAGCCGCACTCCCTCCGCGGTGATGGGATTTCGCTCACGCACATGCAGAAGTTTGACGAACATTTCGACGTGGTAGTAGTGGGCGCCGGTCACGCCGGATGCGAGGCCGCCATGGCCGCGGCTCGCATGGGATTAAAGACGGCGCTGTTTACGTTGAACGTCGATCTGATTGCGCAGATGTCGTGCAACCCGGCGATTGGCGGCATTGCCAAGGGCCACCTGGTGCGCGAGGTAGACGCGCTCGGGGGCATCATGGGTGAAGTCACCGATGCGGTCGGTATTCAATTCCGCCTGCTCAATACTTCGCGCGGGCCAGCCGTATGGTCTCCGCGGGCGCAGTGCGACAAGCAGGCGTATCGCCTCAAGATGCGCGAGGTGCTCGAGTCGCAGGCGAATTTGAAGATCAAGCAGGCGGAAGTGGCGGATGTGGTGGTGGAGCAGCATTCTGCACTCAGCACTCAGCACTCAGACTCGGCAGAAGTTACTGGCAACTGGCAACCGGCAACTGGCAACTGCATTCGTGGCATCCTCCTGCGCGACGGGCGCCGCGTATCGGCGGACGCGGTCATCATCACTACCGGGACTTTTCTCAACGGCTTGATTCATTGCGGGGAGCAACAGTATCCGGCAGGGCGTTCGGGCGAACCTGCCGCAGTGCTGCTCGGCGAAGCGCTCAAGAAGCTGGGGCTGCGCGGTTGCCGGCTGAAGACGGGGACGCCTCCGCGGCTTGACGGACGGACCATCGACTGGTCGCGCTTTGAGCGGCAGCCCGGTGATTCCGACCCCACTCCGTTCAGCTTCCGCACCCGCCGTGTCGCGCATCACGACTCGCAGGTCCCTTGTTATATCGCTTTCACGACGGAGGAAACGCATCGCATCATCCGCGAAAATGTCCATCGTTCGCCGATGTATAGCGGGCAGATTCAATCGACCGGGCCGCGTTACTGTCCTTCCATCGAAGACAAGATCGTCAAGTTTCCCGACAAGCTGACGCACCAGCTTTTCCTCGAGCCCGAGGGCCTGAACACGCACGAAATCTACGTCAACGGCATGAGCACTTCGCTGCCCATCGACGTGCAGCTGGCGATTCTCAAGTCAATTCCGGGGCTCGACGGCGCGGAGATGATGCGCCCGGGGTACGCAATTGAGTATGACTCGATCGATCCCACGGAACTGAAGCGCACTTTGGAAACGAAGAAGATTGCCGGGCTCTTTCTTGCCGGGCAGATCAATGGCACGTCGGGATATGAAGAAGCCGCCTGCCAGGGAATCATGGCCGGAATCAACGCGGCACTGAAGGTGAAGAATGAAGCGCCGCTGATTCTCGATCGCACCGAAGCCTACACGGCGATTCTGATCGACGATCTGATCTCAAAGGGAACGAACGAACCGTATCGCATGTTTACGTCGCGAGCCGAGTTCCGTTTGCATCTGCGGATCGATAATGCGGACCGGCGGCTGACTCCGCATGGACGGCGTGTGGGGCTGATTTCGGATGAGGCGTGGGCCGACTTTGAGGCAAAACAGCACCGGCTTGATGAAGTAAAGCAAATTTTGGAGCGAACGAAGCTGACAGCGGTGATGGCGGCGGAAGTCGAACTCATTGCTTTCGGCGGCCCCGAAGGTTCGCGGACAGAGCCTGCCCTGAGCCTGCCGAAGGGAGTGTCCGCGCCCCACGATCTTTTGGCGGCCGTGGGGCAGTCGCTGGCGCAGTTGCTGAAGCGGCCTGAGATTACAGTCGAGCGAATTGCGCCCGTGCTGCTGAATCTTATTCCTAACTTTTTTGAAAGAGGTTCGTCCGCGAACTCGGCGTCTTCTGCGGTGACGTCTGCGCTGATGCTCTCGTCCGAAGTCCGCAATGAGCTCAAGTCGATCGAAACTGAAATCAAGTATGCCGGATATCTCGGCCAGCAGGAGCGCGCCATCGAACGCCTGAAAAAGGCCGAGCAGCGCCGCATTCCGGATTGGTTCGATTACCGGGCGGTGAGCGGGTTGTCGCGCGAGATGCAGGAGAAACTTGGCAAGGTCGTCCCGCAAACGCTCGGCCAAGCGTCGCGCATCCCCGGCGTGACGCCGGCGGCGGTTTCGCTGATAAATGTCTATATAGAGATTCAAGGCCGGCGGCGAGAGCAGGCTGCGGCGATTTAACTCAATCTTCGGCGCGCTTAAGCCGGAGTGCGCTTCACATCGGGCGCAGATTCGGCCCAACTTTCGGTGCGGCGGTGAGCCCGACAAACACTATCCACGCGCCGGTGGCCCACAGCAGCAAGCCAAAGGATAATCCCACAATTTTTTGGCGCAGGGCTGCGTCGGCCATGAAGAATCCAAATAGTGCGACGGCTGACCCGACCAAAGCTGTCCCGTAATAAAGTGGCGCTTGAAAGAGGGCGGCCAGCGGATAGAAATGGACGGCGACGATGAGGGCGATGCCGGAGAGAATGTAATCGGGGTAATGAATTGCATTCAACACCACGACCGCCACAAAAATTGCAGCCAGCTCAAGGCCGAAAATTATATAGAAGCGCCGGCTGATCTCGTGGTTCATGGCGAGCTGTTGCGGCGTCGGCGGAACTAAATCGAAGGGAAGCTTGAATGCGCGCATCGCAAGCATCGCGATCGATGTTGCCAGCGCCATGCCGACGGCGACCAGGGAAGTCCGAAGCCATCGGGGCGAGGGGCGTCCACGAAACAAGCCGAGCAGGAGCCAGACGATGCCGAAGCCGAACATAACCGCGGCGCCGGTAGTCATTCCTAGCAGTGTGTTTCGATCCATTGTTATCCCGTCTTCAATCTAGGGCTTCCCATTCTCTCGATCTCATCCAAAGTACAGTGACGCCGACAGTCGCCGAGCTTCGCTCGGCTGGGCAGGTGGGGGCACCTGCCCCTACGTGGGCTTAGCGAACCGCCTTCTCCAGGGCGGCGCGCAGTTCGCCGTAGGACAGCGCTCCTGGATGATACATCTCGACCTGACCGGCGCGATTCAGTACGACCAACGTTGGCGTCGTGCTCGCTCCGTAGGCGTCGAAATTCTGTTTGCTCAGCGGCACCGGCATATCTTGCAGGCTGGCGTAATAACGGGCGCGAACGGATTCGATATAGGCGCGTTCGGCGGCGGGCGCCGCATCGGCCCCTTGCGCGGCGTAACCGTAAAGTTGCGTGGGGCCGATGACCACTAAGCCGTCGCGGGCAAACTCCTGGCGCAGGCGGACAATCACCGGCACTTCCGCTTTGCAGTCGACGCACCAATGCGCCCAGAAGAACAAGAGCACGGGCGAGCCTTTCAGAGAGGCAAGCGTCGGAGGCTTAGGTCCGAGATATTGCGTTTCTTGCAGAGGTGGTGCAGGCTGTCCGACGAGGACGAGCATGTTGAGATTCTTTTGAAGCCGCGCTCGAATCGAG
>JBEKXO010000222.1:0-7782 GCA_049511995.1 Terriglobales bacterium
CCATCCTTGCATCCGACATTGCCACGGCGTCCACCGCTTCGGTCACAGTAGTCAACCCCAGCCCCGGAGGCGGCGCTTCCAACGCTATATTCTTCCCGATCGCCGCACCGGAGACGTCGGTTTCGTTCGTGCCGGTGGTGACGTATGGATCGGGCGGGGGCCCGACCTTTTCAATGACAACCGGCGACTTTAGAGGAAACGGAAAAACGGACATAGCGGCCGTGAACTGCGGCTCGGACGGCAACTGCGTAAGCGCTACCGAGGGCTCGGTCGGTATCTTGCTAGGAAACGGAGATGGCACCTTTCAATCCGTCGTCACCTATCCTTCTGGCGGATATGGCACCCTCAGCATCGCGGCGGGAGACGTAAACGGCGACGGCAAGATGGACTTGGTTGTCACAAACATCTGCGGAAGCTCTAATACCTGCGAGATGGATTCTGCCACCATCGGAGTGCTGCTTGGCAATGGCAATGGGACATTCCAGGCGCCACTCGTTTTCCCCACCGGCGGTTTTCCCAGTCAATACCTGGCTATCGCAGATCTGAACGGAGACGGAAAGCTTGACGTCGTGGTTGGGAATTGCGATCCGGCACAGAATTGCTTCACCGGTTCCGGCATGGGAAGCGTTTCCGTCCTGCTGGGTAATGGCGACGGCACCTTTGCCGCGCCGGTCCTTTATCCCTCGGGCGGCCTGAACGCGCTTGGAGTCGGCATCGCAGACGTGAACGGGGACGGAAAGCCGGACATTGTTGTCGCAAATTGCGGAATCGCAAATAGTGAAACCGCGGATTGTTCCGAGACTCAAGTCCTGAGCGTACTGTTTGGCAACGGCGACGGCACATTCCAGGCACCGATAAATACCACCTGGAACGGTCCATCGGCCGGCGCAGAGGCACTCGCCGACGTGAACGGCGACGGCATACCTGACGCACTTCTAGGGAATCAGAACGGTATCACCGTCTTCCTTGGCAACGGCGACGGAACATTCCAGCCGGGAGTGGCCTACGAAACAGGCGGCAACGGCGCAGGCGCGGTTTTGCTCGCGGATTTGAACGGCGATGGCATTCTTGACCTCATGTCCGCCAGCGGGGGTCTTGCCGTGTTGCTGGGCAACGGCAATGGCACATTCCAGGAAGCAACAGATTACGCCACTGGGGGGACAGCTTCGGGGATCAACGTGGCCGACCTGACTGGCGACGGAAGGCTCGACGTGATCGCATCCGATCTATGCGCACCGGGCAGCGGTCCCTGCTCGGGCCTTGTAGGAGTGCTGCTGTCTGAACTGCGGACAACCACCACGCTCGTGTCCTCCCTCAACCCATCCGTCTACGGCCAATCCGTAACCTTCACCGCGACGGTCACCTCCAGCTTCGGCACTCCCACCGGAACCGTCCAACTCTACAATGGTTCGGTCGCCATAGGCAGCGCCACTCTCGCCAGTGGAAAAGCGTTAATCCCAGTTTCCTCTCTGCTCGCGGGTTCGAGCTCCATTACCGCTGCCTACCAGGGTTTCGCCGCCTTCGGGCCCAGCACCTCAGGGTCGCTCACCCAGATCGTGAACGTGGCAACCACCACAACTTCGGTGGCTTCGTCGCCCAACCCTGGGCATCCCAAACAGGAAATTACCTACACCGCGACCGTGACCAGCCAGTACAGCGGCGGGGCGACCGGTACAGTGACGTTTAAGGACGGCGCCGCGACGATCGCGACTGTAAATTTGTCGGGCAATCACGCAGCCTATCGCACGCGTTACTCCATGGTAGGCACCCACTCGATCACCGCGGTGTACTCCGGCGATGGGAATAACGCGGGCAGTACGTCGCCCATGCTGACGGAGGATATTAATGGCGGGACGAAGACGGTGGTAACCACGTCAGGGTCGCCTTCCATAGTCGGACAGCCCGTGACCTTCACAGCCACGGTGACGTCAATCTTCGGCACGATTCCGAACGGCGAACTGGTGACGTTCGCGGATGACGGCACGGCGGTCGGCACGGGCAGCACATCCGCCGGAGTGGCCACCTTCACAACTTCCTCACTGACGGTGGGCACGCACCACATCAAGGCCACCTACGCCGGTGATGCGGAGTTCAGGACAAGCAGCGGACCGGTCAGACAGGTGGTGAGTAAATGAGCGATCGCGATTGTCTCGCGTCTGAACCTCTTCTATGTGGGCCGTGGTCGTTCTCGCATGAGTTGCTGGCGAAACAGACTGTGGCTGTTGAATCGGAGTGCTGACGCCCGATTACAGCAGTAAGGTGCGGTGAGAAGTTAAGAATGAGCGCGCTGGTTTCATGATTGCGCTGGACACCCACTCATTCGCACAAATCGCGAATGAGTGGCGCACCTGCCGCCACTGCTGAAACGGCGTGATCTTTTCCAGGTGAATTGTTTTTCGCCGAATCGAAGCCCCCCTTAGATGTGATGAATTCCATGCGTCATTGGTTAGAATGCTGGCGCTGAGTAATAATGATGGAACGCACCTTGGCATAGGCGCGCAGGAGATTCGATGGCTTCGGGCGATACGGCAGCGGCTGTTACGGGCATGGTTCCGCAGCTTCCCAATCACAAAGTTAAGGTCAAGAAGGCGGGACAGCGCGCGTGCAATGAGAAGAATGACAAGGGCAAGTTTTGTGGCGGGCACCTAAAGCGCTGGTTTTATACCGCCGACGTGCTGGAGCGGGAGTGCGGCTGTGTCGAAAAAGCGTGGGGAGCGAATGTCGAAGTGTATCGCTGCGAATTCTGCCAGACGCTGTATCTGCCGAGTCCGGAGGATGCGCGTGGGATGAACGTTGCGGGACCGGGGCAGCTTTCGATATTTGGGCTGACGGTGCCTCCGAAGGAAAGCAAGTGAAGGGCGGGAAACGCGGGAAAGGCAAGGGCAGGTGACAGGTGACAGGTGACAGGAAAAGCGAAAACGAGCCTTGAGAATTTCCTGTTCCTGCGACCTGACGCCTGTCACCTAGTACTTGTCACCTAAATCGTTGTGAATACCACTGAACTTATCTACGACTGGAATCGGCAGGACGCGCGGGAGTGGCATCCTTCGAAGGCGGTGCGGCTGACGGATGAAACTTTGCGCGATGGGTTGCAATCGCCTTCGGTGCGCGATCCTTCGATTGAGCAGAAGATTGAGATTCTGCACTTGATGGAGGCGCTCGGCATCAACACGCTCGATCTTGGGCTTCCGGGAGCGGGTGCGCGGGCAGTCGAGCATGTGACGGCGCTGGCGCGGGAGATTGTGGCGCGCAAGATGAAGATTACGGCGTACTGCGCCGCGCGCACTGTCGAGAACGACATACGGCCGATTGCCGAGATTGTGCAGAAGACGGGGCTGCCGATTGAGGTTGCGGCGTTTATTGGATCGAGCCCGATACGGCGATATGCGGAAGGTTGGGATGGCGATTTTCTTCTGCAAACTACGGAGAAGGCGGTCAAATACGCGGTCTCGCTCGGGCTTGAAGTGATGTATGTAACCGAAGACACGGCGCGATGCGATCCGGCGACGGTGAAGCAGCTCAACTCTACGGCCATCAACTGCGGAGCGCATGCGCTGGTGCTGTGCGACACGGCGGGACACGCTACGCCGATGGGCGCGGGGGCGCTGGTCAAGTTTGTGCTCGATGAAGTCGTCAAACCTTGCGGCGAGAAGATTCGCGTCGACTGGCACGGGCATTGCGACCGGGGATTGGCGGTCGCGAATTCGATGGCGGCGCTGATGGCGGGAGCGGATTGCGTGCATGCGACGGCGCTAGGGATCGGAGAGCGCGTCGGCAACACGCAGATGGATCAGATGCTGGTGAATTTGAAGTTGATGGGCGTCGCTCCCTGGGATCGGCAAGATTTGACCAAGCTTAAGGAATATTGCGAGGCGGTTTCGGCGGCGACGGGCGTGCCGATTCCGGCGAATTATCCGGTGGTGGGCGAGGATGCGTTTCGTACGGCCACGGGCGTGCACGCTGCGGCGGTGATCAAGGCTTATAAGAAGAAGGACATTGAGCTGGCGAACGCGGTGTATTCCGGCGTGCCTTCACATTACTTTGGGCTGGAACAGGTTATTGATATTGGGCCGATGAGCGGGAAGTCGAATGTGCTTTTCTGGCTGGAGCATCGCGGGCTGGCGGCGAATGACGAGGTGGTGGATCGCATATACAAACGCGCCAAGGCCAGCGACCACACGCTTAGCGAGGCGGAGATTAGGGAGTGCATGCAGACGCGGTGATGCAGTTCTTGCGGTTTGTTCTTTTTGATGTCGCAATTTGAAAGAGAAGCGACCCCACAACTCTTGATGCTGTCCAACAAAAAGCAGGTCCTTCGCTTCTCGACCCCAGAGCGCGCAAAGAGCGCGCGCTCCGGGGGCCCCGGCTTCGCTCAGGATGACAAAGTTTTTGGTGGAGCACCCATCAAGAATTTTCCCCGCCGCTTGACACTCGAATCGTCGTCCTGTAGTGTGCGCCTGCAAAGGCGTGATCAAGGAGCCCATGGAATCTGACGATTCGAAGTCTGCTGCGACGCCGAAATCCCGACGTGCGCCGGAGGCTTCGCGCAAGAAATCGACCGCGGTTACGATTCGCGACGTGGCCGAGCGGAGCGGATTTTCTTCGGCTACGGTTTCGATCGTTCTGAACAACGCGCCGCTCTCGCGATACATTCCTGACACTACGAAAGGGCGTATTCAGCGGGCGGCTGCGCAGCTTGGGTATCGTCCTAATCTGTTTGCGCGCTCGCTGCGTGGACGGCGCAGCCACACGGTCGGCGTCATGGTGTTCGACATGACCGATCCTTATTGCACGCTGGTGCTGCGGGGCATCGAGAATACGCTTTACCAGTCCTCGTTTCTTCCCATCCTCACCGATGTGCACAACGAGCGCAGCCGGTTTGAGCGGTATCTGGAAATGCTGCTCGACCGGCGCATCGAAGGGCTTGTTGTTCTCGCGAACTGGCTGTTTGTCGACATCAACGTGCTCGCCGATCTGGAGAAGAACAATATTCCGACCGCGATTGTGGGGCGCGAGTTGGGCAACGACAGCATCAGCTCGGTGATTGTCGATAATAATCTGGGCGCGCGAGCCGCTTTCGAGCACCTGTATTCGCTGGGTCATCGCAAGATTGCTTTTATTCGCGGGCCGCGCGCACTTTCGGACACTGAGCCGCGGTGGCGCGGGGTGCGGGCGGCGGCGCGCGAACGCAACTTGAAACTTGACTCACGGCTGGTGGTTGATCTGCCGGAGTCGGGCGATCCGTTCTCGAGTTTTGAAGTGGGATACAAGTTGACGGAGGAGTTGCTGCACCGGCGGCATCCTTTTACGGCGCTGATGGCCTTTGACGATATGACGGCGTTCGGCGCGATTCGGGCGCTGGCCAAGGCGGGGGTGCGCGTTCCCGAAGAATGTTCGGTGGTGGGATTCGACGACGTCGCGGCGGCGGCGATTTATTCACCCGCGCTGACGACGGTGCGGCAGCCGATGGAGGCGATGGGAACGGCGGCGGCAACGCTTGTGCTGGAAGCGATCAATGCCGATGCCAACGCGAATGCTAATTCGAGCGCGGAAAAGAAGCGGGTTCGCACCGTTCACCGCATAATTGTTCCGGATTTGATCGTGCGGGAATCGACTTGCAGCGTGAAGTAGCGTCAGTAAGTCTTCCAGCGAGAATCTATTTGCACAATCATCGGAGGCGCTAATCGGCGACCGCAGCCTCTTTTCGCGCACTGGTCAAGACGGCCAGACCCTTGTCGAGATCGACGATCAGGTCATCGACGTGCTCGAGACCTACGGAGATGCGGATCATCTGGTCGGTCACACCCATTTTCTGGCGCAGCTCGGGCGCGATCATGGCGTGCGAGGTGAGGACGGGGATGGTGACGAGCGAATCGACTCCGCCTAGGCTGGGCGCGAGGGTAAAGAGATTAAGCGCCTCGGCTACGCGGCAGGCGTCGGCTCCGTTGCCTTCGACTTCGAAGCTCAGAACGCCGGACGCGCCCGCCATTTGCTTTTTCGCGATGGCATAGTCCGGGTGGTCTTTGAGGAAGGGATAGTGTACGCGCGCCACTTTCGGATGCTGGCTGAGGAATTCGGCGATTTGGAGAGCGGTTTGGTTCTGGCGCTCGACGCGGACGGCTAGGGTTTTGATTCCGCGCAGGAGGAGAAAAGCGGCGTGGGGATCTATGCAACAGCCAAGCGTGGTGCGGGTTTGATGGATCTGCTCGATCAGGTCGCGGCGGCCGGTAGCGACACCGCAGATGAGGTCGGAGTGTCCGGCAAAATATTTGGTGCCGGAATGGAGAACCAGATCGATGCCCCATTCGGCGGGACGGCAATTGATGGGGGTGGCGAAGGTGGAATCGATGGTTGAGATCAGGTTGTGTTTGCGGGCGAGTGTGGCGATTTTTTCGAGATCGACTACGCGCACGGTGGGATTTGTCGGTGACTCGATGTGCAGGATTTTTGTGTTGGGCCGGATGGCGCGCTCGTGCTGGGCTATGTCGTTGGTGTCGACAAAGGTGGTTTCGACACCGAGCTTGGGCAGCCACTGCGACAAGAACTTGGTGACGCCTCCGTAGATATCGCGCTGGGCCACGATGTGGTCGCCGGCTTTTACGAGCGAAAGAATCGAGGTGGTGATGGCGGCCATGCCGGAGGAGAAGAGCAGCGCGGCGTCGGTGCCTTCGAGTTGGGCGATGGCATTCTCGGCGACGGTGTTGGTGGGATTGCCGTAGCGCGTGTAGAAGCTGTCGGACGGAGTGACGCGGAGCTGCTCCTGCATATCGGTGACTTCGAAGGTTGAAGTCTGGTAGATCGGCGTGGCGAGCGGGCCGTTCTTTTTGTGTAGGCTGGTGCCGCCTCGGACGGCTTCGGTTTCCTGGCGGAATTTGTGTTTTTTCATACTCAATCTCCTCGGCGAATTGTGTAGTTATCCTCGCACCGCGGCGGCATTCAACGCGGGCACGGGGGCGAGCCACTCGGCGGAGCGTGCGTGGCGGCCGTTTACGAGTTTGTCGAATTCGTGTTGCAGGGCGCGGGTTACTGGGCCGGCTTTGCCGTCGCCGATGGTGCGGAAATCGATTTCGCGGAGGGCAACGACTTCGGCTGCGGTGCCGCAGACGAAGACTTCGTCGGCGATATAGAGCTGATCGCGGGAGATTGGCTCTTCGACTATGGAGTAGCCCAAATCGCGGGCCAGCGTGATGAGGCTGTCGCGCGTGATGCCTTCGAGGATTCCGGCGCGGGGACTGGTGGAGATTGTTTTTTCGCCCTGCTTATTTCGAACGATGAAGAGATTTTCTCCGGTGCACTCGGCTACGTAGCCGTCGGGGCCGAGCATGATGGCTTCGTCGAATCCGGCGCGGTGCGATTCGGTCTTGGCCAGGATTGAGCTGACGTAATTACCCGAGACTTTGGCTTTGGTCATCATGATGTTCGGATGCAGGCGAGTGAAGGACGCAATGTTGGCGCGGATGCCGCGCTCTTTTGCTTCGGCGCCTAGAAAATTCTTCCATTCCCATACGGCTACTACGAAGCGCGGGGTGCCGGATTCGACGGTCATCATCATGGCGCCGTCGAGGTAGATCATGGGGCGAATGTAGCAGGCAGAATATTCGTTGGCGGCGATGGTCTGGTTGATCGCGGCCTTCACCTGGTCGGCGGTGACGGGCAGATCGCGGAATCCGACGATGTGCGCTGAATCGAGCAGGCGCTCAACGTGCTCGTTCATGCGGAAGACGGCGGGGCCGTTGTCGGTGGAGTAGCAGCGGATGCCTTCGAAGACGCTGAAGCCGAATT
>JBEKXO010000223.1:0-7733 GCA_049511995.1 Terriglobales bacterium
CCGATTGCGTCCGGCATCTCGCCGCTGACACAAGCCTGTTCGCTGAGTACCACGCCGCAACGATAGCGCCGCAGCCATGCGACCGCCATCGACACCAATTTCGCATGAGTCATAAGTCGGAAAATTCCCCAAGAAAGTTTGTAAGGAGAACGGCCTTCTGAGAAGTGTCAGAGTAGCTTCGAGCGTCGAGTCCAGGGTGACAGGTGACAGGGTGACAGGTGACGGGTGAGAGGAAAGGCAAGATCCGGAGACGCGAAATCAAGAGCAAGACCTGTTTTTGTTTTTCCTGCCACCTGTCACCCGTCACCTTTAGCTTTTCCTGCTTTTTCACCTGTGACTCTGAGTCTAATCGCCGCCCACGATTACGCTCGTAACCCCTTTATCCCCCTGCAATTACAGAAGTATTACAAAGAACTACGCGTATTCTTGGTATCGTCTTTATGCAGACGCCAGTCAGATAGGTATACGGAGAAAGCGAACGATGAGCGACACCATGCGCGACACCATTCACGAAGTAACCAGCCAGGAAATGCGAGAGACCGGAGAAGGCACCAACCGTCGCGAGCGCGCTAACCGCGATGGTTTCAACTGGGGCACGGCCATCGCCATGGGCCTCTTTCATGTGGGCGCAGTCGCCGCATTATTTTTCTTCACTTGGCCGGCATTTTTCGTCGCCATTTTCCTATGGTGGGTTTCGGGCAGCCTCGGCATTGGCATGAGCTATCATCGCCTGCTGACGCATCGCGGATATAAGACTCCGAAATGGGTGGAATATTTTCTGACCTGGTGCGCCACGCTGGCGCTCGAAGGCGGACCGATTTTCTGGGTGGCGACACACCGCATTCATCATCAGTTTTCCGACGAAGAAGGCGATCCCCACTCCCCCAACGACGGCAAGTGGTGGTCGCACATGGGATGGATCCTGATGGGCAAGTCGATGCATCACGACACCACGACGCTGGCCCGTTACGTCCCCGACCTGACCAAAGACAAAGTTCATGTCTGGCTGACCAAGTATCACTGGACCTGTAACGTTATTCTAGGCGTCATTCTTTATGCCATCGGCGGATTGCCGTGGCTGCTCTGGGGGGTATTCATGCGTACTGTGGTCGGGCTGCATTCAACCTGGATGGTGAACTCGATCACGCACATGTGGGGTACGCGGCGCTTCGTCACCAAAGACCTTTCGACCAACAACTTTTTGATTGCGGTCCTGACCTTCGGCGAAGGCTGGCACAACAATCATCATGCCCATCCCGTCTCCGCGCGCCATGGATTGAAGTGGTACGAAATCGACATGAACTGGTATGGCATTTGGGCGCTGAAAAAACTGGGGCTGGCGCGGCATGTGTACAAAGTTGAACTTGCGCACCTGCCCCCGAAGCCGCCCCTGGTGCGGGATGTTGAGGCCGCAGGAGTAATGGCAGCGGTCGCGGGCAATGACTAAGAAGCAGCTCTCAGGTCCAAGGTCTTAGGAAAGGCTCTCGAACCGGCCGGCGTCGAGAGCCTTTTAAGTGTGATTGCAGCAATTGGCTTCCCAGATTGCCCGTCATCCGACTGAGGACTGTTCTGCTTAATTCACCCTTCCGTGCTCAGGCTAGGACGCGAGCGGTATCTTCGGCTGCGCGGCGGCTGCAGCCATATCGCTCTCCGCATTGGCGTTCGCGGCCGGTGCTGCTTCATCCTTGTGAGCTTCAGGAACGGCTACGTCCACCGCTATGGAGTAAGACCCGGTCAGCGTCTTTGCCGGGTCGGTTGCGCACGTCTCGGTTCCAGTTACGGAAAGGGTGAATGTTTTGCTGCCCGACGAAATCGGAAACGCAGTGGAGAACGAGCCCTCCTGCGAAAACGAACCGATATCGACGGTGCCCGTGCTGCCCCCGCCGCTCACCTGCCAGGTCATCTGGTCGTTATCAGGCTCGAACGCCGTCAGGGACACATCGTAGCTGCTCTGGCTTCCAGGACTGTATTTGGGAAGGCTCTTGGGCCCGCTCAGGTTCACCCCTACCATGCTCTGATCCCTGTCCGCCAAAGATGCCATGCCGGCGCCGATGACTCCCGATTCGTTCGTCCCGAATTCGCTGAAGTTCAGAACAAACATCGGAAACGGGAATTCGTTCTGAAGGGCCGTGGGGCCCGAACCTGAATTCGAATCGGTAGATAGGCTGGAGTTGCTGATGGGAATCCACGCGGGCAGTTTGTTGAGCACACTGTTGATGATCGCCACCTTTCCGAGGACTAAGGCTTCCGCGATCGCTGCCCCAACCCCCCCAAGAAACGGGATGAGCGCGGTCAGGACATCGAGGAGCCCGCTCGAAACGGAACTGTTCACCACGGCAGCCATATTCGATTCCGTTCCCGCTCGCTGCAATGGACCCAACGTCTCCGTGACGGTTCCATTCACGGCGATACCGAGAAACGACGTGGAGACTTGGCCTACGAGTGTGTTCCCGCTACCGGTTTGAACAGTGACGTAGTTCAGGGTGAGACCGTGCCTCTCGGTTTCCGCGTTGATTGTGGAGAGCAGCATGTCAACGATCAGCTGAATCGTAATCGTCGGAATCGACAGGGCGAACCAAAGGAATGGCAGGTTCGCTGGCAGCGTAGGGTTGAGCAATTGGAATGGCAGCACAGGCACCAGACCGAAACAGCCGGCGGCAGCCGCGGGTGTCATCTGCGGGAAGGGGAAATCGGTCGTCGGCAAGATCAGGTCCGGCGGAGCAAAATCTTGGGGCACGATCCAGAAGCCGAAGCGAAGAACGGGTTGGCTCGTGTTGGCCACGACGACGTTGGGCCCAACTATTATCCAGTAGCCAATCATATCTTTCACAATCTGAAGGCTGGCCAGCTTCTGCGCTATGGTTGCGAGCACTCCGCTCAGGCGGGAAGCTATCTTGGTTGGATCGATGTCTTTGTCCATCGGAAGCAGGACATCCACCCACGCCGAGGGCGGAACGAGGCGCGGCCCGACCGTGACAGTAACTGCGCGAGTCACCGGCAGGGGCGCGTCGGATTTTACGCTTATGACGACGCCGTGCGGATCATGTCCGCCGGTGATTTGCATTGTGGTCTTGAACGTAACCTGGGCCGGCTGATTGCCTGAAGGCGGGATGTAGGCGAGTGTCGCATGGACTACCCCGGGCTGCCCGATAATCTCAACGATAACCGCGTCAATATTGACCGGCTCCGTAATGCTCCCAGTCGAAACTGAACCCATGACGTTAAATGGTGCGTTACCGACAACTGAATTCGGAAGAGGTGACAAGATCGTGAGGACTGGCAATCTTTCGGGCATAAGCGTCTCCTTCTACTATGGAAATCGGAAACGGCTGATAAAAGATGACAGATGCGACCGAAAAAAATAACGGATCGCCGCTGGGAGGAGTGGATAGCGGGCCACTGTGCAAGCAATTAAGAGTGGCTAGGGATGCTTCCCTCGCTCAATTGGGGAACATCCCGATTACGCTCAGAACCTCGGAAGACCAGCCCACATGACACCTGCGACCTGAGACCCGCCACATGATTCCCTCTTTTCCAGCATAGCGCCATCCCGTTAACATTGAACTCATGGCAACCGCAAAACGTCAGCGTCGATCCAGCTCCGTTTCGTCCACGCCTGCCCGCAAGCTATCGGTTTCAAAAAAGCAGACTTTGCAGAACCTCTACGTTCGCCTCGAAAAAACCCAGCCCGGCTCGGAAGCCTCCGAGCGCATTTCCCGACAAATCGTGGATGCCATAGGCTAAGTCATGGCGGCGGTTCCGATCAGGCCGCCCAGGGATGCCCGCTGCCGCGCCTACCGTGACCATTTGCGAGAGAGAGCCGGGAAACACATCCCCGGTTTTTTCTTTTCCCGTATTTCTCGACGTCCTCTGCGTCTCGGCGGTGAAATCGCTACAATCTCCCTGTGCGCATCATCAGCCGCCAAAAGGCAATCTATTTTTTCCTTACGTTTGGCGTCGCGCTAGCGGCGGTAGCCTTCGCCGTTGGCAGCGGCTGGATTATCCTCAACTGGCGCGAGGGCATCCGGGTTTTTCTCGGCATCATTTTCTTTGGCGCCATCGTCGCCGGACTCGTTCTTAATACGATTTTCTTGGTCCGCGAAATTAGGCGTAACGAGCAGCATGACAGCTTCATCAACGCCGTCACCCACGAATTGAAAACGCCGATCGCGTCCATCCGCCTCTACCTGCAAACCTTGCAGAGGCGCGAAGTGGACGAAGCGCAGCGCCGCCAGTTCTACGAGCTGATGCTCCTCGATACCGAGCGCCTGCTGCACACTGTGGAACAGGTTTTGAAAGCGGGAGAGGCGGCGCAGAAGAAGAGTCCGGCTCAGCGCGCGCCGGTGGAATTCGATGCGCTAGTGCGCGAGTGCATGGAACTGGCGCGAACTCGCCATCATCTGCAAGCGGGCGACTTGGATTATCGGCCGTCGCTGTCAAACGGCGACGGGGCGCGCGTTGTGGGCGATCCGGAGGAGTTGCGCACGGCGGTTTCGAACCTGTTAGATAATGCCGTAAAATACTCGCCCGATGGCGTGCACATCTCTGTCGAACTCGAAACTCCCGACGAAAAGCGGCTTGTGTTGCGCGTGCGCGACCAAGGGGTGGGCATTCCGGAGCACGAGTTGAAACGAATCTTCAAACGCTTCTACCGTGTGACGCAGCGTTCGCTCTCGCAGGTGAAAGGCACCGGCCTGGGATTATTCATCGTGCGTTCGATCGCGCGCAAGCACGGTGGCCGCGTATTCGCCGAAAGCGAAGGCGCCGGCAAAGGCACAACCGTGACCCTGGAATTGCCTAGGAAAGAATTGCCTAAGAAAGACTTGCCGCGGAAAGTGACCGTAGCATGAGCCGCGTCCTGGTCGTCGAGGACGAAGCGCATCTCGCGGATGGCCTGCGCTTTAACCTGCAAGCCGAAGGGCACGCCGTCGAAGTCGCCGCCGACGGCGAAACCGCTCTCGATCGGTTGGTCGAAAAAAGAGAACGCTTCGATGCCGTCGTTCTCGACGTGATGCTGCCCGGCAAGAGCGGCTTCGATGTCGCGTCCTCCTTGCGCGAGAAAAAAAACTACGTACCGATTCTGATGCTCACCGCGCGGGGACGTCCCGAAGATGTGTTACTGGGATTCGCAGCCGGCGCCGACGATTATCTGCCCAAGCCCTTTGAGCTGGCCATTCTGATTGCGCGCCTCGAGAGCCTGATGCGGCGCAGTGCCTGGATGAAAAGCGCGGAAGCTAGGGTCAGCGAGGATGGCAGTGAGAGCGAATTGCACCCCGCGAAATCGATCGCCCCAGACGCTGCCGCGGATACCTTTCATTTCGCGGGGAAGTCCATCGACTTCGCAGAGCTCGAACTGCGTTCACTCGGAAACACGATCCATTTGACCGTGATGGAGGCGGAATTTCTCCGCTACCTGGTGCAGAGCGCGGGCCGCATCGTTTCGCGCAAGGCGATTCTCGAAGAGGTGTGGGGCCTCCACGAAGACACCGACACACGCGCTATCGATAATTTCGTTGTACGGCTGCGGCGCTATATCGAAGACGATCCTTCTCGTCCCAAACATTTGCAGACGGTGCGCGGCGTAGGATATCGCTTTGTGGCAGAACCCGAGGACTGAAGAAAGTGGAGGCAGGCGATGAGTGATTCAAGTTCCGGCGAACCCCAGAAAAATTCAAGCAACCGGCCCGACTGGAAGACGCACGGCCTGCGCATCATTCGCAGTGGCGAACTCGACAGCAATACCCCGCAGACCCCCGGCATGACGCGTGCCGAAGCCATCTCGCACGCCAGCGCCGGCGCCAAAAAACTCTGGGCCGGAACCGTCGTCGTCCAGCCCAACGCCAAGACCGGCCCTCATCATCACGGCGATCTCGAAACCGTCATCTATGTCGTGCGCGGCCGCGCACGCTTTCGCTGGGGAAACAATCTGGAGTTCGTCGATGAAGCCGGCCCCGGAGACTTCGTTTACGTTCCTCCTTACGTTCCTCACCAAGAATTAAACGCCCGCAAAGATGAGCCGGTCGAAGCGGTCATTGTCCGCAGCGGCCAAGAACCGATTGTCGTCAATTTGAATATTCCGAGCCCGGAAGACGTCGCGGAGAATCCGCACGACGATCCATTCCACTCCGCGCCGAGGAACTGAGTCGCCACACTTCGAAATGATTAGTGCTGCTTGGCAGAGGAACTGGCCGCTAGTTCGCGAAACAGGCCAAGCAGCGAGGCAGCCGCTTGCTGATCGGAGAGATTTTCGAGCGCGACCGTGGCGGTGAAGTGGGGCGCGGTAGAGTTGAACCGGACGCCGACGAAGTCCTTATCGCGCCAGGACGCGAGCGCATTGACCACCGGACTCAGTTCAACCGGCCAGTCTTCTTTGGTGGTGAGAATGACAGGACCGGGGCGGCTAATCGTCCAGCCACGAGAGTCGTTTAGACCTCCGCTCGTCTTTCTTCCCGCCGACTTCTTAGCTCCCGAATGCCCCGCCCACCGATGACGGATTACATCGAGATGGAAGCCCGGTGGAAACCCCATATTGGCCTCAAAGGTGAGCGTCTCCTGCTGCTGTCGCCAGCGACTCAACGCCCATTGAACCGGAAGCGGACGAGGCAAAAGACGAATCGTCAGCCGGGCGTCATCGAACCAGCGCGACGAAAGATGCAAAGTCGCCTTCAGACGCGAACTGCTCGCTTGCCAGCGCAGGTCGGCAACGCGGCCCTTTCCCAGGCACGCAGCCTGCACCCACTGCAGCACGTTCCCGGCCCGGCGCCGGTTATAACGAACAAACCACGCGTACCAGAGGAAACAGACGGCGAGCGCCGCGCCAACATCGATGAGGACGAAACGGAACATGAACCGGGCTGCCCCTGCCGTGGAATCCTACGTCTAATAGATGCAACTGCGCAAGGGGAGGAAACGGAAAAAAGGCTGTGGAAGACCGCGAGTTTTTCCATGCCAGGAATCTGCCGACACTCCCGCCCATCGCGCTCCCCACTACAATGATGACGTGCGCTTTCAACTCCGACCATTTGAGCCCGCCGATTTTGAAACCCTGTGGCAGATTGACCAGGCATGCTTTGATCCGCAACTCGCCTATTCGCAAGCGGAAATGGCTTTTTATATGCGGCGCCCTGGATCGTTTACCCTGGTGGCCGAAGCTGAGAATAAAACGGAAGATCATCGCCATCCTGCTAAGGCGAACAGCGAATCGCTTCCCGGAATTGCCGGCTCCAGAATTCTCGGATTCATAATCGCCGAGAGCCGCCGCCGGACTGGCCACATCATCACCATCGATGTGGTCGACGAGGCGCGACGCGCCGGCGTCGGATCGGCCCTGCTGCTGGCTGCCGAAGAAAAACTGCTGCACGCGGGCGCAACTGCGGTCGCTCTCGAGACTCCAGTCAACAATGCTGCTGCGATTCGCTTTTACAAGCATGAAGGATATTTCATAGAAAAAACTGTCTCCGGTTACTATTCCAACCAGATGGATGCACTGGTGATGACGAAAAATCTGGCTAGCGGTCCATAGATATGTGAAAGACATGTGAAAGATATGTGAAAGATACGTGAACGAACTCAATTTTAGGTTTGTCATCCCGAGCGAACCGGGGCCCCCGGCGCGCCCGCTCTTGGCGCGTTGGGGTGGGGAAGCGAGGGATCTGCAGTTTAAGTTTGTCATCCCGAGCGAAGCGAGGGATCTGCAGTTGGCTCCGAATAGATCTCAGACTCGGAATTCGAAT
>JBEKXO010000224.1:0-7724 GCA_049511995.1 Terriglobales bacterium
GAGTAAGCGTCTTTCATGATGAACTGACGCACCCGCAGCAGCCCCGACTTGGGTCGAGGCTCATCGCGAAATTTCGTCTGAATCTGATACCAGATCTGCGGCAGCTGCTTGTAGCTGCGGAGCTCCTTGCGCGCAATGTCGGTCATGACCTCTTCGTGCGTCATGCCGAGACAAAGATCGGCGCCCTTGCGATCCTTAAGGCGAAACATGTTCTCGCCCATGGTCGTCCAGCGCCCGCTAGCCTCCCAAATCTCGCGAGGATTCAAAGCCGGCAGATAAAATTCCTGCCCAATCTTGTCCATCTCTTCGCGGACAATCCCCATGATCTTCTGCGTGGAGCGATTGCCGAGGAAAAGAAACGAATAAATCCCCGCCCCCAGTTGCCGGATATATCCAGCGCGGACGAGCAGTTTGTGGCTAGCGACCTCCGCGTCAGCCGGAGCCTCGCGAAGCGTAGGAATGAAAAGTTGCGACCAACGGTGCATGCGTATGCTTTCCAATCGAGAGAGAATCATCGATTGTAAACGATGGGTCGGAGTGTGTGGCGCGGGCGCCCCCGCCCGCGAAAGCCGAGCGCAACCTGGGCAGCCACAGCCCACGCTGAGGCTAGCTTTGACGCTAACAGACAGTCCAGAGA
Source organism: Terriglobales bacterium (assembly GCA_049511995.1). Taxonomy (GTDB): domain Bacteria; phylum Acidobacteriota; class Terriglobia; order Terriglobales; family Acidobacteriaceae; genus Acidiflorens. The sequence continues at coordinate 638 of JBEKXO010000224.1, forward strand.
ATGCTAGACTTCCGAGCGAGGGCATCCCATTGCGCTCCACATGGCTACTCTTCACGTTCACTGTTATTACGACGCTCTCGATGTCGCAGGCCACTCACTACCCAGTCGTGACATCTGGGGAAACGCCCTTATACCCGTCCTTGGCACGTCAGGCCCGGATCCAAGGCGACGTACAGCTTCGAGTAACTACTGATGGATCGCGGCCGGTTTCGGTGACCATCGATAGTGGGCAACCCATGCTCGCGAAGGCTGCGCTGGATAACGTCAAGACATGGGCGTTCCTGAAGCACGAGCCAACAAGCTTCGAGAGTCACTTCTCATACGAGCTGAATGAGGGATGCGATTCAGCGACACCGGAAAACGGCCGCGTCGTATTGGAGTTGCCAACCCGGGTTTCTATAACCGCTCCGCGGTGGGCGTTCGACTGCGATCCAAACTGGGGGCTAGATCTTTCGGAGCCTTTACGAGTCTTCCTAACGGCGTGCGAACTGGATGGCTTGAATGTACCTTGCGATCGGGTGACGGTGATCCTCAGCTCGGGTTCTTTAGTGGTAACTCCCGAACGTTTCCGGGAATCTGCAGACAAGCAAGGTTTTGTTGTCCCCAAAGAACTTCGCTCCGCCAAGAAGTTCAATGTGACCTTCAAAATCAATGGCAGTGAATTTACCAGTGTTAACGACGGCGGCTTCCTTAAGGGGAAGTGGAGGATTGGTATCGATCACAAGCCATTCAAGGAACAGACACCTGTCTACAACGTACCCGAAAAGATAAACTGCGTGGGCTTCATCGAGTTTGATTGGGGCGAACCGGGAGTAATCGCCATGACCCCTTGCAATGAGCCAAAGTAGAATTTCCGGGAACGTGATGGAAGACCCCTTACGGAGGGAACGCTAAAAGCACTGTCACGTGGGAAAGAGAGTGACGTCAGTTTCGATTAGGCGAGAGTGGCTCTATATAGGGCGACGAGCTTCGCCCAGGCACGCTCCGCTTGGACCTTATCGTAGATCGGCGCGCCATCGCGCATCGGCATATCGGGCACGCACCATCCGTGCTGAGCGGGATAGACTTCGATTTCTGCTGGTCCCCTTGGGACGGCGAAAGCGTCCCTCAGCTTGTCCTTGGCCTCGGGCTGTTTCACGTCGTCACTCGACGCAATCCCAAAATACATACGAGCCTTAATCTTTGGTGCGAGCAGATGCGGGCTATCCGGTTTGTCCGTCACCAGGCCTCCGCCGTGGAAAGACGCGCCCGCGCCAATGCGATCGGGCACGGTCGCGGCGGTCCTCACCACCAGCGCGCCTCCCATGCAGTAGCCTTGGGTTCCAATCTTTTTCGCAGTGTTCACTTCCTTTTGCGCGTCGAGGAAGGCAACGCACGCGGACGCATCCTTTTCGGCATTGCCAGGCGCGTTCACCGACGCCATCAGCGGCCGCAGTTTCGCCATATCGTCCGGATTCTGAAAGTTGAATTTGGAGGCATCGGTGAAAGGCGCTTTGGACACGCGATAAAACGGATTGGGCACCAGGACGGAATATCCATCAGAAGCGATATTCCTGCCAATCGTGCGCATCGATGGCCGCAAACCAAATGCGTCCGGCCAGATGAGTACGCCTGGATAGGATCCATTTTTCGAGACTGACCTCGGATGAGATTTGGGATAAATGAACGCGGCGTCGCAAGTTCCATCCGGAGTCTTGATCTCGACGTCCGTCTCGACCAGCTCAATGCCAACATCCGCGGACGCAGTCGAGGATGATGACACCGATGCCGCAATGCCCGCGCCCACCACAAGGGCTGCAAAGTCGCGGCGTGTAATGTCTCTCGGATGCGGGTCGTTCGTCGTCGGATTTTTTTTGTCGTCGATCATGGCTTTTGCGAAAGTTTAGCGCACTTAGCAGCCGGATTCCAGTCGGGTGGGAATCTGGGTAGTGGTACAGTTTGCGAAATCATTGACCACAGAGTCACGAAGGTTCACGAAGGAAATACGTAAGCAGGCACCTTCGTGATACTTAGTGTCCTCCGTGGTTCGAGGTTTGGTGGCTGCGGTCTGAAATTGCACCACTACCGGAATCTGACGGCGGAAGGCGGCATTATGGTATAACTGTTATACCTCATGCGTTTCCACTTCGATGAGCGCAAGAGCGAGCGGCTAAGGGCAAATCCGAAAAGAGGAATCGGGTTCGAAGAGGTGCAAGTGGTTTTTTCGCACCCGTACTATCTCGATCAGCGGTCGGATTGTCCCAAGCAGTACAGGGCGATCGGTTGGGTGGGCGAGCGGTTGTACGCTGTGATTTTTGAGGTGCGAGGGGACGACGACGGAGAGTATTACCACCTCGTGACACTCTGGAAGGCCACGAAACAAGAACAGGAACTCTATGAAGAGCACTCGTAAATCGCGAAAGCCACTTCCGGCGGAATCCATCGCGCGCCTCGCCGACCAAGGCGGTGATGTGTCACGGTTCTTCACCAACGCTGGGCGCATGATAGCACCGGGACAGATACAGAGGGTCAATGTCGACCTAGCGTCCGGCATGTTGGAGGAACTGGATCGCGCCGCCAAAGAGTTGAACATCAGCCGGCAAGCCGTGATCAAGACCCTCATACGCCAAGCCCTCGATCAGCAGTATCAGGCACGAAGGATTCAACCCGCTGCCGAGCGGAGGGCAAAGAGTTTCAGGCGCGGGTGATAGAACAGTTCCGGTGTAGATTCTGTTTCCCTTTGGCTTACGTCACCGCTCCCAACTGGCTGATTTCAAGCAGGATGGTTGAAATCAGCCACTTCCCTTCCCGAAACTTTTTCGCCCCCTCCGCGTTTAAGTCCATAGGCGCTTCAGAAAGAACCGAAAGCTGAAGGACCTCCGAATCCGGCGAATTGAGAGTCAATCGCCAGACGGGAACGAAAGGGAGGTTCACAATGAAATACATGAGATATGCAGTAATGGTCGTCGCGCTACTGGCCCTGCCACTCGCATACGCGAACGCTGGGGTTGTTGTAGGAGTGGGACCCGTGGGAGTCGGCATCGGCGTGGCTGGCCCTCCGGCTTGCGCTTATGGCTACTACTCCGATTATCCCTATGCTTGCGCGCCATACGGCTACTACGGCCCAAGCTACTTCGCTGACGGAGTATTCATCGGCGCAGGCCCCTGGTTTCATGGTGCAGGCTGGGGACGCGGCTACTACGGGCGCGGCTATTACGGACGCGGCGGCTATGCTGGTCGGGGCTATGTGGGACACGGCTACGTCGCACGCGGTAACGCGGGGCGCGGCTCTGAAGGACGCGGCTCAGCGGGACGCGGCGGATTCCACGGTGGTGGCTCCCGCGGCGGACGCTAAGTCAGGGCGCCTGATCACAGAACAATAAAACGGCTGGCATGATTTATCTGCCAGCCGTTTTTCTTTTCATTTCTGCGGACACAAATCCTTCAGTCTTTGAACAGATTGTCGAAGGCTGCCCGAGCGTCATTCGGACGCTGGCTGGGTTTGCTCGACGTTTCCTTCTCCACCATCATTCGGATGGAGAAAAATGAGCAATCGTTCTTCTTGTCTTTCGGCGAAATTCTTGCGGGGATCGGTTGATTACACTCGAAGCGGCTGGACGGATCGAAGTGCTCGCACTGTTTGCAGGCATGCAGAGCGAAGCCGCACTTGGGACACTCACCGACGGGATCGGTCAGATTCTGCAGCAGCGCTCCGCACTCAGCGCAACGCGAGACGGTGCGTGTTCCCGGCATGTTGAGGGGCCGGGGGCCGAAGGTATTTTCTTTTTTCGGGGCGGCGGATTTATCGAACTCTTTTTTCTTGCCGCCAGCGGAATCCTGATATCCGCGCTGCCGATATTTGCGGTCGGACAAAAAGGCCTCCTCGAAACCGCCTCATTCTCCGCCTTTGGCGCTTCTGGCACAAGAGTTTCTTTCGCACAGAGCAGCAACCTTAGCCGCCAGTGCCTGCTCTAATCTAGTTCGGCGACCTGGAGCGCGTGAATTGTTTTTCACATATCGCGGTGCTACCATCCGATATTGAGAAATGCAGTGAGATAGTATTGAGGAGGGTGATATGGCGGATAATGACAGCAACAGTTTCTTGTGGTTTCTCGCGGGGCTCGGGGTAGGAGCCGTGGTCGGCGTATTGTATGCGCCGCGCTCGGGCGACGAGATGCGCGACGTAATTCGATCGAAGGCGCAGGAAGGCGGCGAGAAGGCGCGCGAGCAAGTTCGCAAGGCACGAGAACAGGCCACTGAGTGGGTCGATCGTGGACGCGACGTGCTGAACCAACAGAAGGAACAATTCCGCAGCGCTTATGAAGCGGGACGCCAAGCCTACAACGAGACGACCGCCGCCGCGGCGGACGGGCCTAAGAATATCTAGCGAAGCCGGGAAAGCAAGCTTTGTTGAGGGTGTCGCTGCGGCGACGCCTGATGTTCTTGGAGAGACGAAAACGCCTTTTCCCCGACTCCTCGACGGCAGCAGGAGCAACTATGGATGACAATCTCCTAAGAATTTTCATTGCGGCAACCACGTTTGCGGTCGTAATACAAGCAGGTATTATGATCGGCCTTTACTTTGCCGTCCGCAAGAGCACGGCAAAGATGGAAGCGCTGGCCACGGAAGTTCATAGCAAGGCTTTGCCCGCGATCGATACCGTGCAGAGTCTGGTCGTCGAACTGCGGCCCAAGATTGAGACGATTACGACCAATGTCTCAGAGTCGACCAATCTGGTGCGCAATCAACTGGCACGCATCGACGCCACGCTCACCGACGCACTCGATCGCACGCGCTTGCAAGTGATTCGCGCCGACGAACTGCTGAACCGCACCCTGGACAAAGTGGAAGACACGACCGAGATCGTGCACAGGACGGTGGTCTCTCCGCTGCGCCAGGTCAACGGGCTGATGGCCGCCGTCACTACCGGAGTTGAAGTGCTTCTGGGCCGCAAGCGCCGCCATTCGAAAAACGGCGGAAGTGGCGTCCCGCAGGACGAGATGTTTATCTAAAAGCGTGGGACGGGCTTATCCCGCCCCACCTGTTCCACCCTTTTCTATTCTTCCAATTATTCCTCTTCTCCGCCCTGCACCTTCTCACTCTTCACGTCAGGCACGTAAATGGGGTGAATGTTCTGCTCCGCGGCAAGCTTTTGGAAGTTGGTAATATCCGCATTCCTCACCTCATCCCAGTGCGCCAGCAATTCGTCGGTCTGTTTCTTGAGCCTGTCGAATTCCTGGTACTCGGCTTCTGTGGGAGCGGAATCGGCGAAGCCGGAAATTGCCATGGAAAGATAAGCGAGTTTGGCGTCGATGCCCGGCGCATAGGCCAGAGAATCTTCGCTGGCGCTGATCTTGAAGTTGATCAGCGGATCGCGAACCGTGATCAGCTTGGCGTCCAGCGCACTCGCACCGTCAAACAATGCTTTCGACGAGTCACTCGGAACGAGGCGTTTCTTCAATCCTTCCAGCTGCTCGCGCACGTCCTGGATCTGGTTCACCGCATCGTAGACGCGATTTAACTGCTCGCGCACATCCATCTCGAGTTTGAATTGCTTCTCCAGATCGGCTTGCGATGTGGTGACGCGTGGGTCGATCTTTAATTCGAAGGGCGCGGTTAGATTCTTGCCATTGGCAGTCAAGCGCACTTGATAATTTCCTGGCAGCGCAAACGGGCCTTTCGCGCCCTCGTTGTATTCCCACAGATAATATTTAGGAACGCGATTCGCTTCTTCGTAACGCATATCCCAGACGAAGCGATTCAGGCCATCCTCAGGCTTGATCTCTTTTTCACGCTTCTTGTCGTCGGGGTCGAGAGGTTCATCGAGCGGCGCGGACTTGTTGCTGGAGTAGGTGCGAATCACACTGCCGGCCGCATCCAGGATTTCAATTTTTACTTCCTGCTTGGTTTCCGGCTTCGGCGCTTTTTTGAGGTAGAAATAAACCACGGCACCGTTCGGCGGATTCTTTCCGTCGAACGATAATTTTTCCGGAGCCTCTCCCGTGTGCACGCGATACGCGGTCGCTGGTTTGTAGAGATGCACATCTTCCGCACCGACCGAATCGGCAACCTGGCGAAGCGGAGAAACATCGTCGAGTATCCAGAACGCGCGTCCGTGTGTCGCCAGCACGAGGTCGTCGTTCTTGATGACGAGGTCGTGCACCGGTACCAGCGGCAGGTTATTTTGCAGCGAGCGCCAATGCGCACCGTCGTCAAATGAGACAAACACGCCGCGCTCGGTGCCCGCGTAGAGCAAGCCCTTCTTCTTCGGGTCTTCGCGAACGGCGCGCACGAACGCTCCATCGGGAATGCCGGTGGTGATGCGGGTCCAGGTCGAGCCGTAATTGGTGGTCTTGTAAATGTAGGGGGCCAGATCGTCATTCTGATGGCGATCAACGGCGACATAGGCTGTCCCCGCGTCGTGCGGAGACGCTTCAATCAAACTGATGCGGCTCCACTCGGCGAGACCTTTCGGAGTGACGTTCGACCACGTCTTCCCCTCATCGCGTGTGACCTGGATCAAGCCATCATCGGTGCCTGCCCAGATCAATCCTTTGGCAAGGGGCGATGGAGCGATAGAGAAAACAGTGTCGTAATACTCGGTGCCGGTGTCGTCGATGGTGATCGGACCGCCCGACGGCTGCTGCTTCGATTTATCGTTGCGCGTCAGGTCGCCGCTGATCGCATCCCAATGCGTTCCGCCATCGGAGGTCTTGAAAATGCGCTCGCCTCCGTAGTAAATCGTGTTGGGATCGAACGGCGAGGTCACGATCGGCGCCGTCCATTGAAAGCGATGATCGAGCGCGGCCGCGCCCCGCGCATCCGAGAGCTCCGGCCAAACGGCGACACTCTTGACCTGATTGGTGCGCCGGTCGAAGCGGGTAATAGTGCCCTGATAATCCCCGGCATAGACAATATTCGGATCGGCTGGATCGGGCGCAATATACCCGGCTTCCCCGCCGCCAACCGCATACCAATCAGGTGTGCCGATCATGCCGTCATCGCTGCGGCTAGCAATGGCAATGGTGGAATTATCTTGCTGCGAACCGTACACGTAGTAAGGAGTGCGCGTATCGGTAATCACATGGTAGAACTGCGCAGTCGGCT
>JBEKXO010000225.1:0-7648 GCA_049511995.1 Terriglobales bacterium
GAGTTGATCATGGTGTAGGGGCCGCCGGAGGTGGTGCCGCGGTAAATGTTGTAGCCTACCGCGTCAGCGGAGGCGGTCCAGCTGAGGTCGACGGTGTGCTGGGTTGGCGCGGTTCCGGTGCCGGTCAACGATTGCACGGCGGGTGAGTTCGAGGCGTTGCTGGTGAAGGAGAGCGAGGCGGAGGCTGCTCCGCTTGATTGTGGCGTGAAGGTCACGGTGAAGGTCGAGGACTGGCCGGCGGGAATGGTGACCGGCAGAGAGATTCCAGAGAGGGTAAATTCGCTGCTGTTGCTGCTGGCGGAATTGACGGTGACGGACGCGCCGCTTGCGGTGAGGCTGCCGCCGAGGGCTGAGCTCGATCCGACGTTTACGTTGCCGAAGGCGAGTGTGGTGGGAGAGACGGCCAGAGCTCCCGCCGGGGTTCCGGTGCCAGAGAGTGCGATGGCGAGCGGGGAATTGGAGGCGGTCGAAACGACTGAAATGGATCCGCTGGCAGCGCCCGCCGAGGCCGGCGTGAAGGTTGCGGTGAAGGTCACGCTTTGATTGGCATTGAGGTTGAGGGGAAGAGTCATTCCGCTGATGGAGAAGCCTGTGCCGCTGGCGCTGGCGGCGGAGATGGTGACGGTTGATCCGCCGGTGTTGGTTAGCGTCTCGGACAGGTTCGCGCTGTTGCCGACCTGCACGCTGCCGAAGGCTAGGCTGGTGGGAGCTGGGGTAAGCGTTCCCTGGGTTACGCCGGTGCCAGAGAGCGGAATGCTCAGGCTGGGATTGGATCCGTTGGAGGTGATGCTGAGGCTGCCGGTGGCGGCGCCGGCGGCGGTCGGACTGAACACGACGGAGAACGAAGTGCTTTGGCCGGCAGTCAATGTTACGGGCAAAGACAGGCCACTCAAACTAAATCCTGTTCCGCTAGCGCTGGCGGCGGAGATAGTGAGGGTTGATCCGCCGGTGTTGGTAAACGTCTCGGAGAGATTCGCACTGCTGCCATCCTGAACGTTGCCGAAAGAAAGACTCGCGGGATTGGCGGATAGTGTTCCTTGCGTCACGCCGGTGCCTGAGAGAGGAATGCTCAGGCTGGGATTGGATCCGTTGGAGGTGATGCTGAGGCTGCCACTGGCGGCACCGGCGGCGGTCGGACTAAACAGCACTGAGAAGGATGTGCTTTGGCCGGCAGTCAATGTGACCGGCAAGGATAATCCACTCAAACTGAATCCGGTGCCGCTCGCACTGGCGGCCGAGATCGTGATGCTGGTACCGCCGTTGTTGGTTAAGGTTTCGCTCAGCGACTTTGACGTGCCATCCTGAATGCTGCCGAAGGCGAGGCTTTGGGGAATTGCGGTCAGGTCGCCTTGTGCGAGGCCGGTGCCCGAGAGCGGAATGCTCAAACTGGGATTCGATCCGTTGGAGGTAATGCTCACGCTCCCGCTGGCGGCTCCGGTGGTTGTCGGGCTGAAAACCACAGAGAATGAGGTGCTCTGGCCGGCGGTTAAAGTGATGGGCAAAGATAGGCCGCTCAAAGTGAATCCTGTACCGCTCGCGCTGGCCGCGGATATGGTGAGGTTCGCTCCGCCAGCATTGGTAAGCGTTTCGGAGAGACTCGCGCTGCTGCCATCTTGAACATTGCCGAAGGCGAGGCTGGTTGGGCTGGCGACAAGTTGACCCGTGGTTGTTCCCATGCCCATGAGAGAAACAGTCACCATATTCGAGCGGCGTCTTCCGAAGGTTCTGGAATATTCGACAGAGACGCTGCCGACGAAGGCTCCGTTGGACGGCGGCGCAAAGAGCGTGGTCAAGCTCACGTTCCGGCCCGGAGAAAGAATCACTGGCAGGTTGAGACCGCTGACACTAAACCCGGTCCCCGACACTGTCACTTCGTAAATCGTCAAATCGCCGTCGCTCGTGTTGCTCAGACTCACGGTCTGCGAGAGGCTGTTGCCGATCTGAACGCTGCCGAAGGTGACACCGGAAGGGATGGCGGCCAGCTGTGCGCTGGCGGTTGCTGCAAATAAAAAGACATTCAGGCAAACCAACCCACAACCCACGAATACTTGTGGGGAGTTATGACGTTTCACTTCGCTTCTCCTATGCCGTGCGGCAGGCCGCACGGTGGGGGATATGGAGCAGCTGCACAAAGTCCTGCGACTCAAACTCCCGCGCAGGCGCGGTGCATGTAGGCATTCTTCGACCGACGAATAGTTTTTGGCAGATGACGAACGATCAGGACAACGCAGTCCAGCTGCGAATAACCAAATGTCCATCGGGACAGGTAATCGACAGGCTAGTGACGGCCTATTTGACTCACCCCGAGGCCCGGGAATGGCGTGCGCCTTGCTCTAATGGCGCCGACGTGAGTATGGTTACGGAGTGAAATTTCCGCGCTGCGGTGGCCTCCTGCTGCACTTGACTTCTCTACCCGGACGCTTCGGCATCGGAGATATGGGATCGTGCGCCTTTGAATTTGCCGACTTCCTCTTTGCCGCTGGGCAGAACTTGTGGCAGGTGTTGCCGCTGAATCCGACGGGTTACGGTGATTCTCCGTATCAGTGCTTTTCTGCTTTTGCCGGGAATCCGATGTTGCTCAGTCTCGAACGGCTGCGGGAGCAGGGATTGCTCGACGCGTCAGACCTGAATCGGGCTGGCACGATATTTCCAAAAGATTTTGTTGATTATGGGCCGGTGATCGAATTCAAGATGGCGGCATTGCGGCGGGCGGCGGAGGTTTTTTTCGCTGACGATTCGCGCGCCGATCATGCGGACTTCGATCGTTTTTGCGAGAGTGCTGGACCGTGGCTCGATGATTATGCGCTGTTCATGGCTTGCAAAGACGCGCATCACGGGCGGGTATGGACTTCATGGGATACGCAGATTCGCGGGCGAGACGCGCTGGCCATTAACGAATGGTCACAGAAACTCGCGGCGGAAATCAAAGCTTACAAGTATTGGCAGTTTGAATTCTTTCAACAGTGGGAACGTCTCAAGACTTATTGCCGGCAGCGCGGCATACGATTCATGGGCGACATCCCAATCTATGTTGCGCATGATAGCGCGGACGTTTGGGCGCATCCATATCTGTTTTATCTCAACGAGCAAGGCAACCCTACCGTGGTTTCGGGCGTGCCGCCGGATTATTTCAGCGCCACGGGGCAGCTTTGGGGGAATCCCATTTATCGCTGGGATTTGCTCGCGGCCGACGGATACAAATGGTGGGTCGAGCGTTTTCGCGCTTCGCTTGCGCTCTTCGATATGGTGCGGCTTGATCATTTTCGGGGCTTTGAATCTTACTGGGAGGTTCCGGCTGGCGAGACGACTGCGATTCATGGGCGCTGGGTCAAAGGGCCGGGAGCCGATCTTCTGTCGGCGTTGCAAAATGCATTTGGCGAGCTGCCAATTGTGGCGGAAAATCTGGGCGTGATTACTCCTCCGGTGGAGAAATTGCGACAGCAGTTCGGGCTGCCGGGCATGAGTCTTTTGCAATTTGCGTTTGGCAACGACCCACAAGGGCCATCGTTTCGTCCGCATAATTACAGCCGCGATCTGGTTGCTTATACCGGAGGGCATGACAACGATACGACGGTGGGTTGGTGGAGGAGTTCGGCCGGCGCTGACAGCACGCGCACTGCGGAAGATGTACGCAAAGAGCATGAATTTGCGCGCGCGTATCTTAACTTTCAGGATGATTCTGAGATTAACTGGGTCATGATCCGAGCGGTGATATCGTCGGTCGCGGATGTGGCCATCGTTCCTTTGCAGGACGTGCTCGGACTGGGGAGCGAAGCGCGCATGAATCTTCCCGGCAAGGTTAGCGGAAACTGGAAATGGCGTTACCGTCCCGGTGCATTGAGCGGGGAATTTAGCGCGCGGCTGAGATCGCTGGTCGCGCTGTACGATCGTTGAGAACATCGTCGATAAGACAAGGATGGATCAGTTTGAAAGACACACTCCCCCAGCGGCTAAAGCCACTATTGATTTTGCGGGTTACGGCACGGCTGAAGCCGTGCCCCTTCAAAGCGGATTCGAACTGAGCCACTGCGCAAGAAACGGCATCGGTCAAGAATCGCCGGCAGAAAGAATTTATGGACAAGCCACCTCGAACCTTCTGGCAGATATGGAACATGAGCTTCGGCTTTCTCGGCATACAGTTTGGCTGGGGATTGCAGATGGCGAACATGAGCGCGATCTATGAATATCTCGGAGCCCGGGCCGATCAGATTCCGATTTTGTGGCTGGCCGCGCCGCTTACCGGATTGATTGTGCAGCCGATCATCGGGCACGCCAGCGATCGCACGTGGGGCAGGCTGGGCAGGCGGCGTCCTTATTTTCTCGCGGGCGCGATTCTCAGTTCAATGGCGCTCATTCTGATGCCACGCAGTTCGGCACTGTGGATGGCGGCGGGTCTGCTGTGGGTGCTCGACGCGTGCATCAACATCAGCATGGAGCCATTTCGCGCGTTTGTTGCGGACCTGCTGCCGGAGTTTCAGCGGACTCGCGGCTTTGCCATGCAGAGTCTTTTTATCGGGTTGGGAGCCGTAATTGCTTCGGCGCTGCCTTACTTGCTGACTAATGTTTTTCATGTGGCAGGAACGACTGCGGCCGGGACCATTCCTTTGACGGTCCGTCTTTCTTTTTATATTGGCGCGGCGGCATTCTTGGGTGCGGTGCTGTGGACGATTCTTACGACTAAGGAATATCCGCCGGAGAATCTGGCGGAGTTTCAGAGAGAGAAAAGGAAGCACGCGGGTTTTGCAATCAGCGCGCGCGAGATTGTGGCGTCGATTCGCGAAATGCCTCGCACCATGCGGCAACTCGCCTGGGTTCAGATATTCACATGGCTGGGATTGTTCTGCATGTGGCTTTATTTTCCGGTGGCGGTGGCGCGCAATGTATTCGGAGCTGGTGATACAAGTTCTCCTTTGTACGCGACGGGCGTGGAGTGGGCTGGCGTCTGCTTCGGAATATATTCGCTGGTTTGTTTCGGATTTTCTTTCCTGCTGCCTGAACTCTCCGAGCGATATGGGCGCAAGGCGACGCACAGCTTCTGTTTGCTATGCGGCGGAGCGGGATTACTCTCCGTGGCGGTGATTCATGGCAAATTTCTGCTGTTGCTGTCGATGACCGGAGTCGGAATCGCGTGGGCCAGCACGCTCTCGATGCCGTACGCGATCTTGGCTGGATCGCTGCCTCACGGAAAGACGGGAGTCTACATGGGGATTTTCAATTTTTTTATCGTGATTCCGGAGATCACGGCATCACTCGGATTTGGCTGGGTGATGGGGCATTTGCTGAATAACAACCGGATTGCCGCGGTGGTGGCGGGGGGAATCTTTTTCATCCTGGCCGCGCTGCTGACGCAGCGAGTGGAAGACCTCTACGATCTGCGGCTCCGCCGTTCGGTACCGGGCGATGCCGTTGCGGCGAAATCGTGAGACGGTCGCTCGTCGCTGGTGGCTAGCCGTTCGGCGTCGCCTGCCGATCGCTCTTTGCCACCTACGATCGACGACGCCTAGCGACGACCCACTTCACAACTTTATTTTGAGCGTACCGCTACCAGTTCGGTTCCTACCGGCACTCCGCGGGCAATTTTTACTCTTACCAGGGCTTCGAATGGGCGCATTGATCCAGCGGTTGCGCCGGGAATTTCGTGCAGCAGTTTTTCCAGCGACTCCTGCCGGCAAACAAATTCCACGGCGCCCTGGGTGCCAAAGGTGGTGGTTCCCGCGAGGATCATGACGTAACGTCCCGCTCCCATGCCCGGCACCAATCCGATCACCGAATAATCCTCGGTCAAGAGCGCGTCGGAGGGACTCGCCAGGTACGCATTCTCTTCGCTTGGCTTCGGATGCCGGTTCACGATTGCAAGATCGCCTTGACGCGTGCCCGACGCCACCCGCTGAAAAACGAATTCCTGCATGTTAGGAATGTCTTGCAGCGAAAGATTTTCTGACGGTGAACCAACGAAGATCAGGTTGTTATTTTTCACGTCGTCCAGAGTGAACAAACTGCCGCGCTTTACGAGGATCCTTCGTCCCAGCGTGCTGAATGCATCGTCGAGCGCGTGGATGGCGAGGACTTCTCCTACTCCGGTGTAGTGGTCGTAGACGGCGCTCTTTGAATCCTGGCGCGAGTTGTAGTAGCGCATCCCCGTCTCGGGCCTTCCGACGAAGGCGGCATTGCTGTAGATCACCCAAGGCTCTTCTACCCCCGATGTGAAGGGTTGCCAAAAAGTTGCGAGAGGCCCGGCGGGGTGAGAAGCGGGCACTACGGTTGACGCCGATTCGGCCGGCTTGCGATTCCATAAAACGATGCCAAGAACGATCACGGAAACGAGGAGGCCGGTCACGAGCAAGGCGACTGCAATGCGCCACCTGGTGGGGACGATTTCGACGATGGTGGGGCGCGGAGGCTCAGCGATCGGGACAGTTGGCGGTATGGGCTGCGGCTCCGCTTGCCTTGGCTCGAAGGTGAGGTGATAGCTGCCCTTCGGAATTTTGACGACGATCGGGTCGGTCGCGCCCTCGCTGGCGTAGTACTCGGCCAACTTCATGCGAAGGCGTCCGGCTTGCACGCGGATGGTTGAATCGGATTGCGGGTCGAAGTCGGCGGGACGACCGTAGACTTCGGTGGCAATCTGGTACTCCTTTAAAGGAGCGTCAGGGTGTTCGAGGGATTGTTTTGCGAGATATTGCACGAGTTTGCAAAGAGATTCCGAGCCACGGAGGCTATGACTTTTAATAATGTTATCTATTTGTTGGAAGAGCTGTTCAGGAGCAGCGGCGAGAGTGCGAGTAACAGACATTTAACACTGATGTAACAGGGATTATATCCACCCGCGATTTCAGCATTTTAACTCAGTAACCGTTTAAAAACCTAGTGAAACGTCCGCGGTGAATCGCTTTGCTCTAGAACTTGCAGGTTCTTGTATACGGTAGTCGAAAGTGTGTGGTTCCAAAGAACTCCCGACGTCCCCGCGGATGCCCTTGAAGACATCCCCGTAATTGGAGGAATTGTGAAAAGTAGATTCTCACTGCTTCTCATTCTCTCGTTCTGCCTAAGCGGACTGGCTCTGGCACAAACCGACACCGCCCGCCTCATTGGAACCATCACAGATCCTAGCGGCGCAGTCATACCGAATGCGACCGTTGCCGTAACCAACACGGCGACGGGCCGGACCGTGACCGCGCAAACCGGTGCAGCTGGCGAATACACGGTGAACGCGCTGACCGCGGGAAGATACCACATCAATGTGACGGCGCAAGGATTCAAGAGTGAGAGAGCTGATTTTACTCTCGAAGTTTCGCAGGTCCAGGAGATCAGCCTGAAGCTGCAAACCGGTGAGGCCACCACCACCGTCGACGTCACCGGAGATGTGCCGCTGGTCGACACTTCAACCTCGAGCACGGGCGAAGTGATCCAGGGACGGCAGGTGACGGAGCTTCCGCTGAACGGCCGCAACTTTACGCAGCTCGCTCTGCTGACTCCGGGCGTGACGCGAGGCGCATATGGCGATATCGCCTCGGGCGGCAGTTCGGGAACAAACGCGGAGAGTTTTCGAAACTCGGAGACTGGCGGGGCGGCACTATCGGCGAATGGCCTGCGGCCGCAAGCCGACAATTTTATTCTCGATGGTGTCGACAACAACGATGCCTTCGTC
>JBEKXO010000226.1:0-10142 GCA_049511995.1 Terriglobales bacterium
GGAACGCGCCATCAGCGCCTTGGCTCGAGCCATCCGCCGTTCACGTGCCGGATTGAAAAGCCCGAATCGTCCCATCGGCTCGTTCCTGTTCCTGGGCCCAACCGGCGTAGGCAAAACCGAAGTCGCGCGCACCCTGGCGCACTTCATGTTCGGCAGCGACAAAGCTCTGGTCCGCTTCGATATGTCCGAGTTCATGGAGAAGCATAGCGTCTCCAAACTCATCGGCTCGCCTCCCGGATATGTGGGCTACGAAGAGGGCGGACAGTTGACAGAACGCGTCAAGCGCGCTCCTTATTCCGTCGTCCTGCTCGACGAAATCGAGAAGGCGCACCCCGATGTCTTCAACATCCTGTTGCAGGTTTTTGAAGATGGCCAACTCACCGACGGCCTCGGCAACACCGTCGACTTCAAGAACACCATCATCATCATGACGTCGAACATCGGCGCCCGGCACCTGATGAAGCGTGAGGGTTTCGGCTTCCAACACTCGCAGGACGATATGGTATCGACCAAGGTCGAGGAACTCGTCAAGGGTGAGGTCAAGCGCACCTTCAATCCAGAGTTCCTGAACCGCGTGGACGAGATCATCCTCTTCCTGGCGCTCAGTGAGCAAGACCTGATCCAGATTCTCGAACTCATGGTCAGCCAACTGAACCAGAATCTGGCGCAGCGTTCGATCACAGTAACCGTGGCCGACGAAGCCAAGAAGTGGATTCTGAACCAGACCCTGACCGACCGCAGCTACGGAGCCCGTCCACTGCGCCGAGCCTTGCAGAAGTACATAGAAGACCCGCTGTCAGAAGCGCTGATCCAGGGCACAATCACGACCCGGCCAGCCTTCATCGAAGTCTTCCTCGAAGCGAACAAGCTGTACTACCGGTGCTGCTGTACGAAAGCTAACCGCTGTTTGTGTGGAGCGGACACTCCTGTCCGCTAGCCGAACGAAGTTCGGCAAGATTCAGGCCGCCAGCCCAAAAGCTGGCGGCTTTTATTTTGTGTATGGATACCAGCATGCGTCTCCAACAATTTTGTGCTCAGAGGTGCCGTGCCGTTTATACTTGCACCGCCTTTCTTGGGTGGGCCAATGGACGTACTCAACGTTGGGGCGGGCCGTACGGATGAGGAATACAAAGAAGCGCAGCAGCTACGGCGAGATGAACTGCGCGAGGATAGCCAAACCGACGCCAATTACTTCTTCTATGCCGCAGGCCTGGCGGCGACCTGCAGCGGCATCCTCGGGTTTCGCTTCAATTTTCTGATCAACGTCGGCGTGTTTGATCTGTTGAGCCTTTATGGCAGGCGACTTGGCGAGAGTTATCCAACCGTCGCCGAGGGTACCGTTGTCATGTGGATCGTGATCTTATGCGCTCTGGGATTCGCAGCTCGCAAAGGTCACAGATGGGCCTTTCTTCTCGGCCTCGCTCTCTACAGCCTTGATATGGTCGCACTTCTGGTGACTTTTTCGATATGGGCATTCGGGGTCCATGGTTTTTTCGTGTTTCGTTGGTTCCAGGGACAAAAGGCTCTCTACGTTCTCAAACAGCTGACGGCGTAGCCGGGTGTGCATCTACATTCGCGCCCCTTCGCGAATTGTGCCCGTTCGTCCTTACCTCATCGACTCCCAACCTCTAGTCCCCCGCCGCAATTTCCTTCCTTCTCGGCCGCCCGCCCTTCGACCCATTCGCCCGAGCAGCCCTTTTCTTTGCAGCGCTAGTCACCGCTCCGCCGCTGCGCCCAATCTGTGCCATCCATTTCTTCGTCCCATAAATCCCCCGCAGCAACCCGGGAACATAGAGGTCGGCATCGAGGTCCGGCCAATGCAGCCCGGTTCCACCGCCAAGAATTTCCACCCGCGCAATCTGATCCTTCGTCGCCGACTGCAGCCCTTGCAGATCTTCGCGCGGGATCGCACGCCGGCTGCCGTCATTCAACTTGAGGATGAGCAGGTCCAATCCCGGTCCCGGCTTGTATTCGACTGCGATCGCAAGCGGCCCTCTGCGTACAGCCTTGGCGCGCTCGATTGCCTGATCGATTTCGGCGTCGGTGGTCACGACCCGACGCCGGGCGGTCTTATTTCTTGCCATGAACCTCCTCCCATAAAGCTACGAGTTCTTCAAAGTGCAGCGCCGCAGAATTCAGAATCTTCCTCACGTCCGACCGCTTCGCATTCGCGGGCGTGACGGCGTCGCTGCGCTTCGCTAGGTCAACGGTTCCGTTCGACCGCATGTCAACGATCGCCTCCGTGTCACCCGCGAAACCGTGAACGTGAGGTGGCGGATGATCGTTCGAATAAGCGACGAAAAGAACACCGTCAAACCTAACGGAGCCCACGCCATTATTATAACCTAAGCGCGCTTGGGTTATAGAATATTTCTCCCACTCGTTTGTGTGGCGATGGTACACCGCCGTGTCCAAGTCTGAACTCGACTGCGCAGAAGCACTACAATCTTCCTGAGCAGATGAAAGTCGATCAGAAAAAGCCCAACCACCCAACCTGGATCCCCAAAGCCACCATCCTCGTCATCAACCTCTTCCTGATCTTCCACATCGTCGCCATCACCTGCTGGAGCCTGCCCTTCAACTTCCCGCCATTCCCCCAATGCAGAAAACTCGTTCGCCCATATTTCCTCTGGGCCGGACTCTTTCAAGCCTGGGATATGTTCGCCCCCACCCCTTGGCCGGCGAACAGCTACCGACCGTTACTTCGAAGAGCGCTATCGCAAATTCTCGGAAGTCATCCAGATCGACGACAATGACGCTTTATGGCCGGATGTCGCACGCCACATTGCGCGCCTGAACAGCACTCCATCAAATCCGGCAAAGACCATCATCCTGATTCGCTGGTATTCGCTTATCATTCCGCGCCCCGACGGCTCCTATCAGCCCGAACCTTGGGATCGCCACGTTCTCTTGGGCTATGGCGTCAGGCCCGAGGATTTGCAATGAGGTGGACGCTGCGATCCGTGCCTGAGGCCTGGAATAGGTTTTTTTTCGCGAAGCAGTCTCCGCTGCCGATTGCGCTGTTTCGCATCGCTTACGGCCTATTAATAATCGCGACTCTCGTTTTACTGCGCCCAGATTGGTTGGCCTGGTACGGGCCCCACTCCTGGATCAGTTTGCAAACCATGCAAACCGTCGAGCCCGGCACGCGCCTCAATCTCTTCACCGTCATTCCGCAATCCGATGGCTGGATCAACGCGTTCTTCTGGCTATTCCTCGGCTCGGCAATCCTGCTCACCGTCGGTCTGATCACGCGCATCAACAGTGTGATCGTATTTCTCTGCCTTACCTCAATTCATCAAAGGAACCTCTACATCACCCACGGGGGCGACACCTTCCTGCGCCTTGCCGGATTCTTTCTGATGTTTGCTCCCGCCGGCGCCGCACTCTCTTTCGATCGGCTGCTTCGGATCTGGCGCAGAAGAACGAAACGCGCAACCGCACAAGATGCGCCCCTAGAGCCTCAAAGGCCATGGGCGCAACGGATGATCCAGATTCAACTCTCTCTCCTTTATTTCGCCGCCTTCTGCCACAAGGTTAAGAGTCCGGCATGGCGGAACGGAACCGCCCTGTACTACATCTATCACTTGGATTCACTGCAGCGCTTCCCGGTGCCCGCCTGGCTTCTCCACCCCGCGATGCTCAAGTGGGCAGGCTGGTCGGCGATTGCCATCGAACTCGCTTTAGGCGTCTTGATCTGGGTAAAAAGCCTTCGCTACTACGTCCTCGCACTCGGCCTTCTGCTTCATCTCTGGCTGGAATACTCCCTCAACATTTCGCTCTTTCAATGGGATGTCCTCTCCGCATACATCCTCTTTATCGACCCAGCAGACGCATCGCGCGCCTGGAATTGGATCAAACTTCACATTGCCGGGCGGCGCCCAATTCAACCCGCCTAACTCCCTTGCGAGAACTCGCCACGTCAGCCTCTGTCGCAGAAAAACCACGCTCTGGCCCCTAAGTCCGATTGACGCCACTGTCAACTTGTGTAAAACTCCATATCAATCTGGGGCGGGCTCACTGCAGTAGTTAGGAATGTGGCAAAAAATTCCGGGGCGTGAGACCGAGGTGTAGTCATGAAGTCCGGCAGTTACGCAGTCCTTGCAGCATCCCTCCTTGCTTTAACCCTGAGTGCCAGTGCGCGGGAAATGGTCCTGCCCGCCGGTACCCTTCTGAAATGCACCATGGATGAACCCAACCTCTCCTCCGCCACCGTTGCCGTCGGAGACCCCGTCCTCTGCCGTCTCCACTCCGTCACCGAATTCGGCCAGCAAACCTTTCCCCGCGGCAGCTACCTGGTCGGCCATCTCGAAGCCGCCAAGGACCCCGGCCATTTCTGGGGCAAAGGCTACCTGAAGCTCCAGTTCGATCGCATCGGCCTGCCGCAAGGCGACATGCCACTAGAAGCCAAAGTGATCGCAACTCGCGGCTACAAGGTCGATAAAGATGGCGACATCCGCGGCAAAGGTCACGCCAAGCGCGACATCGTCGAATGGATGCTGCCCCCGCTCTGGCCATGGAAGGTCATCATGCTTCCCGCCCGCGGCCCGCGACCGACGCTGAAAGGCGAGAGCATGCTCACCCTGCGCCTCATGGACGACGTGCAGATTCCCCAAGTCGCCCAGACCAATGGCCCCAACTGGCATTTCTTCGGCCGTCCCCGCGTCGAAAACGACAACTACTATCAAGACTCCTACCAGGGCGCCAGCTCTCGGCAGTCTGACCATTCCTATCCGCAGCTGTCAGTCCGCAACGTAGCCGTCACCTCCAGCGAGCCGCGGGTGGAAGAAATTCCGCAGGTCACCTACGCCAGCTATGTCTCCAAAGCCACGGTCAGCGGAGGCGCAGCAGCTACCTCGCCCGGCGTGCCAGTCTTCGTGCTCAAGACTGGTATGGTTCTCGCGGTCGGCAATTACACCTATCAGGACAGCCGCATCAGCTACGAACTAGCCAGCGGCGGCAGCGGCGTAATCAGCACCGACGAAGTCGACTGGACCACCACCACCCAACTCAATAGCCAACGCGGCGTGCGAGTCATGCTGCGTCCGGGACATGAGGCCGGCGGCGAGTAGCTTCAGGCAGCACTCAGCATTCAGCCGTCAGCGAAAGCTGGCGGCTGTCTTTAAAGTCACGCTCACGTAGGGGCAGAGCCTGCCCTGAGCTTGTCGAAGGGTGCCCGCCACCTGCCCAGCCGAGCGAAGCTCGGCAGCCCGCCATAAATGCAAAATTCCGCGACCACCGTCCATCCCGCCTCATCCATACAACGAGCAAGCACCACGCCTCGAGGATTCCATGCCCAAGGTCAACATCGCCGAAAAATTCTCCAAAATAGCCGACTTCTACAAACCCCGCGTCGCCGCCGAACTCAACGGCCAGCAGGTTAAATTCGTAAAGTTCGACAGCGAATTCGTCTTCCACCATCACGACCACGAAGATGAAATGTTCCTCGTTGTCAAAGGCCGCTTCCGCATGGAGTTCCGCGACCATCACAACCATCCCGACCAATGGATCGAAGAGGGTGAATTCATCGTGGTTCCGCGAGGCGTCGAGCATCGGCCCGTGGCCACCGAAGAATGCTGGGTCATGCTGTTCGAGCCGGCCACCACGCTCAACACCGGCAATGTAGAGAACGAACGCACCGTGCACCAGCTGGAGCGTGTTTGACACTGGGCTCCCAATCGTTAGAATTTCAATTTATTGAACCCCGAACTGGTGCCTATTAACCCGATGGAAATTATTGTCTACTCCTCTCCCTGGTGCCCCGACTGCCGCGAGGCCAAGCGCTTCCTCGATGAACACCAGCTTCCTTACACCGATATCAACATCGAAACCACTCCTGGAGCCGCCGACGAGGTCGTAAAGCGCACCGGCAAACGCGCCGTCCCGCAGTTCGTAATCGACGGAGAATGGATCCAGCCCTACACTCCGGGAGAAGGCTTCCACTATGAAGAAATGGCCAAGCGCCTGGGAGTCGATCCGTAAATGTTCGTGCCTTGTTTGGCGCACGGCGCCCATGCCTTTGGCGTCTGCTCGGCGGCAGCGCTCGCTTTTGGGTGGCGCAGCGGATAACCTCTCTTGCGCTCAATTTTGGGTGGCGCAGTGCGTCAGCGCTGCGATAAGGGATGCTTTCGGGACGCGGCTTCAGCCGCTGAGGCGAAGCGCCGCGAGCTCCTCGCCCGTACCGGGACCCGCTTCAGTTACCTTAGGTCGCGTTCCACCAGACTTCTGTACCCTACCCGCACCGCCCTAAATACGTCAGCATATTGCCTACCCGGACAATTCCCTCCTGACCGGGCTCACTTGGGTCCTGACAACAAATGTTTGATTCCGATATAGGGGAGAAGAGCGGCGAAAGCGAATTGCTCGATACTTGGCAGCGTTTAGTCCAAGGATTGCTCGGCGTTCTCGCGCTGGTCGGCGCCGGAGTCATGGCCCACTACTACGCCCCACCGGAGACCACCGGCCTCGAGCAGCAGGTCCACCAACTGTCGAGCCAGGTGGCCACTCTCGAACGCCAGCAATCGATTTCAGCCGCGGTGGTTGACGACGCGCGAGAATCCGTCGCCTACATCTATGGCATCTATCACGTCGCTGGCCGCGCCCAGCATTTTCGCGCCCGCGTGGCCGGGACGGGATTCGTAGTCGCCCCCGGCCTCTTGGCCACCAATCGCCACGTGGCTGAGCCATGGTACGGCGATCGCGAAATTTCCATCGCATTGCGCGAAGGCGGAACGCCCGTCCTCGAAAAGCTGGTCGCGTATTTCCCCGGCTCGCCGCTTCCCGTAGTCTTGCGGCCCGGCGTAGTAGCCACTCACGGCGACCTCGCACTCCTGCGCCTTGAACCGACCGACTTCACTGAGAAGCTGCATCCTCTGATTTTGTCTTCGACGCCGCCCCACGTAGGCGAGTCAGTAAGCGTCCTCGCCTATCCCATGGGGGTGACCGGAATGGTCGCGAAGTCTCCGGCTGTTGTCTATGACCGCTTGTCGGCGCATCCCGATAACGGAGACACCGCCGCCGAACTAGCCGCCCTTTCTCTGATTCGCCCGTCCGCAACGTTCGGACATATCGGCGACGTCACCGGAGACAAACTGATCTACGACGCCCCCACCGCCCGAGGCGGCAGCGGAGGCCCCGTGCTCAATCTCAAAGGCGAAGTAGTGGGCATCAACTCCGCCTACATCGACGGCTTCTCCGGAGGCACGCTAGGAATAACAGCCAGCGAACTCCGTCCGTTATTAGAAACCGCAAAGAAAATACCGGACCAGAAGCAAGAACCGGGCATAAGTACGCCGATCACCGCCGTCAGAAACGTAGCGTCCAACCACTAAACCAAATCATTGGCTCAATTGCTCCCGTCATCTCATCTATTTTTCGCCTCATCAAGGATGGTGGTCTTATCGAACAGTTTGTCATCCTGAGCGAAGCGAAGGACCTGCTTTTGTAGCCGCCAAACTTCAAACGTCAGTGCAATTCCTTGCACACTTACCCCGCGTCCGTCTTCTCCGATGCCGCCTCTGCGCGAACAAAGTCCCGTATATTCAGGTACATTCTAACTTGCTGATTTAAATAATAAATTGGCCTTGCGGCTGCTATAAAAGTGGGGACTGGTGTGACGCACTCAACCATGTCATCCTGAGCGGAGCGAAGGACCCATGCATTGGTATTCGCCAGCATCTAAGAGATCATTTCAAGATCAAACCATGATAAAGAATCTTCTTTTTGTAGCGGCCCTCTTCAGTCTCGCGCTAGCCAGCGGTTGCGCCAAAGGCGGCAACGGAATCAGTCCACAGTCGCCGAGCATTGACGTTACGATAACTTCCCCAGCGAACGTCAACCCTAGCGACATCTACCCAACCCAGACTGTAACCGTCCAGGCGGCGATATCGAACTCGACGACAACAACGGTTACCTGGAGCGTTTCTCCATCCGGCACGGGAACGCTGACTCCCGTCACACCACCGACCAACCCGCCCACCGCGACCTACGTGGCCCCGTCGTCAGCTGGTTCGCAGCCGACAATCACTGCGACATTGACGGGCGACACCGGCGTCACCGGAACCTTGCCGCTCGCCATTGTCGATGTCACCACCGATGTAGCGCCGGCGTCGCTGAGCGTGGGCAGCGGTCTAGTCCAGCAGTTTACTGCCGTTGCCGTCCCCGACTATGCGCCCCAAGTTTTCACATGGACCTGCAGCGCCAACGGAGTGCCGTGCGCGAACTTTGTTCAGGATCCGAACGTGTCAGGCTTGGCGTATTACACGGAGCAAGACAGCTGTAGCAATGGCAACGATTGCGTTCAGATATCCGCCACCGCAACTCTTGATCCGGCAGGTTGCACAGCTAATCCTACCTATTGCATCGCGGCTAAGGCTTCGCTCGTCCCTAACCGTGTAAATGGTACCTATGCATTCCAATTCTCCGGATATGACGGCAGTGGCAACGCGACCTCGGTCGTCGGAACCTTCACCGCTTCGAACGGTGCGATAACCTCGGGCGTGGAAGACGAACTCACTTCGGCCGGACCCGCACAACATGCCATCACCGGAGGCTCCTATATTCCCATCTCTGCCTCCGATCCGAACTCAAACAATGCCGGCACTCTCACCCTCACCACAGGCGCATACCCGAACACCTTCCAGGTCGTTCTCGACGGCGCGGGTGACATTGAAATGATCGAATCCGATGGCCAAGGGAAGGGCTCCGGCGTCGCACAGAAATCCTCCAGCCCCGGTCTTTTCACCGGCGATCAAACTTATGCTTTCGGCTTCAGTGGTGTTGACTCGACCGGCAAGCGCGTGGGCTATGTCGGAGTTTTACCGATGAATGGCAGCGGCTCGATCGTCGCTGGCCAGATGGATACGAACGACAATGGCAGCACTTCGAATGTTTGTGGAGCGTCGCCCTGCAGCATTACCGGCACCTATACGGGCCCGAGCGCCAGCGGATTTTGGCACATGAGTCTGACCTCTCCGGGCGCCACGCTTGGCTTTGATTTCTTCATGGCTTCGGGATCGGCCAGCAAGGGGAATCCGCTTACCTTCTATGCCATCTCCACTGATCTCACCGCGAATCCCGCAGTTTCCGGGACAATGGTGCTCCAGGATTCCACCCAAACTTACAACAACGCCGCCTTCAAGGGCATTTCCGTTTCCGCGCTGACCGGAGCGAACGGAGCAAACTCTAACGTGGCGCTCGTACTCGGCTCAACCGATGGCAACGGGAATTTTTCCGGTCAATTCGATCAGAACAACGCGGGTACCGTCCTCTCCGCCATTTCATTTCCACCCTCAGGCTCTGCTGACACGTATGCGGCCAGCGGAACCAATGGCCGTTATACCTTCCAGATGTTGGGCAATCCCACCGCAAAGACCGTCGTGCCGCCGATCCCGTTTGTCCTGTATGCCAGTGGACAAAATCGCGGATTCCTGCTCGATCAATCCAGTTCGTCCGTGATGACCGGGACCATGAATCCGCAGGGAAAAGGCAGTGGGGTTTTCGCTAATTCAGAGTTGCCCGGCACCTTTGCCGCAGTGACAATCAGCAGCGGCAGTTCCGCTGTTGGCCCGGTCGCGGCCAACCTTCTTCTAACATCCCCGGGAGGTGGCATGTTCGAGATTTCAGGAGCTCAGTACCCGGGCAGCCAGCAGGTTACCGGAATCTACGATCTAAGCGGTAGCCTTAACGGTAGCCTTGGTGTCGGCACCGGATCAATCACACTTACGGCCCCGGCGGCCCAGACATACACTATCTACACCCTCGACACCTTGGGCTGTACTGGAACCCCCCAAAAACCAAATCCTGCGTGCGAGATACAGGACTTTTTCATTATGGATGAGACCACAACCCCGAATCCAGACCAGAACGCATCCATCATTTTTGCGAAACAGTAGCGCCGGCACCCCGCCTGCCGGATAGCACTAGAATTCCGAAGTCCGTCAATCGTACGTACAAATTTGTAATTGTACGTATCGTAATGTATCTGCGAAATTGCCGCTACAAATGTTCCACGTGGAACACTTTCGCCTTTTCATCGAGCCTATTTCCCTCGAATCACCGTCTTGGCCGTAGCCAGGTTGTCGAAGCGGTCATAGGCTCGCACCACGACCACGTGGTCGTTGGCCGTGCTCCCGGCCATCACT
>JBEKXO010000227.1:0-7584 GCA_049511995.1 Terriglobales bacterium
CCCACCATGTGGCGATACGACATGGCCGCAATCGACGGCATCTTGCCGATCAGTCGCTTGATCTGAAGCAACCGCGCCTCCGGATCGTGCACGTTCTTCGCCTCGGGATACACCGTCGACAGCGCCGCCACCGTGCTCACCAGCATCGCCATCGGATGCGCGTTGTCGCGGAATCCCTCCATGAATTTCTTGGTGGTCTCGTGGAGCATGGTGTGGTGCGTGATCTCATACACCCAATCCTTCAACTCACTCTGGTTAGGCAGTTCGCCGAAAAGGAGCAGATACGCAACTTCCAGATAGGTGCAATGCTCGGCCAAAACCTCAATTGGATAACCACGATAACGCAGGATTCCCTTATCGCCATCAATATAAGTGATCGCGCTTCGGCAGGAAGCGGTATTGGTGAAGGCGGGATCGTAGGTCATTAACCCGAAATCTTCGGGCCCGGTTTTAATCTTGCGCAGGTCGATCGCGCGAATCGTTCCATTTTCGATAGGAAGCGTGTAACTTTGCCCCGTGCGGTTATCGGTAATCGTCAAGGTATCAAGCGGCATTCAGACCCTCCGGCTGATGGCGAACGGCTGTAAACGCGGAAACAAAGTTCGCGCGCAAAAATACTATCCACCGGCTGCACCCTACTCAGTAGCGTTCATCACAAACGTATGTCTGCCAAAGCATTGCGCAGCAATCGAGATTATGGTACTGCATTTGGGCGCTGCATGCGTAGCCGGGGTCCAGCTATTGGCGGCGCCCGCGGCCAGCGTGTAGGGTGTTACGTAGCAGGGAGTACTTCGATTGACCTGGATTCGCACCATTCCACTCTCCGAAGCTGACGACGAACTGCGAGAGGCGATGGAAGGACAAAAGTCGCTCTATCCGCAGGAATATGCCGTTCCAATTCATCCTGCTGAAGGAGGTGGATCGCTCATCGTGGCCTCGCACTCTTTGATTCCGCAGGCGCTGAAACATGCGTTCTCGACCTTCGGCGCCCTGATGTCTCCCGATCTCCCCCTTGAACGGCGCCATCACGAGATGATCGCGACCATGGTATCGGTGACTAACCGGTGCGTCTATTGAATCGAGTCTCACGCAGAGTTTCTGCGTCGCGTCACCCTGGATAAAGCACTGGTCGAAGCGCTGGAGCGCGATTACACCACTGCGCCAATCACTCCAAAAGAACGCGTCATGCTCGATTACGTGGTGAAGCTAACGAAGGACGCAACGAAAGTCTGGAAAGACGACCACGAAAAACTACGTGGCGCGGGATACGACGATCAAGCCATTCTGCAAATTACGCTGATTGCCTCTTGGTTCAACTACATCAACCGCGTCGCCGACGCGCTCGGCGTCGGCCGCGAAGGATAGGCGGGGAACGGCGGGATTTGATGGCTACGTCGCTTTCCCCTCGGTGAGGATGCACCGATAATCTGCGCCCTGGTAGCGTCGTTCGCGTGCCGCCTGATATTCCGCGCTGTTATACCACTCCTGCGCTGCCTCATAGCTCGGAAATTCAAGAATGATAATTTCCTCGCTTTGCGGGCCCTCCAGCACTTCCGAAGGACCGCGTAGGGCGAGAATTCTCGCTGGATGTTTCTCGAAACTGGCGGGAACTAGTTTCCTGTACTCCTCCAGTTTCGCCGCATCGCGAGTTTTTTCGCGAATGAACACCGCGTAAGCAGGCATTGTCTCTCCTTAAGTATTGAGGACGATCACACCGCGCCGCGAGTTCTCACTCATTGGCCACGCGTCGATGCGGTTTCACCGCCAGGCAGCGGGCGAAGATCGCCCCCACCTGCGGAATCTCCTCTTCATTCAACTTAATCGCGCTTCCCAGCTTCTTCAGCGCCGCGTTCAGCGGAGATGGCTCGGTGCCCGTGAGTTCCACAAGATGTTGCCACTCGCGGGCAACAGGAACGCGCTCGTCGGTTTCGGCGTCTTCGCAAAACTGATCGGCCGCCTCCGCCGGAGTTCCGTACTCGTCGGCGATATCCTCGTGGAAGTAGCCCCGCAGGAACGTATGCAGTGCGGGAAAGTTGGCGGCGTTGATTTCCGGTTTTGAGGTCATGAGCGGCACTCCGGATAGGATGTCAAAACATAGTAATGGTTTGGCCCGTTATATTTCAGGATGACAATTGCGTGCTGGCACACGCGCGACTGATACTCTCCGCGATTCATGGTGCGGCCCAGCGGCACGTCGCTGTCGTAGTCGAGCACCAGGTTCGTATGTCTCCCAGGCTGGCTGAACCAGTTCTGGATTTCGCTCTGCGATTGCGCGATGGTCGCGCCGACAGCGTGTTCCGCGGTCGACCGATCGGTATACGTTGATGCGCCCGTAATGTTGCGTTCCCGTTCCAGGCGCTCGCGCAGTTGCTCTTCGGTCTGGCCTACATGCTTCCGCAGGATGTGGCCGCCTTCGGCCTCATCGCGGGTGAGATCGCGCGTGGGAGAGAGCCGTTCTACTCGAAAGCTTACGGAACCAGCGGCGGAAGAAGACGCTGAACTCGCGCCGCCCGTCGAAGCGGGCGTTTGACACGCGATCAGCCCGCACACGCCGAGGGCCAAAGCGGCACGAATCGACAAAAGACCAACTGAGCGACGAAATAGAGAAAATCGTTTCATACAGCCCCAGGCACGTCAGCGCGGCCGTTATTCCGAACAATTTCTGCCGTCTGTCAGTTCCGGCCTGTAAAGTCGTGGGAATTGTGCTACTAAACAGGGTGTGCGAGCAAGTCTACTGGATTCGCTGGACGATTTCGAGCGCTGGGGCAACCGCGACCTCGCCTACGTTTTCCCCCGCGGCTATCGCCACGAGCGTTGGAGCTACCCGCGCGTCGCCCAAGTTGCCTATCAGTTTGGCCGCGAGCTTGAGGCGCGGCATATCAGCAAAGGCGACGCAGTGCTTTTGTGGAGTCCGAACTGCGCCGAGTGGGTAGCTGCGTTTCTCGGCTGTGCGCTTTGCGGAGCAATCGCCGTTCCCATCGACGATGCCTCCAGTCATGATTTTGCGCGCCGAATCAGCACGCAGGTGCGCACGAAACTCATTCTTTGTCCGCGCGAGCGGGCCGCGGTTTTCGATGGGCTGACGGAAAAATACGCGAGCATCGATCCCGTCGATCTGGAAGCCGCGGTTGAGGGGCATCCTTCTCAGCGCTTTCGTCCCGCTGAGATTCAGCCTTCCGACACGCTCGAAATAGTCTTCACCTCCGGCACCACTGCCGAGCCCAAGGGAGTCGTGTTGACCCACGCCAACGTGGTCGGCAATCTCATCCCCATTGAAACTGAGATGAAGAAATACCTTAAATACGAGCGGATGGTTCATCCCATTCGCTTTTTTAATCTATTGCCGCTGAGTCACGTCTTCGGCCAATTTCTGGGAATCTTTCTTCCTCCGCTTCTCGGTGGCACAGTCATCTTTGAAAACACATTTAACCCGACCGAAATCATGGCGACGATTCGCCGTGAACGTGTCTCGGTGCTGGTTGCTGTCCCACGTATGATCGAGTCGCTCAAGCAGAAAGTCGAACGCGATGTGGACGACAGTGAGGACGACGGTCGCGGCCGCGAGAATTTTGCCGAACGCTACGTTGCCGCCGAACCCCAGCATTTTCTGCGGCGCTGGTGGACCTTCCGCGACGTGCGCCGCAAATTCGGATGGAAGTTCTGGGCGATGATCAGCGGCGGCGCAGCCCTCGACCGCGAGACAGAGGAATTCTGGCATCGGCTGGGATACGCCGTGGTTCAGGGTTACGGGTTGACCGAAACGACGTCTCTCGTCAGCCTAAACCATCCCTTCCACACCAGTCGCGGCTCGATCGGCAAAGTCCTTCCCGGCCGCGAGCTCAAGCTCGCCGACGACGGCGAAATTCTTGTTCGCGGCAGCGGCGTGGCTAGCGGCTACTGGAGCAGCGGCGAACTGCAACCGGTCGCGGCAGATCGCGACGAAGGCTGGTATCGCACCGGCGATCTCGGCGCGATCGATGAACAAGGCAATCTTTTTTTCAAGGGCCGCAAAAAAGAAGTTATCGTTACGCCCGCGGGAATGAACGTTTATCCCGAGGACCTGGAATCGGCTCTGCGGCGGCAGCCTGAGGTGAAGGACTGCGTAGTCGTTGGCATCGAGCGCGGCGGAAATGCGGAGCCATGCGCAGTGCTGATTCTGCGCGATCGCAACTCTGACGCTCAAACAGCCGATCGCGATGCGCAGAAGATCGCTTCGAGGACCATTGCCGGGGCCAACGAAACGCTTGCCGAATATCAGCGCATGCGCACCTGGTTCGTCTGGCCCGACGAAGATTTCCCCCGCAGCTCGACGCAGAAGCCGAAGCGAAACGTAATCCGCGATGCTGTCGAGGCCAGCCTGCGCGGACAAGCGTCCGCGATCGCAGCCACTCCGCTCTGCGAATTGCTGGAGCGAATCACCGGTCGTCCCGCGCCCAACTTCTCGTCGGATGCAGACCTCGAAAGCAGCCTGGGGCTAAGTTCGCTCGAACGCGTCGAACTGCTCGGCGCCCTTGAAGATCGTTATCAAATCGATCTCAGCGAAACCAAATTCGCGAGTACGGCGACCGTCGGTGATCTAGAAAAACTCTTGCAACAAGCTAGCGCGCCCGTCGCTGGTCGCCAGGCGTTAGTCGTTGGCCAACTCCCCGATCGACCAACGACCAGCGACCAACGACCAATCGCCTTTCACTATCCCCGCTGGGCGCTGCGCTGGCCGACAACCTGGTTGCGGATGGTTGCGCGCTATCTGCTGATGCGGCCGGCAATGCTTCTTCTGGGATGGCCTCGCGTCACCGGACGCGAAAACCTGCGCGGTATTCGTGGGCCGCTGCTGGTGGTTTCTAACCATATTGACGACGTCGACGTCGGCTTCATTCAATTCGCATTGCCCGCGCGCATTCGCCACAGGCTCGCGACCGCAACCGGCGGCGAGGCACTCGAAGCGCTGCGCTCGCCCGCGCCGGGTTTGCCGTTCTATCGGCGAATCTACGATCGCATTCAATGGACGCTTGGCGTGGCGCTACTGAATCTTTTTCCGCTGCCGCGCCACTCTGGCTTCCGCAAGAGCTTTGCCTATGCCGGAGAGGCCGTCGATCGCGGCTATAGCGTGCTGGTTTTTCCCGAGGGCAAGCACACGACCGACGGGAAGATCCAGCCGTTCCGCAGCGGAGTTGGATTGCTGGCTAACAATCTGCGCCTTCCAGTCCTTCCCATGCGCATCGACGGACTGTTTGAAATCAAGCAAGCACGAAGAAAATATGCCGCGCCCGGAAAGATTATTGTGCGCATAGGCAAGCCCATGCAATTCGCTCCGGAGACCGACCCGGAAGAGGTTGCGCGGGCGCTGCAAGCAGCGGTCGAGAAACTTCCGGAGAGATAATGCGTCCGCGAATTGAGGCGTTGAGGAAGTGGGACGCGTCGGGGTGTTGCTTGCTCTCGTTTATCCTTAAGGTATTAAGCGTGTTCGCTGCCCTCTCGAGAGGTTGGCTTCTTGCCAGAATCGGTCGGTCACTGGCAGGGCGTTTATTGGTTCTAGCTCCGGTAAGTTCAGAAACCGGGGTTCTGAGCCATTCTCCAGGACCACATCAGGAACGACGTTGCGGTGAGGTCGATGGCCGGTTCGGTTGTGCTGTAAGACTGCATATTGTCTTGATACACGGCTGCTTGCGACGGATCGAACGGGCCGTCGTTTCCATTGAACTTCTTGAAGGGGTCGGCTCCGTTCGCCGGACAGAGGATCATGCCGCCGACTACTCCCGATGTGGCATAACTGCTTGGGCCTTCGGTAGCCGCGCCCCAGAGGACTGGCGTACCTCCGGAGGTGCCATCGAGCGCGCCCGCGAGGTTCGCCACCTGGTGCTGGATGCAATTGGGAAAGGTGCTCCCGTCGCCGACGATGAACGACGAGCCCCAGGCATTCGTACCGAGAATGTTGGCCAGCCATCTCTGGGAGAAAGTGTCGTAGCGCCTGGAGTGGGTCAGGGAATAGGCTTCGCTGGCCATGACCGACAGGCCGGCGCCGTGCGACGTAGTATCGCCGAAACTCCATCCGTATCCGAAGCCCCAGGCATCGGTGCCAGCCTGGGTGATTGCGTCTTCCACTTGCCGCAAGAGTTGTTGGCGAATGTCCGACTGAGAGACCGCCAGACCGCGCGGATCTCCCGCCATTTCGAGCGCGCGGAACAGTTCGAAATGGGCCAGGCCGCTTACGTCGTAGAGGTTAAGAGTGTCGGTGTAGCCGGCATCGTAAATGTTGGAGATGTAATTCCTGGCAAGTTGCGCCGCCTGCTTCAGGTAGTCCATGGGATTTGTCTGGGGCAGTCCGGCGGGCAGGTTTTTGGCTCCGCCTGCGGATTGCAGCGCGAAGTAAAGTTCGGTGGCGCCCAGCTCCATGTCATCTTCCCACACGTTCTCGGGATAGCCGTCGAAGGGAGCGATGGTTAGAAGACACGTGCTGCAACTGCCTGAACCAACTGTGGGCGCGGGGTCAGGAAACGAAGTATTGGCCAGCGCAAAAATATCCTCCGCATTCTTGAGGCACCGATTCGCCAGAAAAAGGTGAGTGATGCGGTTGAGTTGATAACAGAGCGCAAAGTCCGCCGCCAAACGGCCGGCCAAATTCGGGCTGATGGGCGAACCTGCGGGGCCAGCGACGTAGACCGGACGATAGCAGATGAAAAACGTCGTGTCGGGGTCGCACGGTTGCGGATCTCCGGGCAGTTCGAAATTATCGGCGGCTTGGGGGAGGGTCCAAATGTCATACTCGGTGATCAAGCAGTAGGGGGTTGGGTAGGTTCCGCCACAGATGCCGGCAGCGGAAGTGGGATTGCCCTCGCCGTAGTAGTCCCAATCCTGGCTGTTGTCGACCTGGTAGTAGAGGGTTTGCGTTTTGTCATCCCACATCTTCATCAGCCATTCGATCCCAAAACGAGCTTCGCCGGTAAAATCGGAGGACCGCGGTGCGCCTGGCTCACTGCTGCCCGCATACGAAATCGAGGCTGGCGGGACGGGAGGGTTCAACTGAGCGTCCGCGCCCATCTGCTTCGGGAAGTCGCGTATTCCGATCTGCATCAACGCGGCTGTGTAGCTGGCGGTTTCCACGTATTTCTCGTAGTCGCCGGCGTCCCACCAACCGCCAGAGGCATCGATGGTCGGGAGATTGGCGGACACTAAAGGCGGAACGGGCGGCACGTTGTCGATAAAGTCGTTGCTGTCGAGAGGAGGAGTCTCGTAAAGTTCTGCGCTCTCATCCTTCAGGTGCCCGGGGGCGGTGCGCAGAGCATTGGGGATAAAGTTCGCTCCGTCACGTTGGGTTTGATAGAAAAACAAAGTGTTCAAGAGTAATCCGGAGTAGAGGGCATAGGCGGAATCGACGGCGAAAGGCGGCGAAGTCGCCTCCACCGGCCCGGACACCGAAATTGTGTAGATGTCTCCTCCGGGAACGGTGAAGTCGAGAGCGTAGACGTCATAGGTTACGGTCTTGCTGTGGCTCCATGTGCCGAGTAGAGCCCCGACATGGCTGGAATATAGGGTGGCGCCCCGCGAGTTGACTACCTTGAAGATCGCTCCGCTCGCTGCTTCCGG
>JBEKXO010000228.1:0-7514 GCA_049511995.1 Terriglobales bacterium
CGTCATAGAAAAAGCCTTCGACTATCGCGGCGACGTAACCATCACCCGCAAAAATAACAGCGAAATCACTGGATACCTCTTCGACCGCCGCATCGGCAAAACGCTAGAGACATCCGTAGTTCGCCTGATGCTGGCCACGAGCAACGATCGCCCCGCAATCCCCTACTCCGAAATCGCCGCCCTAGCCTTCACCGGGCGCGACACCGCCGCCGGCAAAAGCTATGAAGCCTGGGTTAAAAAGTATTGGGAGAAGCGCGCCAAAGGCGAAAAGAATATTTCCATCGAACCCGAAACGCTGGAATAACATATCGTTGTTCCAATCCTGCGCGTCGAGTCTTCCGCAGCCACAACGCATCTAAATGTGGGTAAGCTTGAATTGGAGCAACACCCTGATTCTTTCCCGAGTCCTTTTTTTCGCGCTCTTTCTTTTCGCCGTATACCTTGTCCAGCGATTCTGGTTCCTGCGAGCGTGGGCGTGGATCGGCTCATTCTCAAGCGGCGACCTGCGTTTCGGGCTACACGCCGGACTGATCGCTCTGGCGGCTATTCTTCTGGCGACCCTACTCGATCCGCTGCTAGGTCGCGGCGTCTCGCGGCTCACCGTTGGTGAATTCCACCTTGGCAAGACCCTTACTACTTTTGCCCGCTTGTGGCTGGTGGCTTCCGTCTTTGCATTCCTGGCGGTCGAATCGGTAGGAGCAATCGAATGGGTAACTAACATCGCGGCGCGCCTTCGTCCGGGAGCCATGGCTGGCGGCTTCAGTCCCTCGCGGCGATCTTTCTTTCAATATGCCGCCGTGGTCGCTGGCAGCTTCCCCTTTCTCGCCGCCACCTACGGTTTTGCCGCAGGCCGCTTGCGCTACACCGTCGAACGCGTCGAAGTGCCGGTGGCGAATCTTCCAGCTGAACTCGACGGCATGCGCATCGCACAGCTGAGCGACATACACATTGGCGACTACATGCCGCCACGCGAAATTGCACGCGCCGTAGCCATGGCGAACGATCTCCATCCCGACATCTCATTCGTTACGGGAGACTTTGTCTCGAGCGTGGGCGACCCGCTCGACACCTGCATCAGCGAATTGAGCCGGCTGCGCGCTCCGCTAGGCGTCTGGGGATGCAACGGCAATCACGAAATTTATGCGGGCGTCGAAGACGAAGCGGAACGCCTCTTCCACCAAAAGGGAATGCACCTGCTACGCGCCGCCAACGCTGTCATCGAGCACAATGGCGGTCGCTTCAATCTGCTAGGCGTCGATTATCAACGCGATCACATGGTGAGCGGCGAGCACTCGTCACCAGAATTAATGTTGCGCGAAATCGAGCCACTCATCCGCCGCGACATGCCGAACATTTTGCTCTCACACAATCCGAATTCGTTTCGGCGCGCCGCTGACTTAGGAATCGAGCTCAGTCTCGCGGGCCACACGCATGGCGGCCAGGTCAAGGTTGAGATTGTCGATCACAGCGTCAACCCTGCGAGACTGATCACCCCATTTGTGGCCGGCCTCTACCATCTACCCATGCCAACTAACGGCCACGCCGCCGCTACGTCCGCGAGCAATGGCGCGCAGAAGGCCGCACTTTACGTAAATCGCGGCCTCGGAACTTTCGGCTTTCCCGTGCGCATCGGCGTTCCTCCAGAGATCACGCTGCTGACCCTGCGGCGAGCCTGAAACGCTAATCCATCGGCAGCCCAGCCGATATAGCAACGGCCATGCGACTTGGTGATCTTCGTGAGGGCGCGCAACCGCGCCGGAAACTCAGTCAGAAGAGCCATCTCTCTCCCGCGGAACCAACTTGTCCTGCTGATAAGCACGGATCGATGATTTTCGCATCATTACCTTAGCAATTCCAATTGGCGCGCAGACGTAATCTGGTGGGTAATGCTTCGACCTCTTACTATCTTCGGATGGCACCGCCGACGCGGTGAAACTGAACTAGGAGAGGAATCTAGAATGAGGAAGTTCTGCAAATTCAGCCTGTTTTTTGCCCTGTTTGCGGCGGTTTGTCTTCCCGCTGTCGCCCAATCAGGACTGGATGTCAATGTTCCCTTCAATTTCATCGCTGCCGGCAAGACTCTACCTCCCGGACAGTACAAAGTTGCCGTTGTAGGGTGGCAGCGCCAGTCTTGGTTTATTTCTAACAACCATACCACTGTGATTGTGATGTCGACCTCAACAAATTCGGACAGGTCGACACACGGCCCCAGCCTGGTTTTCTTGCAGTCAGGCGGAACCTACTCGCTCGCCGAAATTTGGGATGGAACACATGCCGGCCAGGAGATATTGCGGCCGAGCGTGAAACAAACTCTTGTGGCGCAAGGTGGCAAGTACGTTGAGATAGCAAGCAAGTAGCGAGACGGGAGAGGCCTGGGGACCTGTCGAAACGACTGGTCCTCTCCCTCCTGACCTTGTCTGAGGACCCGTTGATGAAATCAGCCGCTTTTCTGTCGTGCTTCGCTCTGGCCCTGCTCTTGGTGGCGCCGTGCCTAGGCGCGCAACCTGACGCGCAACAACGCCCAAAGATCGGAGTGGACGTTCCCTTTGACTTTATGGTCGGACAGGTCATGTTCCCTGCCGGAAGTTACACAATCAAATCCCTGCAAAGTCGAATCGTCTACCTGCATGCCAGTCACGGGCGAGAATCAGTCAGCATTGCGATGAAGCCGATCCGCACAGCGCTGCATCCCAACGCGCCCCGCCTCATTTTTGCCGAGGAAAATGGACACTATCACCTGCGTGAACTTTGGATGAATTCTGCGATTGGGATAGAAGTCCCTGCACCCCGGGTCGCACAACTGACCACGGCGCGCCGAGCAAGCGTGGAAGTACCAGCCACTTGCCTAACCTGCCCGTAAAGTTTTTCGTGCGACGCCGGGCTCGGGTTCAGCTTACTCCAAGGTCAAGTGCAGAGCGTAGCCTCGACCCCATAGCTAGTGTTTCGACACGGCGTAATATCCAGTACGTGCCTGAATCTTGTAGTCCTTGTCTTTCGCTTTGGCGCGGATTTCAATATTGCGAAAGGCGCCGTCAAGGGCGGTATTCGTCGGCGTATAACCAATGCTGTACTGGCTGCGCAGTTCTTTGGCGATCTGATTAAAGGCATCCCGCAGTTTGTTCAATCTGTTGCCCACCACGATAACGCGGCCACCGGTCTCACGCGTGAACTGCTTCATCTTAGCTTCACCGGAATATTCGCCAAAACCGTAGAAGCCGCGGTCGGCGCACAGCAACACATATACGATGCTGTTGGATTTCTGCGCCGCCTCAATCGCATTTTTAACGCTGAGCTGACTGCCCTGATCTTCGCCGTCCGTAAGCAGGATCATGGCCTTGCGCCCGGCTTGATGCGATAACTCATCGTTTGAAGCCAAATAGACGGCGTCATAAAGCAGCGTGCCGCGGAGTGTGCCAGCGGGAGTGGCGCCTCCACCCAAGCCCGCAATGCCGGTTCCGCCACCGTCCGTATTGATGCGCGCGTTGTTCAGAGCAGCCGCCAAAGCGGGAATCGAATTGGTAAAGTCCTGCAGCAGATCAACACGCACATCGAAGCCGAGGACAAAAGCGACGTCCTTGTCGCGCAAGATCTCGTTCAGGAATTCGCCACCAACCTGCTGTTCCATGCGGAGCACACGCGCTTGGCTGGCGCTCGAGTCGATCAGGATTCCCACGGCCAGCGGAAGGTCGGACTCAGCGGCAAAGTACTTAATGTTTTGCGGCTTGCCGTCCTCCAGGACCTCGAACTCGTCCTTCGCAAGATTGCGGACCGGCACACCCTTCTTGTCATTCACGTTGAAGAAGAGCTGCACCACATTCACATCGACCTTCACCGTATCCGCGGGCTGGCTTTGATCTTCACCCTGCTGCGTCTGAGAGGAGGTCGGGGCCGATTGTTGCCCCTCCACGGCTGGAAGTCCGGCAAGGAAACCCAGCACGAACAAGGCGCTGAGGGCCTGAAGGATGCGGGCTTTGGTCATGAAGGTATTCTCTCGCGCTCTTATCGGCCGCGATTTCGAGATCGGGACTCTCGACTACGAGGCCGCACGATTCATCGGGCCGGCACTGGATCAGCTGCTTCAGGAAGAGGTTAACATGCTCGTGCATATGATATAATTTCGTAAATACGAAAGTCAGGTAAGCACTTGTTAATACAAGAGGTTAGCGGCGTTTCCCTGCTCACGGCAGTGGGCTGGCGAGGTCGTGCTCCTGCTAGGACCTAAGACCTGACAACCGAGTCCCCTATACCATGGCTGACGATCAAAATCCCGAGCTTCCCTTAACTCCTCCTCCCGGCGGCGACGGTCCCACTGGCCCGGGCGCGCTCAACATGCAACCCGTCAACATTGAAGAGGAGATGAAGCGTTCGTACCTCGACTACTCCTTGTCGGTGATTATCGGCCGCGCGCTGCCGGACGTCCGCGACGGATTGAAGCCGGTGCATCGCCGCATTCTTTACACCATGCAGCAGATGGGCCTTCGCCCCGGCGGCGCCACGCGCAAGTGCGCCCGCATCGTCGGCGAAGTGATGGGCAAGTATCATCCGCATGGAAATCTCGCAGTCTATGATGCCTTGGTCCGACTCGCGCAGCCCTTCGCGATGCGCGCCCCGCTGGTCGATGGCCAGGGTAACTTTGGCTCGGTCGATGGCGACCCTCCCGCGGCCGATCGTTACACCGAAGCTCGGCTGACGCGTGTCTCCACCGCGCTGCTAGAAGACCTCGATAAAGAAGCAGTCGACTTTTATCCGAATTACGACGGCACAGAGACGCAGCCCGCGGTTCTGCCAGCGCGTTATCCGAACCTGCTTGTGAATGGTTCCGACGGAATCGCCGTTGGCATGGCGACTAAAATTCCGCCGCACAATCTGACCGAGATTGTCGATGCGACCATCACGCTGGTGAATAACCCGAACGCGCAGTTGCCAGAGATTTTGAAATTTGTGCAAGGGCCAGATTTTCCGACAGCCGGAATTATTCACGGACGCGCCGGAATCTTCGAGGCTTATCGCACCGGCCGCGGCCGTTTCATGATGCGCGCGCGCGCCGCCATCGAAAACATCAACAAAGACCGCCAGGCGATCATTGTCACCGAAATTCCCTATCAGGTGAACAAGCGTTACCTGATTGAGAAGATGGCCGACCTCGTCAACAACAAGACGATCGACGACATCTCCGACCTGCGCGACGAGAGCGATCGCGACGGCATGCGCATCGTGATCGAACTCAAGCGCGGAGCCGAGCCGCAGATCGTGCTCAATCAACTCTTCAAGCACACGTCAATGCAAGAAGGCT
The DNA here is from genome assembly GCA_049511995.1 of Terriglobales bacterium. GTDB lineage: Bacteria > Acidobacteriota > Terriglobia > Terriglobales > Acidobacteriaceae > Acidiflorens. The sequence continues at coordinate 5,294 of JBEKXO010000228.1, forward strand.
TCAGCATGATTTTGCTGGCCGTAGTCAATGGACAGCCGAAGGAAATGGGCTTGATCCAGGCGATCAAACACTTCATCGACCATCGCGTCGATGTAGTGCGGCGGCGCACGTCGTATTTGCTGGCCAAGGCGCGCGATCGCGAGCACATTTTAGAAGGCTATCTTACCGCGCTCGATCATCTCGACAACGTGATCGTCATCATTCGCGGCAGCGCGAATCGCGCCGATGCCCGCGAAAACTTGGTCGCGTATTTCGGCGGCAAGAAGATCGACATCAATACCACGGGCCGCGCTCCGAAGCTCGACGCCGACAAGCCCTTCACCACCAAGCAGGCCGACGCCATCCTCGAACTGCAACTGCATCGGTTGACGAAGCTATCCATCGACGAAATTTCGAACGAGTTAAAGCAGGTGCGCGAGGCGATTGCCGAATTCGAATCGATTCTGGCTTCCGAGGCTAAGCTCCGCAAGTTGATCGTCAAGGAGCTGGAAGAGGTCAAGAAACTCTACGGCGACGCTCGACGCACGGTGATTGAAGATGAAGCGGCCGAGATCATGCTCGAAGACCTGATCGCCGACGAGCAGGTCGCGGTCACGGTCAGCCACTCCGGCTACATGAAGCGCACTCCGATCTCGACCTATCGCATGCAGCGCCGCGGCGGCACCGGACGCACCGGCATGAAGACGCGCGACGAGGATTTCGTCGAGCATCTCTTCATCGCCTCAACCCACGCGTACATTTTGATTTTCACCAACACCGGCCGCGTCTATTGGCTCAAGGTTTACGAAATTCCTGACATCGCCGCTGCCGGTAAAGGCAAGCACGTCGGCAATCTCGTCGGCCTGCAGCCGGGAGAAACCGTCCGCACCATGCTCGCCGTACGCGACTTGGAAGAAGAAAATCGCTACGTCTTTTTCGCCACGCACAATGGCACCGTCAAGAAGACCGAAGTCAAAGACTTCTCGCACGTGATGCAGCGCGGCATCATCGCCATCAACATCGAGCAGGGAGATGAGTTGGTCGCTGCCTCGCTGACCGATGGCGATCAGATAGTCTTTTTAGCCTCGCATGACGGACAAGCGATCCGCTTCGACGAGAACGATGTTCGCCCCATGGGACGCAACGCCACCGGTGTACGTGGCATGAATCTTGGCGAGAAGGATTACATCGTCGGCATGGCCACCACCATCAAGCCAGAAGCGAAGGCGGTCGCGAAGGAAGGCGATGTTGCTCCCGAGGTCGCCGACCTGGTGCCGGAAAAAGGTTCGCTGATCCTTTCCGTAACCGAGAACGGCTACGGCAAGCGCACTCCGGCGGACGAGTATCGCTTGACCAATCGCGGCGGCAAGGGCGTGATCAACGTCAAGACGACCGCGCGCAACGGCAAAGTAGTCGGCATCTCGCAGGTAACAGAAAAATCCGAAGTGATGCTGATCAGCCAGTACGGCAAGATCATCCGTATCGAATCGAAGTTCATCCGCGAGTCGGGCCGGTCGGCACAGGGAGTGCGGCTGCTGAACATCGAGCCGGGAGACAGGGTAGCAGCAGCGGTGGTGATTCCGCCCGAAGAGCCGAACGGGAACGGGACGCTGATTCAGTAACGGGTTTGCGGTACCCTAGTAACTTGCGAGATACTTGACAGTGAACAATCATCAGGATAACGTGCAGGCCCAAGAACGAATTCCCCCAGCAGCGCATCTATATTGGCGAACGAAGGAGAAGCACAGTGTCAGAGCCCAATGAAAATCGGACCGACCGGGATTTCGACCCTGAGCAAGCGCAATCTGCTTTGCGGGAGAGCATTGAGCGTGTCAACGACGCCCTCGCCACGCTGGATGAAGCTCAGAAGACGCGGGAGGAGATCTTTGAGTTGGTAGTTAGCGTCTAGCTGCGATGTCGCTCCCCTCTGTCGTCGTGGCACCGTTTTCCCAAGAAAGTTTCTTCGAGGCGTTGGAGTGCCCGTGCGCCGTTTCAGAGGTCGCGGCAAATCGCCGGGTCTCCTACTTGCTTGACTATCTCCGTGAAATCGGTGCGAAAACAATTGTTGTGGAAGAGGAATACGTTGACGGTGACTACCTCGACGACTATGCCAGCTTCTACGTGAAATGTTTCGAGGACTATCCTAAGCGGTGCAAAAGGTTGCATTTCTTTGCGGTCGAGACCAGCTCGGCCCAGTTCCTCCAGATCGTCACGAACAGAGCAGAGGGGACGATCACTAGGG
>JBEKXO010000229.1:0-8465 GCA_049511995.1 Terriglobales bacterium
ATTTTGGAATCGCTCCTCAAGCAGGCTATCAACGGCAAGAAACTGATCGACGACGTTGACGCCGAGTTGCAGGAGACCGCGCACCGCGTTTTTCTCAACGGCGGCACCATGCTGAATGTCGTCCATCTGGCCCGCCGCAAGGCCGAGCGCGAAAAAGCGATTCGCCGCATCAAAGACGCCCTCGCCGAAATCGACGCCACTGGCGTGCAGGTTAAAGATCTAGACGTAGGACTGCTCGACTTCCCCTGCAAAGTCGAGGGCGAAGTGCTGCTCCTATGCTGGAAGCTAGGCGAGACCGCGATCCAGCATTGGCACAGCACCAGCGAAGGTTTCGCGGGAAGAAAGCCGATCGATACGCGAATCGCCAACGCCGGCAAGAAGCGCGGAAGCAAGAGCTAGCTCTCAGCTGTCAGCTCTCCGTCGTCGGTTAAGGCGCGGCAAAATCGCGCATGCTGTGCTTCCCATTGACAAAATTTTACGCGCTCCGGCAAACGCCGAGCGCAAGTTCCCCCATCCACCCCGTTCCTTGTAGTCGAGAACGCTCGCCGCGCGAAGGTGCGGGTGAAGGTAATGACCCAAGCCATGCACTATCGGCGGTCGAGCGAAGGCGTCGCGTTCTGTTAAAATCACGCTATCCGAGGCACTTTTCTATGTTGAGTGGGCGCAAACTGGCGTTGACGCTTGTTTTCACGGGATTGGTTGCAATAGGCGCTGGGGTCAGCTGCCGGGGATTTTTTCAGAATCCGACTATCAGTTCGATTGCGATCCAACCTCCAACTCCGAACGTTGAGGTTGGCGCCGCGAATGCTCAGACCTTACAAGCTTGGGGAACCTACAGTGACGGTTCGAGATCCCAGATTACGAGCGGTGTCTCATGGTCAAGCAGCGATACCGCAGTAATAGAAATCAACCAGAACACCGGCTTGGCCACGGGAGAGGGCAGTGGTGGCTCAGCCACAATAACAGCCGCTGCGCAAGGTCTCAGCGCCACGGCGTCAGCAACTGCGTATCTTGGCACTATCGCCAACTTTGAACTTTGCATGGGTACATTCGCCGCTCCGACAAATTGCTCCGCCAATCTCACCTGGAACGCAACCGGCGCCAGTTCGGGCAACCCGACCGAGACCTTCATCGCGGAGGGTAACTCCGGCGGCACAGAGTTTGACCTTACGACTGGGTCGACCTGGACAGTGGTAACGCAGCCGACACAGGGGTTGATTTCTTGCACAAACAACGGGGCATCTCCAGAGACCTGCATTGTGAACGAAAGCTCGACGTCGGGTACCTATGCTGTGACCGTGACTTACGGCACTACCTCGGCAACACTGACCATAGTCGTAACGCAATAAGGCCGGCCGGAGCAGAAGCCCCAGGTCTCGCCCTTTCAAGGCCCGGGAGCCGAGAAATCGGCGCCATCCAGCATGAGGCTCGCGTTATATTGGAGAGCGAGCCCGTGAGACGCACCCTCCATCAATTTCTTTGGCTGCGCATTTTGACGTGCGTTCCAGCCTTCTTTCTCCTGACAATGTCAGCCTGCAATCGCAGCGGCAGTCGCGTGCTCGAGGTCGCCTACGTTTCCGGCGTGCAGGCTATCCTGCGCGATCGCGTTGCGGCGGTCTATGAGAAAGCCGGAGTGGTAAAGAATGGCGATCGCGTCGAAGTCCTCGACCACGATCGCCGCTTCGTAAAAGTGCGTACATCGACGGGCGTCACAGGATGGGTCGAACAGCGGTACCTCGTCGGCCAGCAAGTCTACGATCAGATTCAGAAGCTGACTGCAGAGAACCAGAACGATCCCGTGCAGGCCCAGGGCACGACGCGCAACGACACCAATCTTCACGTCGAACCGGGGCGCGACACCGAACACCTCTATCAGATTTCGGCCGGGGAAAAGCTCGCGCTGTTGAAGCGAAGCACTGCCGAAAAAGCGGGAGCAGTTGTTGCGTCCGCGCACTCCGCTAACCCCGCCAGCAATAAAAAAGAGGACGAGAAGAAGCCGGTTCCAGTCGTCGAAGACTGGTGGCTGGTGCGCGACTCGCACAGCCGCGTCGGCTGGGTGCTTGCCCGCATGATCGATCTCGACGTCCCGCTCGATATCGCGCAGTACGCCGAAGGCCAGCGCATCGTTGCATTCTTCGTGCTCGATCAGGTCAAGGATGGAGACAAGCAAGTGTCGCAATATCTAACCGTTCTCACCGAACCGAAGGATGGCTTGCAGTTTGACTTCAACCAGATTCGTGTCTTCACCTGGAACGTCAAGCGCCATCGTTACGAAACGGCCTATCGCGAACGCATGGCGGGAGCGCTGCCGGTAACGGTGTCACAAGAGAGCTTCGACAAAGAAGGAACGTTGCCCGTTTTCACGGTGCGCGTGCAAGACCAGAACGGCCAGGTGAGCGAGCGCAAGTACAAGCTCAATACGCCAATCGTTCGTCGGGTCCTCGGGCCGGGAGAGCAACCGGTGCGCTCGACCGCCAAGCGCTCGGCAAGGCGAAAAAAATAGGCCCTTACTTTAGTGATCTTCACTGGCGGCTCCAAGAGTAGGTAGAACTTAGAGTGGGCGCATTGCGGCTGTACCTATTCTCGGGTGGAAAAGGCTTCCGGTTGAAGACACTCATCGTGCTGCTCGGGTCTGTTCTGTTTTGCGCGGACACTGCGTTCGCTCAGTTGGGGGTCAATTGTGGCGAGCACCCCGCCATTCTGCGCGACAAGTCTGGACTTGTCTGGTTCACTACCGAACAGCTCGAGAAAAGGGCAATCAAACAAGTCAAGCCAGTGATGCCCGCGAGGCTCGCAGGGTTTCATTTCGAAGGTTACGTCTCATTTAAAATCCTCGTCGATGACCACGGTGACATTGGCTGCATCTGGGAGGAGGTCGGGAATCCCGTATGCGCAGCCGCAGCCAATGAAGCCCTGCAATACTGGAAGTTCAAGCCGATGGTCGTCGATGGCAAGCCGGTCGAATATGTCGGTGTAGTGAAGTTCCACGTGCGCGCCGACTAGCCAAAGTTCCAAGCAGTTTCGAGAAAATCAAGCGTCCCGGCGGCGAAGGCTTTTTAAGAATAAAACTCCGCGATGCTCTCCACCACTCGCCGAATCTCAGCCTCCGTAAGCTCCGGGAACATCGGCAGCGCCAATACCTCGCGCGCAGCCTGTTCCGAGACCGGCATATCTCCCGCTTTCAGGCCGAGATAAGAGAAAACCGGCTGCAGGTGCAGGGGCAGCGGATAATAAATTTCCGAACCCACTTTTCTATCCGTGAGGAATTGACGCAGTTCGTCGCGCCGTCGCGCACAAATCACATATTGATGAAACACATGCTTGGCTTGCGGACTCCGCGTAAGCAGACGCACCGGCGCGTCGCTTTGCCCGGAAGCCTGATTCAAACTCTTGGCCGGGATCAGCCCAGAGGCGGCAAACAGCCGGTCATACGTGGCCGCGTGTTGGCGCCGTTTCTCGTTCCAGTCGGCGAGGTGCGTCAATTTCACCCGCAACACCGCTGCTTGAATCGCGTCCATGCGTCCATTCCAGCCAAACTCGTTATGGTAATAGCGTCGCGGACTGCCATGATTTCGCAGCTGCCGCATATGCTCGGCCATTCGCGGACAGGTCGTCGTCACGATGCCCGCATCTCCATAAGCGCTGAGGTTCTTGGTCGGATAGAAACTGAAGGCCGCTGTCACGCCAAGCGCCCCGACTCTTCGACCGTTCCACTCCGCGCCGATCGCCTGCGCAGCGTCCTCGACAATTGCAACTTCGAACTCTTCCGCGATACGGTCGAATCGATCCATGTCAGCGCACTGCCCATAAAGATGTACGGGAAGAATGGCGCGAACTCTTTCTGGCGGCGAGCCAAACGCCGTTCGCTCGCGAAGACGTCGGCCAACCAGCCCAGCGTCGAGATTCAGGGTGCCAGAATCGACGTCCACGAAGACCGGCGTCGCGCCTGCCCGCACAATGGCGCTGGCCGAGGCAAAGAAGCTGAAGGCAGTAGTGATGACCGAGTCTCCCGGCTTTACGCCGGCGGCAACCAGCGCCAGCCAAAGAGCCTCTGTTCCGGACGCGCAGCCAACGGCGTGACCCGCACCAGTGAGCCCCGCAATCTCACCTTCAAGCGCTTCGACCTCCGGCCCAAGAATGAAGCTCTGCGAATCGCAAACGCGTGCGATAGCGCCCAGCACCTCTTCGCGGATGGCCTCATACTGCCGGCGCAAGTCGAGCAGGGGAACCGACGGCACCGTCGCACTAAGCGGTAGCGTTGAGGTGGGTTTCACGTGAATGCGATTTTAGCAGGTAGCACTCTTAGTCTGGAGAGATCGCAGGCTGGAACAGGCCGAAAGTGAAACCGCTTACGACGTGCGCTTTACGACGTGCGCTTGCGCGGAGTGATCTGCGGATTCTTCGGCCGTGGTCCGACGCCTGATAGATGCCGAAGCCAATCCGTGGCTCCGGAGCGCAGTTGCTCGAGATCAAGATCGGGAAACGATTCGTCGGCGCTTTCCAGATTTCGCAAGGCGCGCTCGAGTACCGAGCGCGCTCCCACATAGTTTCCAGTGGACTCATGATGAAAAGCCACCGCCATTTGAACCAAACCTTGGACGTGGCGACGCAGGTATCGACTAGCAGAGTGGCCGCGAGATCCTTCTCCATCCAACTCTGCTCGATCCAGAGCCCGCCAAACATCCTCAAGAACCTCATGCGCGTCGAAGAAATGGGCGCGGTTGAACAGCTCGACTCCCCTGCGGAATTCATCGTGCTTGTCGGGCGGCAAGGTCATAATCTAGATAGGTTTAAAGGCACTCGGAACTATGGAAGCTTAGAAGTTTACAAGTATCTGACAGTCAGGGCCCGGGAAAACCTCCGTCGCGTTTCTTCAATACCACACCTGAGTTAGCCGTTGCGACTGTTTTACGGTGTTGGCGACTCGCGAAGAGGAAATTTCAGTGAGAGCATGCGGACCGGAGATCAGTTCTACCAAAAAACATATAGAAGATGTCTTGTTCCCTATGGATTTCGGTATCTAACCCAATCGTCCTTCTCGCAAATCATTGAAAAGTATAAGCAAGACAAATGTTTCGTTGTGGGGCATAACTTGCAAACTCTTTTTGTTCCCCGAAACTCGTGTCGGGACAAGCTGTGCCGAGTTCTCGGGTGGATCAGTTTCACTGGTATCGCGGTTTTCGATAAGCCTTTAGGAGAAAAGAATATGAAACAGGGCGTGCGTAGCTTTAGAGCTCTCGTTGCTGTCTTAGCGTTGTTCAGCCTTTTGACGATTCCGTCGGTGATGTTTGCACAGACGACGACTACCGGCGCAATTACCGGGATAGTCACGGACACGACGGGTGCCGTGGTGAAGGGCGCTACCTTAACCTTGACACATGCTTCCACGGGTTCCGTGCAAACGGCGACAAGTGACGCGGGCGGGCGATTTGTTTTCCCGGTTGTCAATCCCGGCGATTACAAGCTTAAGGCCGAGGCAAAGGGCTTTCGCACGAACGTGACAAACGATCTCGTGGTTGAGGTCGATAAGTCCCTCAACGCCGAGGTGAAATTAGAGGTGGGTGCGTCGTCGGAAGTGGTGGAGGTTACGGCCTCGTCCATGACCGAAGTACAGACGCAGGATGCCAGCGTCGGCGAAGTGCTGAGCGGGACGGAACTCAATCGCCTGCCAGTGAACGGCAGAAGCGCCGCGCAATTGATTTTCCTCCAGCCGGGCGTTGAGCCTGACATGGGTCATCAGAACGGGATGAACAGCGACGATGCCGGCGGCCAGATCGGTGGGGCTCGCAGTGACCAGGTGACGTTCGGAATTGACGGCGGCGACGCCACCAGCGACCTGGAAGGATCGAACAACTACAACAAACCCGATAAAGAGTCGCAAGCGCTTTCAGCCGTGGTTCCAATCCCGCAAGATGCGGTGGAAGAGTTCCGCGTAGCCACCAACAACGCAAACGCCACGTTTGGCGAGGCTTCGGGTCAGATTTCGGTGCTCACCAATTCTGGCACCAACTCGATCCACGGTAAGGCGTACGAGTACCATCAGGACAACGGGTTGAATGCCAACGGATTTAATAACAACTTCTCTGGAATTACGAAGCCGGTCGTTGTTGACAATCGCTTTGGCGGGGGACTAGGAGGGGCAATCATCAAGGATAAGCTCTTCTACTACGGCTTTTACGAGGGACGCATCTTTCACGATTCGGCGAGCTTTAACGACATCGTCCCCTCAGACCAACTTCGGAGCGGCATTATTGAACTGGGTGGAGTGTCGTACAATCTAAACACGGCTAATGGGCCATTGACCACTGCTTGCGGCGGCCCGTGCGATCCTCGCGGTCTGGGCATGAGCCCGGCGGTCGCTGCGCAGTTCGCCCTTCTTCCGCACGGAAATGACCTGACTGAAGGAGATGGCATCAATACCGTAGGTTTCGACGGCACTTTTGCGACTCCAATCACCACCAACGTCGGCAAACTGAAGTTGAACTACAATATCAACACCAAATGGTCTGCGTTCGCGAGTTGGCAATATTCGAGCACTTCGCGCACCGGAACCGAGCAATTCAGTATTGCTGTCCCAGGAACGCCGACATCGGTGAGCGGAGACCCGTATTTTGCTAATTTCCTCACCTTCCAGATACAAGGCCAGATCAGTCCAACCTTCCTTTCGGTAACTCACGGTTCATTCCTGAAGAATTGGTGGGGATGGTCGCGAGCCACGCCGGTGTCTTTGGTTGGCTCATTGTCGGATGCGGCGTTACAAATTGGCGGCGAGGATCCGGGGAGTGCAGCTAGCTATAGCGGGTCTGGCGAGTTGTTTGCCAATCCTATCAACATCAACACGCAACAGGCTCGCCCCCGTGTCTGGGATGGCCATGACTGGTACATCGCTCAGAACTTCACTAAGATTCGCGGCAGCCACCAGTTCCAATTTGGTGGAGAAGGCAGGGTGTGGCACGATTACCACTTCCGCACAGACGACGTGCTCGGTGGCTTGACCACTGCGCCGGAGTACAATATTGGATCGGCAAGTTTGGCTGAAAACTCCTATGCCAGCGCTGGTGCGTACGTTCCGACGGCTCTGCCGGCCAGTCTGGCAAATTTCTGGGCGGGCTACTATACCTCGCTTCTCGGAATCGTGGACCATTCGTCGCAGGTAGAGACGCGCAATGGAGACTTCGTAGCGAATCCGCTCGGCACAGCAACCATCGCGCACACTACTCTTCCGTTATTCAACGGTTATTTCAACGACGTGTGGAAGGTGCGCCGGAACCTGACCGTCACCTTGGGATTGGATTGGGGCGTGACTCTGGCGCCGCATGAGCAAAATGGTCTGCAATCTGTGGCCGTGTATGCCGATTCCAACGCGCCCATCAACATGCAGCAGTTCTTGAAGAGTCGCGCTGCGGCCCTGGAGTCAGGCCAGAACTATAATCCCGTCCCGCCCAGTGGAAGAACATCGGGCCGCGTTTTGCGGTTGCCTGGGAGGTGAAACCGGGTATGGTCGTGCGCGGCGGCTATTCGCTGGTGTGGGACCGGTCGAGCGCCGTTTCCAGCGTGCTCGGCGGGTTGCTGGCCGGTGGACTGGCCGATGTCGACAGATGCGGTGGTCCGACATTTAATGGCAGCGGCACGGCGGTATGTTCCCAAGCCACCACGAATCCGACCACGGCATATCGCATTGGACCGCAATCGGGAGGTTGGGACGGGGCCAGCGTTCCCGTGCCAGCGGGCACAAATCTTCCCATTCCGAGTGTGCCTAACGTAAGCAACCAGGCTTTCGCGTCGTTCGGTTCTGATGCATACATCACGCCGGGGTATGCGCATGTAATAGATTTCACCCTCCAAAAGGCACTGCGAGACAAGTACTTTCTGGAAGTGGGATACATCGGACGTTTCAGCAGAAATATAACCAACGACCAGCAGCTCAATGCGCCTGACTATCTGCAGAAGGATCCCGCCAGCGGCCAGACCTATGCCCAGGCCGACGACGCGGTCCAAGCGGCCCTCTTTGGAGCAGCTCTACCTCCGCAGCCATTCTTCGAGAATCTGGGGAATGCCGCCGCCTGCAACGCTTATAATGCTGCAATCTTCGGGGCGTCGCCAGTGGCAACAGGAGCTTGTACGTCGGCCGCATTTAACACCATGGCGTTCATTGGAGGCCCCGGCGATCTCGGCTTCGACGACTTCGAGATGAATGGCGCTATCGGCCAGAGCGTATTCAACACACCCACCAGTAATAACCAAGTCTTCGAGAACGCACAGACTACCGATGGCGCGTACTCCAACTACAACGCCGGAATCGTGACCCTGCGTAAGGCCATGTCGCGCGGACTACAGTTCCAAGCCAACTACACCTGGAGCCACGCGATTGGAAATCAAAGCGCAAACCAGCAGTACATCTACTCCAGCAACAGCCCATACCACCTGAATCTCGATAAGGCATCGGAGGGCTATGACCATCGGCA
>JBEKXO010000230.1:0-7373 GCA_049511995.1 Terriglobales bacterium
AGATCGAGGGTATGGCGGATGATCCGACTGGGGGAGAAGGTACGTTAGTTTCGAGCGTGGCGACAGGCTTCTTGTCAATGGCGGTCGACTGGGGTGCGGCTGCGATAAGTGATTCGGACGAGACTGATGATTTGGCGTGTTCCTCGTTGGTCGTGGCGGCGGGCGCGGAATTGCTGGGATTGGGAGCACGATTGGAAGCGATTAGGTCCGAAGTAAGAGATAAGGTGCCGTTACTAACATTATTAGTAGGTTGATTCGTTGAGCTGTTACTCGTGTTGCTGTCGAAAGGGGTATTGGCCGCGTTGCTGACAAGGTTACGCGCCGGCAAGGTCCCGATTTCCGGCGATCTCGCGATGGTTTGTGCGATCGGGGCGAGGTCAGCAGTGGGAGGCGCGGAGCTTTTGCTTGCGATCGGCCGCGTGACAGTGGAAGCGGTTGGCGAGCTGTTAGCGGCAAGGTTCGTCGTCGTCGCTTTAAAGGACTGAGCAGGGGATAGCGGCGCCGCTTCGGAAGTTCTATCCACAATCGCTGCGTTAAAGGCGAGTACCTGATCAGGATCGGACGCCAGATTCGCCGAGGGCCTGCTCGCACCATTGGCCGCAGTTGGCGCAGCGGCGACAGGTGTATCCTGCGCGGAATCGATCGGCGCGACGTCGATAAAAGCAGGGTATGCGGGCGCGGGATCAACGGGAGTGGTGTGAACGGGCGTGGGACCAACTCGCGTGGGATCAACCGGTGTGGTGGAGAGCGGCACGGTGTAGACGGGCGCGTAGGCAAACCCATGCGCGTCGTTCTCTTGGGAGACAGGCAGTGGATTAACAGCAGGTGGCCCGGTTTCAGGGTCGCGGCTAACATCGCTCACGGACGGCGCGATTGGATTCGCCTTCGGAACGGAGAACACCAAAGGCACCGTGCTCGAAGGCAGGCTGGCGGGAAGGATGGGAACAATGAAGTCAGGAGACGAAGATATAGTCGGCGTTGAAGTATCGTTGGCGGCAGTTGTTGGCGCAGTTTGTGGAGAAGATTTATCGGGTGAGGATGGGGCTAAGGTAAATGATGTTTCTGGGGTGTAATAGACCTGCGCTGCTGACGTTTGGAGCGCTGGCGATTGATCCGTTGTTAACGCCGCGACTTCGGCCGAAACCGGCGCGGGAGTCGTAGGCTCCGCTTCGACTGAAGTTGCGGATATGACGGACGACGTTGATCTCGGATTAGGTACGGGCTCTGGCGCGGCCGTTGAACTCGCTGTTGGCATTGATACGGTCGTCGACATTGACGATTCCATCGCCCCGGGCACCGGGATCGGCTCTTGCGAAGAATAAGAGGGGAGATTAGCCATCTTGGGAACTGCCGGAGCGGGCGCAGGGCCAATGTGGAGATTTGCAGCCGGGATAATTTCCATCGGCGAAACAAAGGGCAGCGGGTTAGAAAACTGAGCGGGAGCGGTCGAAGGCTGAGCCGTAAAGTCAGCGGTCAAGGAATGGGGCACCAATTCTTCCGCCGCGGTTGTGGCGACGGGAACTACGGGATCGAGCGATGGTGTACTGACTGCGGGGTAGGTCGCGGGCGATGGCACGTTGACATCGATTGGAAATGTCGAGGGTGATGCGACAGAAGGTGGCGATGGAAGCGGCGTGGGAGAGAGGGGTCCCGCCTTCTGCAAATTCGATGGAGGCGGCGTCTCCACTTGCCGGGCAATAGCCGAAGGCGAAGATGAAGATACGGCGGGCTCGCCTGCGTTCGCTTTAGACGTTGCCGGGGAGGAAGTAGACACCGGATCCGGGACGATGGTTGATGAGTTTGGCAATGAAGGCGGCAAAGAAATGGGTAGCGAGTCGGCCGTTTGCGGAAGCGCCAGTGTGGCGATGGTCAATACGAGTGAATTTAGTAAAGGTGGGAGTGGCGCCGGTGGGTTATTGATTGTCGATTTTGCTCCCGAGTTAGCGGGAGGCTCGGCGATTGACTTAGCAAGGGGCCTTACAGAGGGTGGGGCAGACTTGAGAATTATTTCAAGAGATGGTTTCTGCGTCGGGATCGTCAAGACGAGATGAGGGACTAAGTTTGTGCTGCCCGTTGGCGTGCCCGTGGGCACGCCAGGTGCCGCGGTATTGACGACAGATTTGGAATCGAAATTCGCAGTGGGCTTGGGCTTGGAGTTTGCCGGCGGCGGAACAGTGGATGGATCGTGCGTTTGCGGCGCGGAGTTGGCTATGGACGAAGCGAGCGTGGCGCTGAAAGTTGGGGGCACGGTCGATGACGCTCCAGAACTAATCGCGGTCGGAGCCGCTGCTGTTGCCGCCGGAAGAAGAATTGCGCCTATGAACATCAATGCACCGCGGTTTCGATTGCACCCGATGCGCCAATGAAGGGCGTCGGATTTACCGGGCGGGGGGCGAGCGGCGAGCGCAGCAATTTCAGCTAGTTAGATAGGATGGCGCAGACGGCGGAGACAACCATCGGAAAGAAGAGACGAGAGAACGGGCAAGGCTTGCCGGGTAGCGTGCGGCAAAATCGGGCGATTCTTTAGGTTACGTTTGGCGGTAGGTGATTCAACGACGGCGATGCCAGCGTTGCAAGAGATGAGCGGCATCGAGTTCCTGCTGCTGGCGGCGCGTTTGTTCCTGCTGGTAGGCTTCACGCTCGCGGGCGCGCAAGCCTTCAAGAATCTCGCGGTCGCGATATGCCTGATGGTATTCGGCAAGTGCCTTCTGGCGCAGTTGTTCGAATTTGCGAACATCGGATTGAAGTTCCTCGCGATATGCTATGAGGTTCTTGCGCAAAACTGCAATGAATTGGAGTTCGGCGGCGGTGCGTCCCGCGGCGAGCGCAGCGGAATCCGACTGATCGGAACTGACGAGAAAGCGGTCCAGTTGTACCACCTCTTGCTGGGCTCGCGAAACTCGAAGATTTGCCTCCTGCAGTTGAAGCGTGCGCTGGCGTTCGATGCTTTGGCGGAGGCGAAGAATCGGAGCGAGCGCAAAGCGGAAGGGCATGATTTTCGGCCGGTGATTTATGAGGCAAGAGCCAGCAAGCGATCGACGGAATCTTTCATGGCGGCAACCTCCTGCGATGGCTGCATCAAGAATTCGCGCAGCGCAGGCATGAGCGCGATGGCGCGATCGAGATCGAGATCACTGCCCTTCTGGTAGGCACCGATCCGAATCAGCTCTTCGGAAGCCTTGTAGGTGGCAAAGAGCCGGCGGATGTGATTGGTTTTTGCCAGATGATGAGCGGAGATCACGGCGGGCATGATACGGCTGATGCTGTCGAGGATGGAAATGGGAGGATAGTGGCTCTGGGCCGCAAGGCGGCGATCGAGCATGATGTGGCCGTCCAGCAGAGCGCGGGCGGCGTCGACTAAGGGATCGTTTTCGTCATCGCCTTCCATGAGCACAGTGTAGAAGCCGGTGATGCTGCCGGTGGCGTACGAACCGGCGCGCTCGATGAGGCGGGCGAGCAAGGTGAAGACTGAAGGCGTGTAGCCTTTGGCGGTGGGCGGTTCGCCGGCAGCGAGTCCGATTTCGCGTTGCGCCATGGCGAGGCGGGTGAGCGAATCGACGACGAGCAATACGTGCTTGCCGCGCGCGCAGAAATATTCGGCGATGGTGGTGGCGGCAAGCCCGGCGCGGATGCGGAGCAGCGGATCCTGGTCGGACGTGGAAACGACGACAACGGAACGGCTGCGGCCGGCCTCGCCGAGCGAGTCAAGAAGTTCTCCTACTTCGCGTCCGCGTTCGCCGATCAGGCCGAGGACGGTGAGATCGGCGCTGGTGTTGCGCGCCATCATGCCGATGAGCGTGCTTTTGCCGACGCCGCTGCCGCCAAAGATGCCGACGCGCTGGCCGCGTCCGCAGGTCAAGAAAGCGTCGATGGCGCGGATGCCGCAACCGAGCGCCGTGCGAATCGGAGTGCGATCAAGGGCGAGCGGAGCTTCATGATCAAGCGACGAACGTTCGCGGCAAATTGGCACAGGCAGGCCATCGATGGGATCGCCGGCGCCGTCGAGAACGCGGCCGAGAAGTTGTTCGCTGAGGCGCAGAGAGGGGCGCCGTCCCCAAGCCACAACTTCGTCGCCGTAACGTATGCCGGTGGGACGCCGCAGCGCCATGGAAAGAACGGTGTGTCCGCGGAAGCCGACAATTTCGCCCGGCCAGTGGCGGTCACGCGAATCGACAATTTCGCAGGCTTCGCCGACAGTACAGAAGGGGCCCTCGGACTCGACGAGTTGGCCGACAACCTGAACGACTCGGCCATGCCAGCGCAATGACGATGAGCTTTCGAGATGCGAGAAATAGGCGGATAGAATTGGCGGGGTTGTAGCAGGCGAAGGCATTCAGCGGGCCTCCTGCGTGTTGCCGGGCTTCGCTGAGGCGGGCGGTGAACCAGGCGTCTCGCCGGGCCGTTCGGCGAGCAGGTCAAGCAATCCCGTTTCAATTTCCTTGAGCTGCAATTCGAGACCGAGGTGTGTCGAACCGAGGGAAGTTTCGATCCGGCACTCGCCGGAAGCGATGGCGGAATCTTCATGAATCTCGGGCGTGGGCATATCCTCCATCCGGCAGGCAAAGTAGTGGCGCCAGTCGTCGGCGTCTTTGGGATTGACGTGAAGGTGGACCTGCGTTGCCGTATCGAGTTTTTCGAGCGTGATCCGGACGATGCCGGCAAGCGCGTTCGGGTCGAGTTGCGCTTCGCGATGGAGAATTTTGCGCGCGATTGCGAGCGCCAGTTGCACCACTTCAGCTTCGACGCGGCGATAGTAATTTTGCCGTTCGAGGGCGAAATCTTGAACTATGCGGCTGATCTGATCGCGATGTTTCGCCAGCATGGCCTCGAGTTCGGAGCGAAATTGCTGTTGCGCGCCCTGGCGTCCTTGCTCGAAGGCTTCCGCCATTTGACGCCGAACGCGTTCTTCAACGGCTTTACCGGTGTCGGGCGCGCTGCCAGGAGCGCCAGCCTGCGCATCCGCTTCCGCGTAAGCGTAGGCCGAAGCTTCCGGAACGGCTTGCCGCTTGGGAGCGCTAGACGACATACTCCTCCTGCGACTCGGCGTTCAAAACCAGCTTGCCCTCCGCTTCGAGTTTGCGGGCCATTTCGACAATCTCATGCTGAGCCAGGTGTACGTCTTTGGCGCGTAAGGCTCCGAGCACTTCCATATCTTCTTTCAGCATGTCGACGGCGCGTGAGGACATGCATTTGAAAACCAGGTTTTTCAGTTCGTCGCTCGCGCCGCGCAAAGCAGTCGCCAGAGTTTTTTTGTCGAGTTGCCCGAGCAATTCGCGGATGCCGCTTTCGGGCACTCCGAGCAGATCTTCGAAGGTGAACATCAGATTGCGAATGCCAATCGCCATCTTGGGATCGCTTTTCTCGATTGCCTCAAGAATGGCTTTGCTGGACAACGGTTCGAGTTGATTCAGCAAGTCGGCGGCGCCCTTAAATCCCGCGTATGCACGCCGACTTTGCTCGCCGATCGACTCCAAGTGCTTGTTCAGGGAAAGCGCGACTTTTTGGGCGACTTCGGGAGAAAACTGGCGCAATTGTGCCAGACGCTTGATGGTTTCGGCGCGAACTTCTTCGGGCAGTCGCAACAAAAGTTCGGAGCCCTGCCGGGAATGCAGGTGGGCCAGGATCAGGGCGATTGTCTGCGGATGCTCGACCTCGAGAAATTTGGCCAATTGCTGCGGATCGGCGTCCTGCAGGCTTTCCAGATGAACCGCATTCTGGTCCATCGTGTCAGAAACCTGGTCGAGTAAACGCCGGGCGCCGGCCTCGCCAAAGGCTTTTACCAGTAACTTCTGGGCATATTCCGGGCCGCCTTCGGCGAGATAGCCGCGCGTGAGGGTGAGTTGGTAGTACTCCTCGAGTACGGCAATCGCCGTCTCCGGCTTGAAGTGTTCGAGTTCCGCGATCCGGCGCGACAGGCGCTGCACATCGCTGTCGGCCAGGTTGCGGTAGATATGGCTGGCCACGTCCTCCCCGAGCAAGACCATCAGGATAGCCGCTTTCTGTAGTCCCGGTTGGGAGACATGCTTGACGGCGGGCGCGGTGACTTGTGCCGGAGCGGGGGGCGGAGTAGGTGGCGTCGACATAGTTAGTCTTCAGTTTCTGAAACTGCGCTTTGACGTGGGACTAGCCGATTTGCAAGCTTTCCTTTTCTCTCCTGGAAGCTATTTGTTCTTGGGATCCCGAATCCATGTCTGCACCAGGCGGCTGGCGGCGGCCGGTTCGGCTTTGATTTTGTCTGATAGTTCCTTTTTCAATAATCCGGCCCGTTTGGCCTCTTCACCAACCGTCGGAAGTTCGCCGCTGCCCGTTCCGTTCTCGTGGACTCCTGCAACCAACGGTTGGCTTAAGTGCAGTGGAATTTGTTTGAAAGCCGCAATCGCCTGGTTCTTCACCGGACGCAATACCAGAGCGTAGACGGCCAGGAAGAGCAGCGTAATCCCCACATAGCGCAGCACGCCAAGCCAAGGCAGAAGAAGGAGTCGCCATTTTTCGAATTTTCCGGGCGGCGGTGGCGTTTCTACCGCCATAGTCTGAAAGGAGAGGTTTTCGACAGCCAACAGATCTCCCCGCTGATCGTCGACCCCAATGGCCGCGCGCGCCAGTTTCTCGATGGCGGTCATCTCTTCGGGCGTGCGCTTCCGCCGGGTGGTTGAGGATTTGCCATTTTCCTGCTTCGTATCGGTGGCGTCATCGATCAGCACCGACGCGGTGATGCGGCGTACACGTCCGGCTGGGTTCAGAGTGTGACGGACATTCTTGCTCACCGCGAAGGTAGAACTGTCCGATTTCGAGCTCTGATTATCGAGAGCGGAGAAAACGCTGGGACTGATGATGCCCGGCGTGATGGAGGTGCCGGGAGCGGCGGCAGGCGAGCCGGGGGCTGGAGCAACTGGCGGCGTCGCGGGTGTAATGGCGGCATTGCTGCCCGGCACGTTGCTGGCTACGCCCGGAACACCCGCCGGATTCGCGCCTCCGGCAAGCTCTTCCGTGTGCTGCTGCGCGGTCGCGGCAGTCGCCTTTGGATCGTAGATTTCAGAAGTATCTTCGCTGCTGCTCAGATCGTAATCGACATGCACGCTGGCGCGAACGTGTTCCGCGCCTACGAAGGGTTCGATGGCATGCACGGCCGCGGCGGCGAGCTCTTCGTCGGAATCAAAGGAGGCACGGCCGGAGGGACCGCGGCGCGCCAGAAAAGACATGGCTGTATCAGCGTCGACCACGGTAACGTTTTCCGGTCGCAGTCCATCGACGGCGCTCGCGACGAGTTGCGGGATGGCCTGTTGAGCCTCGCGGGAGAGTGTTCCGCCACGCGTTTTGATGATGACTGCGGCTTTCGATTCATGCTCCTGCTCGGTGAAGAGCGATTCGCGCGG
>JBEKXO010000231.1:0-7327 GCA_049511995.1 Terriglobales bacterium
TCGTCCGGGCTGCCGCCATCAACAGCGACACCCTGATGATTCAGAACCCCGGCTCCAGGGTGGGCCTGTTTTCCACGGCGTCGCGGACAGAGGACAAGGAAGGCGCCACTCACTGCGCGCTGCTCTTCAATCACTATGGAGATCGCTATTTCCTGGCGGGAGTCGAGATCGAGGGCAGCAAGATCGCCTACCGCGTAACCAGGAGCAAAGCTGAAGCCGAACTGCAAGCCCAGAATGTATCAGCCACGAAAGAGATCGTGCTCGCGTATTTGAAATAGCGGCGCTGAACCGCAGTCGCACCTCATTCTGATTGTCAGAATTTTAAAAGCGCCCCGTCCAGGCATAGCTTGGACGGGGTTTGTTGTGGGCCCACGCGGCCAAGCCCACGCCTCCGGCAATCTCACAAACACGCTGTGAGCGCCATCACAGACTTCCACTCCATCATGAGTGACAATGGAGCCGGTTAGGGCAGCGAAGAAGTATGCCCACATCGATTCCCCTCGAATACGGCCCCTTCGCTGCCCGTCACCATCATCACATTTTTATTGTTCGGCCATCACATCCCGAGCTGTCATTCGTCAGTACGATCACTGGATGCAACTGCGCTCGGCAAAACTCCTCGCGATAACGCACACCTTGGCTGAACAGCGAAAAGCGGCCGTGGTTCCTATTGAATCTCGAATCGCTATTTTGAGACAGCAAAAAGTCATCCTCGATACCGTCCTCGCTGAGATCTATGGAGTGACGGTAAAACGCCTCAACCAGCAAGTGAAGCGCAACCTTGGCCGATTTCCTGCCGACTTCATGTTCCAACTCAAACCGAGTGAGTTCGCCGCTTTGAGGTTGCAATTTGCAACCTCAAAGAAAGGACGCGGTGGCCGACGGTTTCTCCCATATGTCTTCACCGAGCATGGCGCCATCATGGCAGCGACGGTGCTTAACTCCGAACAGGCAGTAGCAATGAGCGTCTTTGTAGTGCGCGCCTTTGTTCGCTTACGTACGATGCTGGCCACAAATAAAGAACTCGCGAGCAAGATCGAAGAGTTGGAGACGAATCTGGCAAAGCACGACGACTCGATTCAGGAAATCGTTAGATTGATCAAGAGACTGATGGAACCACCACCCAGTCGCAGAAGCAAGATTGGATTTGCGCTCCCATCTGCGCGGACCAAGGTGATTGCCGTCTAGCACTACTGCAGGGAAAATTTTTCGCTGCGATTTCGTCTTTCCCCCAGACGGGTACGCTGCGATTTCCCCTACTTCATGCGGTTACGATACAAATTTCCATCCACCTGCCCGACCATGGCGTCGATGTCGAGCGGTGATTCTAAAAATGCGGCTACTTCCTCCGCTACTACCTTAGGTTCGCGGAGTACGCGATGATAGTGCACCCGCGTGACCTTCATGTTGGCGTGACTGGCGAGCCACTGATTCACCTCGATCAGGTGGCGGTGAAAGAACTCTTCCATGGCGGAGTTGTCCGCGACCAAATCCGCATTGCCGCGGCGGCGCAGCATTTCGTCCTGCGATTTCAGCACCTCCGGTAGCGGACGCTGCATGAAAATGATGCGATAGCCGTGGCTCGAAGGCAGCCACATAATGAATTCGGAGACAGCTTTCACCACCTTGCCTTCGGCTTCAGCGATGATGCCGGGATTCTTGGGAAGCTGCTTGATTCGCTCCCACTCGAGATAGCCCTTGGGATTGTCGGTGTCGGCCTTGCGCTCGCCGTCCGAAAGAACCGGCAGTCCGCCCGCATCCAGCATCTGCATCATTAACGATGTGCCCGAGCGCGGTAGTCCAGAAACAATCGTGATCATCCGTACCTTTCAAGAAAACGTAAGAGAGGCGTATCCCTATCTTCGAGTTGCACGGAATCCATGATAGTGGAAGGTGCGGCCGCCGCCGAGACGAGTGTCTTTTCTCGCGAGTTCTACTCCAGATTCCCGTGGGTTGGATAGAACTTCTGGATCATTCTTCCCGTCATCAGGCCGCCTTCATATTCTGGGATCACGACTTCATCCGCGCCCGAAGTGCGTATCGCGTTGGCGTAGCGCTGCTGGCCGGCGCGGGTGATGATCTTCGCCTTGGCGTTTAAAGATCGAGCCGTGACCGTGATGTAGAGATTGTCTGCGTCACTGTCGATCACAATGCAGATGCCGCATGCCCGCTGGATTCCCGCCTGCAAGAGCACATCTTGTCGCTTGGCATCGCCCTGAATCACCAGAATGCCGTTGTTCAGCAACTCGCGGCAGAGTCCTTCGTTAGTCTCGATCAGGACGAAGGGAATCTCGAGGCGAGTGAGTTGATCAACCACAGTCCGGCCGACTTGGCCGTATCCGCAGATGATGAAATGGTCCTTGAGCTTTGCGATGTTGGCATCGTTAACCATGGATTTCCAGGCCTCCAAACCTTGCCGGTTGAAGATTGTGACCATCACCCGTTCCGCGATCCATACTTGAAAGGCAAACACTCCGACGTAAACAAAAATCGAAAACCACTTGGTGGTCGTGCCCACCGAGCGGTAATCGATCGAATGCGGATGAAATATCCAAAAGAATGCGTCAAGAGCGCGCAGCCCTTCCATCCGCATGTACACCGCAACGCAGAGCAGGCAGAAGGCGCTGAACACAGCGGCGGGCAGCCATAATCGCTTCAGAAAAAGAACTATGATCCGACCCATAAAATCGACGCGACTCCTCGTACCACCCTCTCAAAGCAAGCGATGACACCGTCTAAAACTGCTGCGGAGAATCCGCGCAATATAGCAGAGAGCGGGCAATAATAAAAAACGATAACTATTAACGTATTGATTAGAAATTCTAATCCGTTCGATCATTATTGCTCCCCGGCCCGCATTCTGTTACCTTGCCTGTCAACTCAAAAGGAGGCCTCGTGGCCTTTTGTCCAACCTGTGGAACCCAGATCGCCGATGGCGCAACCTGCCCCAAATGCGTGCCCGGCACAGTGCCGGCCACCGTCGCCGTGCCTGCGGGCACCGGGCTGGCGGATAACGTGGCTGGCGCTCTGGCCTATGTGACCATCATTCCAGCGATTGTGTTTCTGGTCATGGAACCATTCAACAGGAAGCGCTTCATCCGCTTCCACGCATTTCAATGCATCTTCTTCGCCATTGCATGGACCGTGGTTTGGATAGGCTTGTCCATGATTGCTCACATCCCATTTCTCGGATGGGCCACGGTCTTGATTTGGCCGCTGGTGAGTCTGGTTGGTTTCATCATCTGGCTGGTCCTCGTCTTAAAGGCTTATCAGGGGCAGATGTTCAAGCTGCCAGTGATCGGCGATATGGCTGAACAGCAGGCTGGGGCATAAAAACCCGGTCACAGGTACAGGTGACAGCTGACAGATCGTAGGCCGAAGGAAAGACGCACCACGTTTTTCCTGTCACCTGCCACCTTCTTTTCCTCTTCTTGTGCGTCCATCGAGTAAGTAAAATAGAAGGTGCGTGTTTTACGGCCTTCAGCCCCCGAATGTTTTTCCCGTGTCGGCGGCGATTCGACGCCATCGCGCCGTCGGAGTGTCGGTGGCCGCGCACCTGGTGCTACTCGCCGCCATCGTCTTTTATAATCGCGCCCCGGTCACGCTCACTCCCATGTGGCTTGCTCACGGAGACGGCAACGTCACTCTGATTTATTTTCCGCCTGGCGCGAGCAAAGACGCGCATCCAGATGCGGCCAAGCTGTTATTTGCGCGGGCAAACAAGCAGCACAAGCGTGCTCATCCTGTGCCGCCAAAGCCTCAGCCAGTACCGGTTGTTGCCGACGCGGCGGCGGGCGACCACGATGCCCATGCCGGATCTCCGCTCGGCACCGTGGTTGATGGCCCCATCACCGGGCACGAAGTTCATGTTGCGTATTCGGTTGTCCACCCCGATCCGCCGGTATCGCGCTCCGAGCTGCCAAGAGATTTAGTCGGAGATGTCGTGATCGTAGTGACCATCGATTCCCAGGGCAACGTCGTAGAAACCAAAATGGTGCAGACCGTCGGCCATGGGATTGATGAGAAGATTGAAGCTACCGTGCGCCGGTGGCACTTCCAGCCCGCTACGCTTGATGGCACGCCCGTCGCGTCGCACGTCGACGTGCACTTCCATTTCCCGTCCTGAAGCACCGGGTCGGCTGCGGATTGATTCGCTTCGCCTTCCCACCACGGAGTCACGGAGACACAGAGAAGCCCAACTGCTCAGCTGGTTCTCATTCTTTGCCACATGGGAGTGAGCGTGACCGGGGCGCGATTATAAAAGGTCCAAGGTTTTTCTCCGTGACTCTGTGCCTCCGTGGTGAGCAAATCCGAATATTCGCTATTTGTTCCCCCATGTGCTAAACTTTTTCCCCGTCGGAGCAGCCCGCGATGCGCAGAACGAGAATGCACAAGGCCAACCACCAATCCGCCACCCGGCATCTGAAGAAATCCGATCCCATCCTCGCGGCGATTATCGAGCAAGTCGGGCCGTGCAACATGCAGTTTGGCGACCCGACGTTTCATGCTCTGGCGGAGTCGATCCTCTATCAGCAGTTGAATGGCAGGGCGGCCGCCACCATCTTCGATCGCTTCACCGCGCTTGCAGGAGATCCGCTCACTCCCGAAGGCATTCTCAAACTCACCGACGCGCAGATGCGCGGAGTGGGATTGTCGCGCCAGAAGACCGCCTATCTCCGCGATCTCGCCGCAAAAACCGCCGCCGGACTGCTCGAGTTCGAGCGCATGCCCGACATGCCCGAAGAAGAAGTGATCGCGCATCTCACCCAGGTCAAAGGCGTCGGCGTCTGGACGGCGCACATGTTCCTGATGTTCACCCTGCGCCATCCGGATATTTTGCCCGTAGGCGATTACGGAGTGCAGGCCGCGATCAAGAAGCACTATAAGAAACGTAAGTGGCCGAAGGCTGATGTGATGACCAAGATCGCGAAGGCTTGGGCTCCTTATCGGTCGGTTGCCTGCTGGTATCTTTGGCGGAGTCTGGATATTAAGACGGTCGAAAAGTAGGTTGGCGGGCTGGGTTTCGCTTTCGGTTTTGTCTTTATTATTTAACTGGTATGTTAACTACTGAGTAACCTGGGGCGATTGATCTGAATTTTTTTTATGCCTCGATTCTTTAGAATCATGACTTTAGGAGAAAATTCCTTTCAGATCTTTGATTCTAAAGGGGCTAATATGCATAATCTTGCGGAATAAGGACTTAGCCTCGATAAAGCCTCCGAAAATGGCTTTGGGGCAGCTTCCAGGTGGGTCGCTTTTGGCGGACGCTCCTCGAAACTGCCCCAATCAAGATTTACTATTGCATTACTAGGGGGTGGAGTCAAGAAATTTTTGCGAGGGTGTCTTAGGAATGGTCGTTAGTCGGGAGCAGTCGGAGCAAGGCATTTGGCACATCGTTTTGTCGCGAACCTCGTCGAGGCCACTTCTCGAAAGCGACGAGGAGTGACGCGCCCATTGTGATGAGGGAATCAACTACGCCTACTCCTCTTTCTGTGTTTAGACGCTGAGTCTTTCCTGCGACCGTCTACAACAAAGATTGCAGGAACTTTCTTTCCCTCAGCGAGTCTCTTGTCCCTCAATTTCATAACACTCTTGATGGAGGCGTCCCCTTTAGTGACACGCACGACCAAATAGACTGATTCATCCGTTGATTCGCTTTTCTCATACTCCGGTAATTGTCTTACGAAGCCGTTCACAAGGTCCGAGTTGCTTGATTTCTTGACCTCGACGAGGATGCGGGCACTGTAGCCTTTGCTGAGCTTGAAATCCACCGGGCCGTTCCCGGCGTTTGGTTCGCGGCTTAGGTCAACATTGTTGGCTTCGCAATATGCATCCGCGACAGCGTAAAACAGGCGCTGAGCAAATACCTCATGCTTAGGCTTACCATCGTCTCGGTATAAGAATTCGTAGAGTCGATTTTCCTCGACGTTCTTCTTGAATTTCTTCAATATCAAATCCACGACCGTGCGTACTTCCGACAAGTTCGTGGGGTGTTTGACGGGAATGTCCAGCGGATTGGCTCTGGCCGATGACCGCCCTATCGAATCCCAATTCAACAATCCGTCTACGTCCTTCTCAAAGTCATACCCTTTAACAGGCGACTCACGATACACGCGGATAAGGTCAACGAGATTCTTAGGGTCGGCGAACAACATTTCCCTAATTTGGTCCTTCGATGGATCGGCTTTGTCTTTACGAGCAGCTGCGACCATCGCATTCCATTGGCGTCTCACACCAGCATTGAATTGCGCTACCTCATCAATCTCGCTTCTGTCGAGTGCGACGGGCAGCTTGCTCAAGAATGCTTTCGGCACCAAAACCAGGGCTCGTTTGCCGTCCGGAGTTAGCGGGAGCTTCCACCCTCTTCCCTCCATTAGAAAGCGTTTGGATGGCCCTAACTCGAGTTCCTCTGTAACTCGTTGCGTAAAACTCAAAAATCTTGGCTTTAAAATCGATACCGCCATGTCACTCAACAGGTCCGCTCCAACGTCCTCTTGGAACAGGCCAATCAGTTCGAACATTTCGGGATCGTCCACACCTAGCTCGAGTATCTCCTTGGCACGTTTTGCCAAGGACCGCGCCAATTGCGGGCCGACTGCTCGTCCGTAGCTCCCCGCTTTCCCATAACCAAGAGACGCGCCATTTTCCTCTTTGAACCTCATGCGCCTCTCCGCTTCGATCCATGCGATGTCGCCCTGCTCTTTCGATGCCTTGAGCAGCTTAATGACCTGAGAAAAGTATTTCGTTATGTCCTTACGAGCGCCCGAGAACTCCGGAATCCGCAATGTTTTCTTGAGCAGCTTCGGGTCGACAAACAATTTGTTGTCGATTCCCAGGTGGCCGTCAAAAACACCGCGGGCTTTCAACTCTGAAGGCTCGACGTCGAAATACCTGCTAAGTCTGATTGGCATTACTTGCCCTTAACCTTGCGATCTAATTTCGTGGGCCGATGAGGGGAAATGCGATATTAGCGACTAACTAAGTTCCTGTCACGCATGATTAAATGCCGAGCCCGTTAGTATGTGGCCCATGATATTGCTATCTCACGGTAGTATTTTTCTGCGTCATGACGGTTTGCTTTGTTTGCGTTTATGATACACACATGTGTACACATTATCCGCGCAGAAGGCTCCCTCAGCGGCTAAAGCCGGAACTGAGAAGAGGCCTTTTATCGCAGCGGTGAACCGCTGCGCCGCCCAAAAACAAGAACAAGGACGGTATTCCCCGGTGTCGGCATCTGGCAGCCCACCCTCGCGAAGAAGCCGCGAAGGATGGGGCACCCTCTGGGTTGATTGTGCCGGCGAGATCAAAGGTAGTCTCCGTCAGC
>JBEKXO010000232.1:0-7325 GCA_049511995.1 Terriglobales bacterium
AACAAATGGCAAAGAGTCCAACCCTCAGCTTATTCATTCATCGGAACCTTCACGCCTGTCTTGGCCGCAAACTCCTTCGCCTCCTCATACCCCGCGTCCACGTGCCGAATCACGCCCATCCCCGGATCGGTCGTCAGCACGCGCTCAATCCGCGCCGCCATCATGTCGCTCCCATCCGCCACCGTCACCTGCCCCGCATGCAGCGAATACCCAATCCCCACGCCGCCGCCATTGTGTATCGAAACCCACGACGCTCCCGCCGCAGTATTCAACATGGCGTTCAGCAGCGGCCAATCCGCCACCGCGTCCGATCCATCCTTCATGCTCTCCGTCTCGCGAAACGGAGAAGCCACCGACCCGCAATCCAAGTGATCGCGTCCAACCACAATCGGAGCCTTGATCGTCCCCTTCTTCACCAGTTCATTAATCGCCAGCCCAAAGCGCGCCCGCTCGCCGTATCCCAGCCAGCAAATCCGCGCCGGCAGCCCCTGAAATTTAATCCGCTTCCGCGCCAGCTCAATCCACCGCCGCAAGCTGCGGTTCTCCGGAAAAAGTTCCAGCACCAGATCATCCGTCACCGCAATATCCGAAGCCTCGCCCGAAAGCGCCACCCACCGGAACGGCCCCCGCCCCTCGCAAAATAGCGGCCGTATATACGCTGGCACAAATCCCGGAAAGTCATACGCATTCTTTACTCCACGCTGAAACGCAAACGTCCGAATATTATTTCCATAATCAAACGTCACCGACCCCATCTTCTGCAGCCGCAACATCCCCTCAACATGCCGAGCCATCGCATCCAGCGACCGTTCCTGATAACTCTTAGGATCCCGCGCCCGCAACTCCAGCGCCGCCTCTAAAGTCATCCCATTCGGCACATATCCATTCAGCGGGTCGTGCGCCGATGTCTGATCGGTCAAAATATCCGGCACCACCCCGCGCTCCGCCAGCTCCGGAATAATATCCGCACAATTTCCCACCAGCCCCACCGAAACATTTTCCTTCTTGCGCACCGCATTCTTAAGAATCCGCAAAGCCTCATCGAGAGTTGTAACGAGAAAATCGCAATACCCCGTCTTCAGCCGCTTCTTGATCCGCTCCACATCGACATCAATCCCCAGAAACGCCGCGCCCGTCATCGTAGCCGCCAAAGGCTGCGCTCCGCCCATCCCGCCCATGCCGCCCGAAACAATCAGCTTCCCGCTCAAATCGCCGCCAAAATGTTTGTCACCCGCCGCATTAAAAGTCTCGTACGTCCCCTGCACAATCCCCTGCGAGCCGATATAAATCCACGATCCCGCCGTCATCTGCCCATACATCATCAGCCCGGCGCGCTCCAGTTCGTTGAACTTCTCCCAGTTAGAAAAATGTCCCACCAGATTCGAATTCGCAATCAGCACCCGCGGAGCATACTCATGCGTCTTAAACACGCCCACCGGCTTCCCCGATTGCACCAGCAAAGTCTCATCATTCTCCAGCGCCTGCAGCGACCGCACGATGGCGTGATAACAATCCCAATTCCGAGCCGCCTTCCCCGTCCCCCCATAAACGACAAGATCTCGAGGACGCTCCGCCACCTCCTCATCAAGATTGTTCATCAGCATCCGCAAAGCCGCCTCCTGCTGCCACCCCTTGCAAGAAAGCGAGTTCCCGCGAGCCGCGCGAATGCGCGTATAAGAAGATGTGAGAGTTTCAATATCAACAGGCATGGGGATATGTTAGTTGCAAGCCAGCAAAATCATCAATGAGAAGAATGCCATCAGCACCCGCCCTGATTTGTCATCCCGAACGAAGTGAGGGACTTGCAGTTTGCGAGAATGACAATTCGGCCCAGGTGCCGAAACTGTGGCCCACTCAAGCCCTCTTTTGGCTCGAGTGGAGCCTTTCGCCGAGGTGGTAACAGGTGATTTGCGCGATACACATAAACGTGAGACCATTACACATCATCAGATTGCGCCAGGAGGATGCCCCATGCGGACCAATATCGACATCGATGACGAGTTGATGCGACAGGCAATGCGGCTCGGCGGCATTGATACGAAGAAGGCTACGGTCGAGGCCGCCCTTCGTTTATTCATCCAAACGCGATCCCAGACCGGCATGCGGCGATTTCGCGGCAAAGTGAAATGGGAAGGGAATCTTGAGCAATCCCGCCTGGGCCGCAACACCGGGTGATTCGAATGGTAATCATTGACACGACCGTTTGGATTGACTATCTCGGTGGCAATTCAAATCCAGAAACGGAGTGGCTTCACCGCGAGATGCCGCTCCAGCGGATCGGTCTGACCGACATGATCCTCTGCGAAGTGCTCCAGGGCATTCGCGACACGGGCGAATTTCGACGGATTCGAGATCAGCTCCTCACGTTCGACGTATTCCCCACGGGAGGTGCCGAAAACGCAATCGTCGCCGCCGCGAACTACCGCACCCTGCGCCAGCATGGCTACACTGTCCGCAAGACCATCGACTGTTGGATTGCCACGTTCTGCCTGACGTCCAGCAACCAACTACTGCACCGCGACCGGGACTTTGATCGGTTCGAGAAGGTGTTGGGGCTGCAAGTGGTACATGCGTGAAAGTGCGACCGTGGAATCCCACTCATCGCAAAGTGCGCGATGAGTGGGGCATCCGCTACCTCAAGTTGTCTCGCCCTCGGTAATTCCCTCAATAGGCTGAGGGGGAGTTTTAGCACAATGCGATTCGAAATCGTCTTCAGCACCTCATACGGCAGCGGAACCCAATCCGCCGTCATCCCATCCTCCGAATGCACCGCCCGCACCGCGCGAGTTGCCCCACTCAAGCCAAAAGAGGGCTGGAATGGGGGCACCTGGCGGAAGTGAATTACGAGAAAAATGCAACCGATACCGAGCCACGGCATCACAAAACAATATGGCAATGCAACCGGAACGGCATCCGCCTTCGCAGTCCCGCCTCTCTGGAATCATCAACGCCACTGCGAAGGCGGACCGCTCCCTGTATATGTCGTAAACGGAGTCAGGCTGCCGGGTTTGCGTCGCCATCCGAAAGACTGGCGAGCAGGTTCGACCCTCTCGCTTCGCGAATGTGGTGTGCTTCGCCGAAGTCCGAACCTGTCGAAATGCGGACATCCTGTCAATCGCCGGACGTTTACCTGACCCCCTCATAGAACGATCCAATCGCGCAGTCGCCCGTTCCGCGCAAAATAGCCCGTTAAGCCATACGCACTTGATTGGAACGCAACGTGCCTCCTGCCTTTGTACCGGGAGGAAAGTAACGTGCACGAGGCACAGGCATACACCACAAGCGAACCGCGGCTCAAGGTCTGCAGCGGCCACAGCGAACACGAGGAAATGAACAGGGTTCTTTCGCGCTGCCGAGCCTCGTTCTGCAGAAGCGCTCATCGTTTCCTGGACAATGCGGCGGACGCGGAGGATGCGGTTCAGGACGCACTCGTGTCCGCTTGCAAGCATATCGACCAGTTCAGGGGCGAGGCGCAGATATCGACGTGGTTAACCGCCATCGTGTTGAACTCGGCGCGCATGCAGTTGCGCAAGCGGGCACGCCACATCCATGTCTCCCTGGACGAACCCATTGGCGAGGAGCAGGAACACCCTATGTCAGAACAATTGGCGGACTGTCGGCCGAATCCGGAAGATGAGTGTCGAACGTCCGAAATGCAGGCGCGCCTCGAAGAACTCGCGACGCAGCTCTCGCCTTCGTTGCGCAAGACATTCCAGTTGCGCGACTTGGATGGTCTGACCACGAGCGAAGCAGCACACCTTCTGGGCGTGCCGGAGGGAACGGTGAAAGCGCGGTTAGCGCGAGCACGCACGAAACTGAGGCGATGGATGCGCCGGGGGATCGGCCCACGAGTTAATGCACGCCGGAATTCTATGCCGCTGCCAAGTATTGCGAAGAAATAGGCTCAAACAGGAAGAGATTTTATGTGGATTGTCCGACTAGCATTGCGCCGGCCTTACACCTTTGTGGTGTTGTCCATACTCATTCTGATACTGGGTGGACTGGCGATTGTTCGTACACCAACCGATATCTTTCCGAACATCAACATTCCTGTCGTCAGCATCATCTGGAACTACAACGGTCTCATTCCGGAGGACATGAGCGATCGAATTGTCAGCATCACGGAGCGGTCGCTCACTACCACCGTCGACAACATCGAGCACATCGAATCGCAGTCGCTTTATGGAACTGCGGTTGTCAAAGTCTTCTTCCAACCGACTGCGAACATTGAGCAGGGTATCGCGCAGATTACGGCTGTCTCTCAGACCCAACTTAGGCAGTTGCCTGCCGGAACAACGCCGCCACTTATTCTTGCCTACAGCGCATCGAGTGTGCCTGTACTCCAATTGGCCCTTTCCGGGCAGAATCTATCGGAACAACAACTCAACGACTATGGGCTGAATTTCATTCGCACGCAGCTCATCACAGTACCCGGCGCATCGGTGCCCTATCCTTATGGAGGAAAGCAACGTCAGGTACAAGTTGATCTCAACACAACGGCCTTGCAGTCGAAGGGCCTGTCCGCGCTGGATGTGGTCAATGCGATCAGCCTGCAAAACCTGATTCTGCCCACTGGAACGTCCAAGATCGGCTCCAGGGAATACGACGTTTCCATTCCCAATGCAGCCCCGCAGACGATCGCGGACCTGAACCGCATTCCAATCAAGACGATTGGTAGTACGACCATCTACATCAAGGATGTCGCCTGGGTACGCGACGGTTTTCCTCCGCAGACGAATATCGTCAAGGTCAATGGGCAGCGTTCAGTTTTGTTGACGATCCAAAAAGCAGGGGATGCGTCAACGCTGAACGTAATCGCTGGCATAAAAGGCCTTCTGCCTCAAATCGCGGCGACAGTTCCACCCCAACTGCAGATGACGCCGCTGGCGGATCAGTCGATTTTTGTTCGTGCCGCGATCAGTGGCGTGGTCCGAGAAACATTGATCGCCGCGTGTCTGACTTCTTTCATGATTCTCACGTTTCTGGGTAGCTGGCGAAGCACGGTGATCATCGCGACTTCTATCCCGCTGGCGATTTTGACGTCGATCATTGTGCTCAGCGCGATCGGTCAAACGATCAACATCATGACGCTCGGGGGACTCGCTTTGGCGGTTGGGATTCTGGTGGACGACGCCACCGTCGAGGTCGAGAACATCAATCGCAATCGCGAGGCAGAACCCGAGAAGAATATGGACGAAGTCGTTCTCGACAGTGCTTCGCAAATCGCGACCCCCGCGTTTGTTTCCACGCTCTCGATCTGCATCGTGTTTGCTCCGATGTTCTTGCTTTCTGGCGTGGCGCGATACCTGTTCGTGCCGCTTGCCGAAGCAGTAGTGTTCGCTATGTTGGCTTCGTATTTTCTTTCACGGACCATCGTTCCGACCATGGCCAAGTATTTGTTGCGGGGAGACAGACATGATGCCGGAGCGGCGCCCAGCCGCAATCCGCTGGTGCGGATGCAGAAGCGTTTTGAAGCCGCCTTTGAGAGATTTCGTGGCAGTTACCGCGGCCTGTTGGAGATGTGCCTCCATCACCGGCCGGCGTTTCTGTTTGCCTTCTTCGCTGCCAGTCTCGGATCGGTGGCAATCCTGGTTCCGTGGCTTGGTCGAGATTTCTTCCCCAGCGTTGACAGCGGCACGTTCAAACTTCACATGCGCGCTCCGACGGGAATGCGCATTGAAGAGACCGCGAACCTTTGCGATCTGGTAGAGCAGGCGATTCGGAAGGAGATTCCGGCGGCGGAGGTCCAGAGTGTTATCGACAACATTGGCCTGCCCTATAGCGGTATCAATCTTTCTTACAGCAATTCAGCGCCGGTTGGCACATCGGACGCCGACATTCTTGTGACCCTGTCCGCCAAACATCATTCCACGGATAACTACGTTCACCAGCTTCGTCTGACGCTGCCGAAAGACTTTCCGGGTGTGTCATTCGCTTTCTTGCCCGCTGACATGGTTGGGCAGATTCTCAATTTTGGATTGCCCGCGCCTATCGACGTTCAGATTGTCGGGAACAACCTGGAGGGAAACCGGATCTACGCCGACAACATGCTCGCGAAAATGAGGTATGTTTCCGGAGCAACCGATCTGCGGATTCAGCAGCCCTTCGATGAGCCGTATCTCCGCCTCAGAGTTGAACGTACTAAGGCTGAGCAGTTGGGTTTTACTGCTCACGATATTGCGCAGAATTTGCTGGTGTCCCTGAGCGGTAGCTTCCAGACTTCACCGACGTTTTGGGTCGACCCCAAGAATCATGTCAGCTATCAAATAGCGACCCAGACGCCGCAATATCGCACGGACACTCTACAGGATCTTGAGAACGTTCCGATCACAGGCTCCGACCCAACTGCTCCTCCATCGCTCATGGCCAGTCTGGTGTCCACGCAGCGCGGAACAGGAATGGCTGTCGTCTCTGACTACAACGTTGCGCCAGTCATTGACATCTACGGTTCTGTCGCGGGTCGCGACCTCGGTGGCGTGGCCAGTGACATCAACAAGATCATTGATGCCACGCGCCAGCAACTGCCGCGCGGTTCTCGAGTCGTGGTTCGAGGGCAGGTACAGACCATGCGAGCATCCTACGTCGGACTTCTCAGTGGACTGGCGTTTTCGATCGTACTTGTATACCTGCTGATCGTGGTCAACTTTCAGTCCTGGCTTGATCCTTTCATCATGATTTCCGCGCTGCCTGCAGCGCTCGCCGGAATTGCGTGGTTCTTATTCATCACACACACGACTCTGAGCGTGCCCGCACTGATGGGAGCCATCATGTGCATGGGCGTCGCAACCTCAAACAGCATTCTGGTGGTGAGTTTTGCCACAGAAAAAATGACCGAAGGAATGGATTCTGTTGCTGCCGCGCTAGAGGCGGGATTTACACGTTTTCGGCCGGTGCTGATGACCGCTTTGGCCATGATCATCGGAATGGTGCCCATGGCTCTCGGATTAGGCGACGGCGGCGAACAAAACGCTCCCCTCGGCCGGGCGGTGATTGGGGGTCTGCTTTTCGCGACGGTTTCGACGCTGTTCTTTGTTCCGGCATTTTTCAGCGTGCTGCAAGGTTCACGCCAGCATTCCGCCCCGGAGAAAGGACTCTAGGCGTCAAGCTGTGTGGAGTTACTTATGCTGACTCAAACTGAAGATAGACAAATCGCTGGTCAAACAGCTCCGGTTAAGGCGGACGTAGCGAAGCGTCCGCACAAACGTTGGGTGGGCTTGGCAATTGCCCTGATTGCGGTCGCCGGACTCCTGATATCCGGCATCTGGTCCCGAGTCAGGAGCCGTGCTGCGCTGGATACGGAGACAGCGCAAGCCGCTCTGACGGCG
>JBEKXO010000233.1:0-7305 GCA_049511995.1 Terriglobales bacterium
GTGCGCAAAAGCGTGGCCGCGTAATAGATCAGCAACGTTGCGTTATCGGGCTGAAAGCGCAGCGCCGACTCATAATAGACCCTGGCACGAGGAAAGTTGCCGTGATCGGACTCATGCTTCCCCGCCAGAAAATATGCCGTGGCGGCAAGTTCCGAATTGCCGGTTTGCGCCACACTGGAAAGCGCCTCGGTATCGACCTTCCCGTCATGTACGACTTTCCCGGCGACATCGGCCTCGTGGCTGAAAGAAGGCGCTTCCGGAGTAACATCGATCGCTCCACCGCCGCCTCCAGAACTCGCGTGAACCGGGGCAATGCCACCACTCTCTATGCGCTCGACCGAAGACTTCGGAATCGCATAAGTGTCTTCGCCAAGATCGTATTCGATGCGATCTTTATTCTCGCGAACCTGATCCGCCCAGATGGTGCGCCCATTCTTGAGATGAATGACGTCGGCGGACGCGGGCAGCGCCAGCACAAGCGCCAGCATCACAAGCACTAGAATGACGATAAGGGCGGGGACTCGCATTCGGCTGATTCTAGCAACCGCGCTGGGGGCCAGTAAGGTGACCAAGGTGCTGCAACCGGGGACAGCGAAAAATTTCCCAGTTTCCAGTTCTCAGTTCCCAGTCGAAGCCGAATCGTTCTCTGGTTTTTCAGAGAACTGAGAACCGAGAACTGAGAACTGCCTATGAAACGGCAAACCATCGCGCTGGCCTGCTGTTTCCTGGCTGCCGCCGCCTACGCTCACGCGGCCGAGCCAAGCCCGCAGTGTCCCCAAACGACCAGCGCTCTCTATGCCCGCATCCATTCCATCGGCCTCGATCCCCAACGCGTCTACCACGTCCGCGGCGCCACCATCGACCGCCCCAACCTCCACATCGATTTCGATGACGGCACGCTGGCTTTCACCGAAGACATCTGCGGACGCACCACCGGAGCTTTCTTCGACGGAGAAGGCGAGGTGCGCTTGCGTCCGCCAAACCGCGCCGAGCGCGGATCGCTCGCCCTCTTTACCGGCATGGCGATTCTCGAAGAGCAGTTCAGCACTGGCTATCTGCGCTTCAACGATGACACCGCAGCGGTGTTGCAGCCCTTTCTTACGCCGGCAGAGGACGCCGCGGAGTTCATCAAACAGTGGAACGACACCAGCCTCGCCCTCGCCGGGTTTGACGGACTCCGCCTGCTCCTCGACTTCAGCCACTTTCTTCCCACCTCCGCCGGGAACGACTCCGCACGAAACTTTCAGCCCTTGTTGCACGCCCATCTGCTCGGCAAGATGCTTGGTGGCTTCGAAGTCGTCTGGGACCCGGCCAACGCCGAGCCTCTCTGGGCAGGCCAGCCGCGGATGAAAGATGGCAACCTCTTCTTCGATATCTGGACCTCCTTCGCGCCCGCCGGGAGTGCCGCTCCGCCCGTGGTTGACGCGTCGATCACCAACTTCCGCATTCGTGCCTCCGTCGAACCCCCGACCCGCTTGCGGGCCTCCACTGATGTCAATGTCCACATTCTCAGCGGAGGCGAACGCACGCTGCTCTTTGAATTGTCCCGTTATCTCAAAGTCGAGGCGATCGAGTCCGATGGCCGCCCCGTCGACTTCATTCAAAACCCCGCCATCGAGGGAAGCGAACTCCGCCGCAAAGGAAACGATCTCGTCGCGGTTGTGTTTCCCGCTCCGCTCGCCCCCCGGCAGGAATTAAAACTGCATTTTCGTTATGCGGGTGACGTCCTCTCCGAAGCCGGCAAGGGATTGCTCTATGTCGGCGAGCGCGGCACGTGGTATCCCAATTTTGGTTTGAGCCCTGCCCAGTTCGACATAGAGTTTCACTATCCCCAGGACTGGACGCTCGTAGCTACCGGAAAGCCAACCTCGCGCGCCGTCGGCGAAGTCGGCGAAACAAACGCGGACGACGGCACTGACAAAGTATCGCGCTGGGTCTCCGAGCGCCCCATCCCCGTCGCCGGATTCAACCTGGGCAAATACGTTCGCGCCGAAGCGAGGGCGGGCAATGTCGTTGTCGAGGCATACGGCACGAAGGGAGTGGAAAAATCGTTTCCCAAAGCGCAGGACGAGGTCGTTTCGCCGATTCTCCCCTCGAATCCTCGCCAAAGATTGAGTCCGATAGATCCCGTTGTCGTCTCTCCTCCTCCGCCCTCGCCCGCGCGCGATGCGCAAGCCGTGGCCGACCGCGCCGCCCTGGCGATCACCAGTTTCTCCCAGTGGTTCGGCCCCTATCCTTACGATTCGCTCGCGCTGACCCAGATGCCGGGGCTGATGAGCCAGGGCTGGCCCGGATTGGTCTTCCTCTCGAGCTTCGCTTTTCTCAGCCCCCATGAGCAGGCCGATCTTCATCTCGGCGCGGTCGCCCGCGAAATCGACAACCAGGTCCTTGTCCATGAGACCGCGCATCAATGGTGGGGCGATCTCGTACTCTGGAACAATTATCGCGATCAGTGGATCTCCGAGGGCCTCGCCAACTATGCATCCCTACTGATGCTCGAGCAACAGAATCCCGTCCAATTCCGCCAGGTCCTGGACAAATATCGTTCCGATCTTCTGAGCAAGAATAACGAAGGAGAGTGGCTCCGTGATGCCGGCCCCGTCACCTTTGGGCAGCGCCTCGATTCCTCCCATTTCCCCAACGGATACGACGAGATCAGCTACGAACGCGGCACCTGGCTGTTTCATATGCTGCGCACGATGTTGCGCGATGCGGAAGCAGCAACTCATTCCCAAAAAGGGCGGCCCCATTCACTGTCCGAAGAACCATTCTTTCGCGGGTTGCGCAAAATCCGCGAGCGTTATGCGGGAAAAAGCATCAGCACCCAGGAACTCCTCCGCGTTTTCGAAGAGGAACTCCCTCGCCCACTTTGGTACGAGAATCATCACAAGCTCGACTGGTTCCTAAAAAGTTGGATCGAAGGCACAGCCATTCCACGTCTGGAAGCTCACGAAGTTCATTTCAACGAGAAGAATGGCGTGACCACCGTCACGGGCGTAATCGTTCAAAAGGACGCGCCCAACGATCTCGTTACCGCCGTCCCCGTCTACGCTGCCATGCCCGGCAACACCTTAACCTTCCTTGGCGAAGTGCTGGCCGACGGCCAGGAGACTGCGTTCCATTTGCCCGCTCCACATGCTGCGCGCAAGATACTCCTCGATCCCAGGCAGACGATTCTCACTAAGGCGAAGTAAATCCCCGCTCCGACTGGCGCACCTCATCCCGCTTTAGTGCGGAGCGCATACAATCACGCGGTAATGGGATTGCTCAGAGAACTGCCAGACATTAGCGGAGAATAATCGTGACTTTTCAACCATATATCCGCGCCGACGATCTTTCCCCGCGGCGAATTATTCTCCTCGTTGAAGACGAACCTTTTGTGCGCGAAGCCACCAGCGGTATTCTCGAAAGCGCCGGCTTTGAAGTTCTTTCCGCCTGCGATCTGCCACAAGCCTTGAATATTTACCAGCGGTACCAGCAGCAGGAGCACCCGCAAAAAGACCCCCCACGTAAGATCGATCTGGTGATGACCGACATGATTTTGCCCAGCGGCACTGGACAGCAATTAGGTCGCGATCTCCGCCGGCATTCGCCCACGCTGGCCGTGCTGGTCACCTCGGGCTATCCCAATCCCGGGTTCGAGACTGAATCGCCCGAATCGCACATGTATTTTCTTGCCAAGCCCTATTCCAAACGAACCTTGTGCGAAAAAATCGATCAAATCCTAGCCCAGAAATCCCAAGCGGCCAAGCAAGCCAGCTAGCCAAACCGCCAAGATATTAGGAACAATCACGTAGGGACAGAGCCTGCCCTGAGCTTGTCGAAGGGTGCCCTCACCTGTCCAGCCGAGCGAAGCTCGGCAGCTGTCGCTAACCGCGACGCTCTCGGCCAAAACCTAACTGCCACCCCGCGCCACCGCCGCCATTTATAATCCTCCCTTCCACAAATCGCTCCAAAAAATAGATTCCAAGTTCGCTTAACAAGCTCATAGCTCAAGGAGCCCTAATGACACTAGAAGGACGCGTAGCGCTGGTCACCGGAGCGTCCCAAGGCATCGGCCACGCCTGCGCGCTAGCCCTAGCCCACAAGGGAGCGACCATAGCCGCCGCCGCCCGCAATCAGCAAAAGCTGGACGAACTGGTAGCCGAAATAACAAAAACCGGAGCCCAAGCCGCCGCCTTCGCCATCGACGTAGCCGACGAAGATCAGGTCAAAACCGGCGTCAAAGCCGCGCTCGCCCAATTCGGCAAGATCGACATCCTCGTCAACAACGCCGGCATTACCCGCGACCAACTCGTCATGCGCATGAAGCGCGCCGACTGGGACGCCGTCCTCAACACCAACCTCACCTCCGCCTATCTCTGCATCCAGCAAGTCATCGGCTCCATGCTCAAGCAGCGCTGGGGACGCATCATCAACATCACCAGCGTCTTCGGCCAGATGGGCCAAGCGGGCCAGGCAAACTACGCCGCATCCAAGGCCGGCCTGATCGGCCTCACCATGGCCATGGCCCGCGAAGTAGCCTCCCGCAACATCACCGTCAACGCCGTGGCTCCGGGATTCATCGACACCAACATGACCGCGGCGCTCAGCGAAGAATTCAAGCAAACCGCTGTGAAACAGATCCCGCTGGGCCGCGTGGGTTCACCGCAAGACGTAGCCAGCGCCGTCCGCTTCCTGGCCTCCGACGAAGCTGCCTATATCACCGGCCATGTGCTGAATGTGAATGGCGGCCTGCTGATGGGGTAGGGCATTGGCATTGAGCAGCGGAAAATGATTCGGGGAAGAATAATGGCAGTGCGAAAATGAAAAATACCGCTGTCCTGCTCCTGAGTACTCCCATGCCGCTCGCTCGCAAAGGCGTCGTCGCGGCCATCTCCGAATTCCTGGTCGCGCACAACGGTAGCATCCTGCACAGCGACGACCATCTCGATAGCGGCCGCGACCTGTTCCTCTCTCGCATCGAATGGGATCTCGAGGGCTTCGACATCCCAATCTCCGACTTCGATAACCACTTCAAGCCTCTCGCCGAACCATTCCACATCAAGTACCACCTGGCGTTATCCGATTACCGCCCCAGGATGGCCATCCTGGTTTCCACCTATGACCACTGTCTCGCCGACCTGCTCTATCGCCACCGCGCCGGAGAGCTAGCCTGCGACATCGTCATGATTATCAGCAATCACCCCAACGCCAAGCCGTTGGCCGATTTCTATCGCGTCCCCTTCCACCTACTGCGTAATCCAAAAGACAAGCGTGAGTCGGAGCGCGAAATGCTCGCTCTACTCGGGCAGGATGTCGACCTTGTCGTGCTCGCGCGCTATATGCAGATTCTCGGCCCCGACTTCGTCGCCCAGTACCTGCTGCGCATGATCAATATCCACCATTCTTTTCTACCCGCTTTCATCGGAGCGAAACCCTATCACCAGGCCTTCGAGCGGGGAGTCAAACTGATCGGGGCCACCAGCCATTACGTCACCGCGACCCTCGACGAAGGACCCATCATCGAGCAGGACGTCGTGCGCGTCTCTCACCGCGACACCGTCGACGACATGGTCGGCAAGGGCCGCGACCTGGAAAGGGTCGTGCTCTCGCGCGCCGTGCGCTGGCATCTGGAGAACCGCGTCCTCGTCTACCAGAACAAGACAGTCGTCTTCGTTTAGCGAAATCCTGCTTTCACCAGCCCCACAACGGGAAACGTCCGAAAGCCGGAATACTTCACAACTTGACTCACCCTCTCTGCGATGAACCGCCTCGCTGCCCACTTTCCAGGTGCTAGAATTACTGAATGGCAAAAACACTCATCGATACCGTAGTCAAACAATTGCAGCAGGAACGCTCGCGCCTTGAAAATGAGCTCCTCCGCGTTTCCGCTGCGCTCACCACCTTCGGGAGGGTTTACCTCCACGGAACTAAGCCTGCCCCAGCCACCGCTCGCAAAAAGCGTACGATTTCAGCCGCCGGACGCCGCAAGATTGCAGCCGCGCAGCGCGCACGATGGGCAAAAATCAAGGCACGTAAGAAATAACATCGCGTGACGGGGTCGCCTCATCGCATCTCAGGAGCGCTGTCCCCTCCGCTGCTCAAACCAAACCCCATCCCCCTTCAATTGGGCAGCCTGCCCACCACCTCCCCCACAAATTCCGCAAACTGCCGCACATCTTCTTCCGTCGTATCGAACGAGCACATCCAGCGCACCACCGACTCCTCTTCGCTCCACACATAGAAAAAGTACCGCTCGTGTATCTTCGCGATCGCTTCGCGGGGAATCTGCGCAAATACTCCGTTCGCCTCTACCGGGTACACAACCCTGACCCGCGGAATTTTCCGCGCTTCCTGCTCCAGCAGCCGCGCCATGCGGTTCGCATGCTCCGCATTGCGCCGCCACAAATCGTTCGTCAGCAGCGCCTCCATCTGCACCGACAGGAAGCGCATCTTCGAAGCCAATTGCATCCCTTGTTTGCGCAAAAATAAAAAGTCTTCTGCCAGTTCGGGCCGAAAAAACACTACCGCCTCAGCGCCCATCAACCCGTTCTTCGTCCCGCCGAACGAAAGCACGTCCACGCCCAAATCCCGCGTCGCCTGCCGCAGGCTCAGCCGCTGCGCCGCCGCCGCGTTTGAAATCCGCGCCCCATCCATGTGCAGGAACATCTTCCTCTCATGAGCAAATTGCGCCAGCGCTTCGATCTCCGACGGCTTATATACGGTTCCCATCTCCGTCGATTGCGTAATCGAAATCACGCGCGGCTGCACATGATGCTGGTCGCCGATTCCGTGATAGGCGTGCGCCACCGTTTCGACGCTCAACTTCCCCTCCGGCGCCGCCAGTGGCAGCAGCTTGCAGCCCGTAAACTTTTCGGGCGCGCCGCATTCATCCGTATAAATATGGGAAAGCTCCGGACACAGCACCGCGTGATAGGGCCGCGTCAGCGCCTGCAAACTCAGCGAATTCGCCGCCGTCCCGTTAAAAACCAAAAAAACTGCGACATCGGCTCCAAACTGCTCGCGAAACTTTCCCACCGCCGATTCCGTGTACGGATCATTCCCATACCCCACCACATGCCCTTGATTGGCGCGCCCAATCGCCTCGAGCACCTCCGGATGCACCACTGCGTTGTTATCGCTGGCAAAACTTCGGCTCGGTTTCATAACAAAATAATCTAGCAGAAGCAAAAACTTTCGGAGCCTTCGCCCCGCACCGCGAATCTATATGTTTGATTTAATATGGGGTGCAACCGGGGTCTGCCCGCATACTATGCCTTTATCCTCTGCACGAACACGATCGTTAATGCTGGGTGGGACTGT